>CAZZBI010000083.1:998-4273 GCA_964652385.1 uncultured Pirellulaceae bacterium | reverse complement strand
CACGGCCTGTCCGAAGGGTCCCAATACCGACTGGCTTCACGTTCCCGCCCGATCGTCGTCGCATCGTCGCGACGAGATCGGGCGGGAACGCGTTTCTTGGGGAGAGTCGGAGATGCGATCGTTCGGCGTTCGGTTCGGACTGGTGCTGGCCCTGGGGATCGGCAGCGGTTCGCTCGTCGGCTGCGGGTCGGATGCGGGAGATGGCTCGGGCGACGTGTCGGTCGCTCCGACCGAACAGACGCCGGCCGGCGGCGGCGGATCGACCGCACCCGGCGGTCCCGGCATGACTCCGGCGCCGCCGTCGAACGGCGAACCGACGGAGATGGGGCTGGCGATGGAGCGGATCGGCAAGGGGCCGGAATCGCTCAACGCGCAGCTCAAGGACGCGATCGCCGCGGCGGAACCGGATTGGGCATCGATCCTGGCGATGAGCACCGAATACGTCGAGCTGGCGAAGAAGACGTCGGAACTGACGCCGCCGATCGGCGATCCGTCGAGCTGGGCGACGTTCTCGGGAGACTTCCTCGCGGCGGCCAACCGACTGAAATCGGCGGCCGAAGCGCAGAACGCGACCGAAGCGAACTCGGCTCATCAGTCGCTCTCGGGGCAGTGCCAAGCCTGCCACCGGGCGCATCGAGTCATGGGTCCCGGAGGAGGCGGTGGTTTCCGCGGAGCCCCTGCCCCAGGCGGCCCCGGCGGCGGCTCGTTCGTTCCTCCCGGTCAGTGAACTCAGGGCGTCGCTCCGCGGCGCCTGTAGTAGGCCCGCGTCGTCCCCGACGCGCGGCCGGCGAGTGTAGGCCCGCGTCGTCCTCGACGCGCGGCCCGAGCGACTTCGGTCGTTCGAGTCGCCGCGCTGCGTGACCGGCGTCGAAGTCGAAGGCCCTCGGCTCGAGAACGAGCCGAGGCTAGTTTCTGCACGGGATCTCCGCGCCCTCCCAGCCCGCCGCGTCAGCAAGGGGGCTCCGTGTGCATCGGCCGCGACCGGGGCCGGTCGCAGTACGGTGGCCCACGGTCCTCTCCGCGCCTCGGTTCGATATTCGCTGCAACCGACGGCGCTCGGCACTACGGCGTCAAAGGCTCCGCGTCTCCCGGAGTCGGCTCCGCGTCGCTCGATTCGTCGATCGGAGCCGATGTTACGGGGGACTCGTCCAGGTTGCCGTAGCGCGGAGGGAGATCCTGGATCTCGGCAAGCGCGTTGCCGGCGGCTCGCTGTTCCGCTTCCTTCTTGTTGCGTCCCCAGGCGGGCGCGTACGTGACGTCGCCGACTTGAGCCGCGACGCGGAAGGTCTTCGAGTGGTCCGGCCCCGACTCCTCGAGCAGATGGTAGTGCGGAGGCCGGCCGTGGACCCGCTGCGTGTGCTGCTGCAGCTGGCTCTTGTAGTTCGCCGCCGTCTCGCCCGCGACCGTCTCGTCGATTTCCGGCGCGAGATGAGTTCGGACGAAACGGACCGCCGACTCGAAGCCCCCGTCCAGATAGATCGCCGCGATCAGCGCCTCGAAGACGTCCGCGTGCAGACTGGCGGGTAGCGGCTGCGGGCCGCTCATTCCCTTGCCGAGGATCAGATAGCGTTCCAGCTGCAGTCGCTTGGCGACCTTGGCGCAGGTCTTGCGGCTGACGACCGCCGACTTGACCTTCGTCAGCTCCCCTTCCTGCTGCTGCGGATAGCGGCGAAAGAGTTCCTCACAGGCGACGAAGCCGAGGATCGCATCGCCGAGAAACTCCAGCCGTTCGTTCGACGCCAATCGATGATCGGCCCCCGAGGCATGGGTGAGCGCAGCGAGCAGCAGTTGCGGGTCGCGAAAGAGGTAACCGATCCGAAGCTGACAGGCGAGCATCGGATCGTCCGCGGCGACGCCGTCGGAGGCGGGAGACATCGGGCGGCGACTCCGGGAAACTCCGCGCATCGGACGCTCGCCGCCGCTCCGTCGAGCGGAACGGAACGGGATCGTCGAGACGAGCGAAGGATGGTGGGCGCTCGAGAGCGGAATCCCGGTCGTCTCGGGGCGGACCGGCGGACAGCCCCGAGGCGATCGAGCAGACGCGCGCTGCGGCTGCCGTCTCTCGGTCCAGCAGGCTAAGTCGGCGGATAGCGCGTGTCAACGCGCGCGGGAGGTTCCCCGGGGCGACGGAGAGGTCGACCGAAACGATCGCGAAGAAAAATCGGGCACCTCGTATTGCGGGGCGCCGCCGGTTCACTACGCTGACCCTTCGTCGAAGTCAAGGTCGGAGCATCGCGGCGACGGATGCGTCGCGACTCGTGACCGACATTCGACTCGGCAATCGATCCAGTCGTTCGTTCGTCAACGGCCGCTTCGGACCAGACGCAGGGAATGCGGAGCGGGCAACAACAGGAACCGACCAATGAGCAGCAACCCTTATCAGACTCCCAGCGGCGCCGGCGGCAATCGTTTGGGAGCCACCGAGGCGGTCAAGCTTCCCGCCATCCTGATGATGGTCTCGATGGGACTCGGCATCGCCGCCCAGATCCTCAGCCTCGCGCTGAACGTTCTGGGTACCGGGCTCGGAGCGGCGGCAGGCGGCGACGAAGGGATGATGAACATCCTGAGCGGCACCGTCGGCATCGTCTTCAACGTGATCGGCATGGCGATCGGCGGATTCGTGATCTTCGGCATGCTGAAGATGATGAAGCTCCAGTCGCTCGGCATGGTCAAGGGAGCCCTGATCATCGCGATGATCCCCTGCGTCTCGCCCTGCTGTCTGCTCGGCCTGCCGCTCGGCATCTGGGCGATGATGACCATCAACAAGCCCGAAGTCGGTTCGCAGTTCTCCTGAACCGCGTCGGTTCGGTTCGTCGATCGATCCACGAGCGGGGCGGAGTCAGCGGGACTCCGCCCCGCTTTTCTCGTTCTTGCGGCGCTGGCGTCACACCGATCGTCGTCGTGCGACCGACCTCGGTCGCCGCGAATCGACGCCGCCCCGTCCTCGTTGCCCCGGCTCGTCCTCGAGCCGACGGGCGTGCGACGTCGACGCCAGTCACGCTGCGCAGCGTCACGCACGACCGAAGTCGCTCGGGCCGCGCGTCGGGGACGACGCGGGCCTACACCGAGCCGACCTGCTCCGCGTCTCCCAGCCCGTAGCGCCAAGCGCAGGGGTCCTCCGCGCCTCGGCTCTGTTTCCGGGCCGGTTCGCGCCTCGATACGCGGCATCAACGCAGCATCACTCCGCCGCGCGTCGGGGACGACGCGGGCCTACACAGGGGCCGACCTGCTCCGCGTCTCCCAGCCCGTAGCGCCAAGCGCAGGGGTCCTCCGCG
>CAZZBI010000083.1:0-898 GCA_964652385.1 uncultured Pirellulaceae bacterium | reverse complement strand
GCGGCATCAACGCAGCATCACTCCGCCGCGCGTCGGGGACGACGCGGGCCTACACGGGGGCCGATGCGATGCGTCGTTCGTTCGCGGTCACAAGGTCTAATGAGAGAGGGCGCGGAGGACCCCTTGCTGACGCTGCGGGCTGGGAGAGCGCGGGCTGGGAGAGCACGGGCTGGGAGAGCACGGGCTGGGAAGGCACCGAGAGTGCAACCCGGGCGCTACCGAACGCCAAGAAACAGGAAGGGGAACGCTCCGGCGAGCGTTCCCCTTCGATTTGCCGTTCGGCGTCGGCCTCAGGCCGAGCCGATCACTTCGAGCTGACCAGTTCCTTCTTCCGCTCGGCGACGATCTCTTCCTGGATGTTCCCCGGGACGCGGCGATAACCCTTCAGCTCCATCGTGAAGGTTCCCTGCCCCTGAGTCATGCTCCGCAGGTCGGTCGCGTAACCGAAGGTCTCGGCGAGCGGCACTTCGGCGACGACCAGCGTCGTCCCGTCCGAACGCTGCTCGGTGTGCTCGATGATTCCGCGGCGGACGGTGCAGTCGCCGACGATCGGACCCTGGAAGTTCTCCGGAGCCTCGATCTCGACTCGCATCACCGGCTCCAGCAGCACCGGCTTGGTCTTCGGGAAGTACTCCCGGAAGCAACCGATCGCGGTGATCTGGAACGCCATTTCCGAGCTGTCGACGTCGTGGTACGAGCCGTCCTGCAGCGTGATCTTCAGGTTGGTCACCGGATAACCGGCGAGCGTCCCCTTGTTGATCATCGACCGGAAGCCCTTCTCGATCGCCGGGATGAACTGCCGCGGAATGCGACCGCCGATGACCTTGTCCTCGAACACGAACGCCTCGTTCGAGTCTTCCGGCATCGCTTCCATCACGCCGACGACGTGACCGTACTG
>CAZZBI010000082.1:0-16485 GCA_964652385.1 uncultured Pirellulaceae bacterium | reverse complement strand
CTCTTCGGACGATCCTGCGCGTCTCGTTTCGACCTCATGATCGCCATCTCCCTCCTCCGCCTCGTTCCGAGTCGAACTCCGCTCGACCGGTTCTCTCGACTACTGCCGCGACCGGAACCACCGCGCCAGCGACTGTTCGCCGATCAGGATGCCGATCATCACGACGACGATCCACTTCCAGAACTCGCGGTTCCCCCCTTCGACCGCCTGAGAGGTCAGGCGTTCGAGTTCGACGAGTCGAATCTTCTCGCCGAACAGATTGCGTCGCGCTTCGGCGACATCCAATCGGACGAGGCGACTCTCGGACGGGTCGACGTTGATCGAATAGTCGCGCTCGGTCGCCGCTCCGTCGGTGCCGGTCAGCATCAGACGATAGAAGCCGGCGTGCTCGGTTCCGGCAAACCGGAACTGCCACCGCCGCCGCGTCGGATCGGCGGCAGCGGTCGACGTTCCTTGTGCTGTCGGCGTCCCCTCGCCCGAATCGGTCGCGGCTGCCGGTGCCACAGCGGTTTCGGTCGGTGCGGCCGCGCCGGCCTCTCCGGCAGGCGACGCTGATGACTCGTCCGTCACTTCGTCGGCGATCAGGTCGTGCCGCTCTTCGGTCGGATCGAGCAGCGTCGCCTGACGCCGAACGAGCGACAGATCGACCGTCTCGGCGATCTGCTGTCCGACCGTCCGTTCGCCCGCACCGACCTCGCGACTCGACAGATACGACGTCAGATCGAGACCGACCAGGAGAAAGCTCAGTCCTTCTTCGGGCCAGTTGGTCCAGTCGAGATCGGCCGGCACGACGAACGAAACGACTCGACCGCGTCCGAACGCTCGCTCCGCGATGGCGACCGACCCTTCGGCGTCATCCAAGCGAGCCAGCACGTTGACGTCGGGAGGGAGCGGCGATGCGACGCGCGAACGCCACCAGTTGAACAGCTTGACGCGATCCAGCAGCTGGTTTTCCGCTCCTTCGAAGACGCGCAGAACCTGGTGCGGCGTTTCGGGGACCTCGAAACGCGCCCATTTCTCGCGCGTCTCGTCCCCCTGAATGTCGACCAACCCGAACGGACTCAGCCCGCGCCCGTCGGCGTAGAACTGCTCGTCGAACCGCGCGGCTCGCGTCCGATCGCCGGGAAGAATCGCCAGACCGCCGCCGTCGCGCACCCAACTCTCGAGCGCCGCGATGCCGCCGGGGGACAACTGATCGACGTTGCACAGGAAGATGACGCGGTAATCCGACAGCACCTTCTGATCGAAATCCAGGTAGCTGACGACATCGACCAGATTGCCGGACGAAAGTTCTCCCGGCGGGTCGATCGCCCGCAGCAGGAACAGCGTCTCGCTGCGGAACGGATCGTCGTTCGGATCGCCGTCGACGATCAGGACCGGAACGCCGCGGACGACGCGCGCCGAATGATAGGCGATGCTGTCGGCCGGCAGCGCGTCGATCGCCACGTCGTCGACCGATGCCGATGCGGTCAGGCGGACCGACCGTTCGTTGCCGCGGACTCGCGACTCGAGCGCATTCCCTTCGTCGTCGGTCGCGATGAACTGATCGTCGAGGGACCGCGGAAAGACGACCGGAAAACCGATCTCGCGAACGTCGCCCGCCGGAATCGCGTCGATCGTCTCTTCGATCGGCAGGGCATCACCGATCTGCAACCGGACGAGCACCTGCTGCGCTTCGGAGGTGCTGAGATTGCGGACGCGGACGTCGATCCGAGTCGGCACGCCTTCCACCGGCGCCTCGGCCGGCCGAACCGATTCGACCGCCAGATTTCCGGACGCGGCAAGTCCCATGTCGACGACGAAGCAACCGGCAACCTTGTCCGCGATTCCCTGCAGGATCTGATGCGGAAGCGCGGCATCGTCGGTCGCGCCGGTCGCTCGCCAATCCCGCTCCATCAGATCGCTCATCACGTAGACGATCCGGTTCAGATCCTGCCGCGGCTCGCCCAGATAGCGATCGACCTCGGTCAGGACTCGTCCCAGATCGACCGCCAGATCGGTCGGCTCGAGTTCGTTCACCAGGTCGACCCACTCGGCCAGATTGGCCGACGTGATCGGCTTGGCCGCCGCCACCGGCTCTTCCGGCCGACTGGTCAGCAGCAACGTCACGCGGTCGTCGGTTTCGTCGCTCGAGAGCCCTTCGAGCAGCTCGACCAGCTTCTCTTGCGCGAATTCGAAACCGCTCCGATTCCCCGCCAGCGTTCGCGTACTCAGCGAATCGTCGAGCACGACGATCCGCTCGTACTGCTGCGTGTCGAAGAAGACCGCCCCCAGATTCGCCGGCAGGAACGGTCGAGCGATCAGGGCGCCGATCAGCAGCATCGCCAGGCAACGAAGCAGCAGCAGGATCAGATGTTCGATCCGGACGCGGCGACGATTCTTCTGCTCGGCGTCGAGCAGGAATTCCATCGCCGCCCAATCGACCTCCTTGAAGCGTCGCCGGTTGAGCAGGTGGATCAGGATCGGGATCGAGATCGCGGCAGCTCCCGCCGCCAGCATCTCGGGGTGCATCAGGATGTTCGACAGGAAGCCCATGAAGCCCGTTTCCTCGTTCGGTGTCGCCTCGCCCCGATATCCCGTTCCCGATCCGGGGCGCCTCGAACCGCCCGCTCGCGATCGCCTCGGACGACGATCCGATCAGCGTCGCGCTCGCCGTCGGACACGCTGCCGAAACGCCAGGTACCTCGCCAGGACCGCATCGAGCGGTTCCGCGGTGTCGACCATGACGTGGTCGATTCCCAGGCCGCCGCAGACCGAACGGGTCCGCTCCAGGAACCGCTCGACCGACTCGAGATAGGCCTTCCGCAGCGAACGGGGTTCGGCATACAGCTGCACCGACTGCTCCATCCCCTTGAACAACGTGTTCTCGTCAAAGGGAAAACGGAGCTCGTCCGAGTGCATCACCTGAAAGACGATCACCTCATGGCCGCGATGTCGGAACCGCTCCAGCGATTCCCGCAACGTCCCCTCGTCGACGAACAGATCCGAGAAGATCGCGACCAGACCGCGCTGCTTGAGCTGGCCCGAGACGTCGCGAAAGACCTTGCCGACGTCGGTCGTCTCGTCCGGCTTGGTCGTTTCGAGAACATGCAGCAGCTGGCGGATGTGGTTCGGTCCGGCGGCGGGACGGACCTGAGTCCGGATCGCATTGCCGAACGTCAGCAGACCGACCGAGTCCTGTTGCTGTTGCAGCAGATAGGCCAGCGAAGCGGCGGCGGTCGCCGCATGATCGAACTTGCTCCAGGCGCTCTTCGAGCCGTAGTCCATCGAGCGGCTGCAATCGACCAGGAGCTGACAGCGGAGATTCGTCTCCTCCTCATACTCCTTGATGTACAGACGATCGGTCTTGGACCAGACCTTCCAGTCGATGTGCCGGATGTCGTCGCCGGGGACGTACTCGCGATGCGAGGCGAACTCGACGGCGAACCCGTGATAGGGGCTCTGATGCTGACCGGTCAGAAACCCCTCGACGACCAACCGAGCGCGAACGTCCAATCGGCGGATCCGATCGAGCGTGCGCGGATCGAGATGTCTGGGAGTCGAATCGGAAGCCATGCGGCAATCCCCGCGACGAAACGTTGGGGGCCGTCGGAGCGATCGATCCGAGTCGACCGCGACCGATTGCCGTTCAGGCCAGGGCAGCCGCGAGGGCCGGAGCGATCTCGTCCCCCGAGCTCCGTTCCGGGAGTTCGGCGACCAGGCGATCGATCACCTTGTCGCTGTTGATCCCGCGCGACTCGGCGTTGAAGTTCGTGATGACCCGATGCCGCAGCACCGGCCGAGCGACGCTACGAATGTCGTCGATCGTCACGAAGAATCGCCCCTCGAGCATCGCCTTGGCCTTGGCGCCGAGCAGCAGGTACTGCGCTCCGCGCGGCCCCGCTCCCCAGGCCACCGAATCGCGTACGAACTCCATCGCCCCCTGGTCCTGGACGCGCGTGGCGCGAACCAGACGGAGGGCGTAGTGGATGACGTACGGCGAGACCGGCACGCGTCGCACGAGCTTCTGCAGCCGCAGGATCTCGTCGCCCGAGAGGACCGGATTCAGTTCGACCGAACGATCCGACGTCGTCGACTCGGCGATGCGGAACTCCTCGTCGTACGTCGGATAGTCGACGAAGACCTTGAACATGAAGCGATCCTGCTGCGCTTCGGGAAGCGTGTAGGTCCCCTCCTGCTCGATCGGGTTCTGAGTCGCGAGGACGAAGAACGGCGCGGGAAGAGGGTGTCGCGTCCCGCCGATGGTCACTTGCCGCTCCTGCATCGCTTCGAGCAGCGCGGCCTGAGTCTTGGGAGGAGTTCGGTTGATCTCGTCCGCCAGCACGATGTTGCGGAAGATCGGCCCCTGAAGGAAGCGGAAACCGCGCTCCCCGGTCGATCGGTCCTCCTGGATCACCTCGGTGCCGGTGATGTCCGACGGCATCAGGTCAGGAGTGAACTGGATGCGCGAGAACGAGAGGTCGAGCGACTTGGCGAGACTGCTGACCATCAGCGTCTTGGCCAATCCCGGGACTCCCTCCAGCAGACAGTGCCCCTGTGCGAAGATCGCGATCAGCAGATGCTCGATCACCTCGCTCTGACCGACGATCACCTTGCCGAGCTCCTGCCGGAGCCGATCATGAGCGCCCTTCAGATGCGCGATCGCCTGTCGATCGTCGTCGCTCAGGTTCATGTCCGAGGCGGATTGTCCCGCGTTGCTGACCATGCGTCGTCGCCTTGATGGAAATGTCGATCGAGCCGTGACCGCTCGGTCCCCGAGACCGTCGTCCCCGATCGCCGTCGCCGCTCGGTGACCCCCGCTCGTCCGTGAAATCAGGGCAAGTGAGGGGCGCAGAACGCGACGGAACGAGGGCCGGTTCTTCGAGTGCCGAGCCGGCGAGGCCGAGAAACAGGGGCTGAGCCGAATCGGAAGCCGAAGCGGAGGGGGGCGAGCATCAGACTAATCCTGCCCCCCAGGGGTCACAAGTAGCGCGTAGGTAACGACGTAACGTTGCCGCCGATCGTTCCGGCACCACCGACTTTTGGACGAAGTTCGGTTCGCTTCCCCCAGCCGAGCACCCTCCGCGACTTTCTCTCGAGCGACGTCGCTTCGAGCAGAACCGCTCGCCTCGCCCCTCCGAACTGCCGATCATTAACGGAAGATCCGGTGAAGTCCCTCCGAGTTCGGGTGGTCAACGGCACCGATCGGGCCTAACATCAGGGCTTCGTCCGCCGCAAGGCGGCTCTTTCGGCCGCGGGGATCGTCATTCGCATGCCTTCCCGATCGCTCACACGACGGCTGACTCTTCGCACCGGTTCGATCGTGTTGCGCTGGGGGTTGGTTCTGTCGGTCGCGATCGCGGTTCTCGGTCATTTCGGATTCGAGCACCTCGGCCCCCGGTTGAACGCGAGTCGTTCGACCATCGAGTCGGGATCCGATCCGCTTCGTTCGTCGAACGAAGACGACTCGGAATCGAAACGTTCGGGTGAGGATGAAGAGGAATCGACCTCTTCCCATCGCCGCGATCTCAAGCGGCGAGCCGCTTCGGTCGACCAGGCCTTATCGCATCGAGTCGGCGAGGCGCCGTCGACCGAGTATCGGGCCGCTCTCCTGGTTGCCGTCCGTTCGAAGCCTGCCGTCGCGGGACATCGACTGGCCAACGGCCTGCTCGCGCCGCTTCGGAACTGAGGTTCGGTCGTCGGACGAGAGTCGCCTTCGGCGAGCTCTCACCGAGTTGCCCGGCGGTCGTTCGACCGTCGGAGTTCGATAGGCTCGTCGACGGAATCGAACCGTCGACGCTGCGGCTTCGACGACCAGGACTTCGAACCATGGCTACTTCACCTTCGACGATCGACGGCATCGAGTCGCGCGAATCGCACGCGGCTCATCGTCGCATCTGCTTCTCGGTCGCGGTCGTCTGTCTCGGCGCCGCGGCGATCGGGCACTTCGGACGGACATTGGGGCTGCACGTCGAATCGCTCGTACCGCTCGGTGCGATCGGCGTCCCGTACGCGATCGCGTGGGCCTGGGCCGCGTGGCGCGGTGACGAGCCTCGTTCGCCCCGTTCGACCTGAGGCATTCGGGCGGTTCGGGAGCGTCGCAAGGCGGAGATCGGAATCCGGCTTCGGTCGCTTCCGGCTCGCCGCCGCATGGTCGGACCTGTCGCCCGCCGACGCTCGCGGTGCCCGACGTGCCGTTTTTGGGGCCCGACCGCCGCGCGACGAACGTGTGACGACCCCGAGCGGTTCCTCCCTTTCTGAAACACTCGTCCGGACTCCTGACTCATGGACCGAACCAACGAAAAATACGATTCCAAGGCCTTCGCCAAGGACATCGCGGCGGGGATCGTCGTCTATCTGGTCGCGTTGCCGCTCTGTCTGGGCATCGCTACCGCTTCGGGTGCTCCGGCGATTGCCGGTCTGATCGCCGGAGCGATCGGCGGCGTGGTCGTCGGCCTGCTGAGCGGTTCTCACAGCAGCGTCTCGGGACCGGCCGCGGGGCTTGCCGCGGTCGTGCTGATGCAGATCGCCGCCCTCGGGAGCTTTCGTCTCTTTCTGCTCGCCGTCGTGATCGCCGGCGTCGTCCAGACGGCGATCGGTATCGGACGACTCGGTTTCGTCGCCGGCTACTTTCCGACCTCCGTCATCAAGGGACTGCTCGCGGCGATCGGCGTGCTGCTGATCCTGAAGCAGATTCCGCATCTGTTGGGCCACGATGCCGATCCGGTCGGTGACGACTCGTTCGTTCAGGTCGACCACGAAACGACCTTCTCGGAACTCGGCGAGCTGATTTCGCACGTGCACCCCGGCGCCGCGACGATCGGCGTGCTCTGTCTGGCGCTGCTGATGATCTGGGAACGGATACCGAGCCTGAAGAAGTCGCCGATTCCCGCGCCGCTGATCGTCGTCGCGATCGGAGTCGCGCTACAGTTGCTGATGTCCCGTCTGGGTTCGTTCTGGGTGATCGACGGCAATCATCTGGTTCGAGTGCCGATCGCCGAGACGTGGGGCGATCTTGGGGCTTTCGTCACCTGGCCCGACTTCTCGGGGCGCTACCGCTCCGATGTCTGGATCGCAGGCCTGACGATTGCCGCAGTCGCCTCGCTCGAGACGCTGCTCAACATCGAAGCGGTCGACAAGCTCGATCCGAAGAAACGCCTCTCGCCGCCCAACCGCGAGCTGATGGCTCAGGGAATCGGCAACGTCTGCAGCGGGCTCTTCGGCGGGCTGCCGATCACGAGCGTGGTGGTCCGGTCGAGCGTCAATCTCGAGGCAGGGGCTCGGACCAAGGTGTCGGCCGTCTGGCACGGCGTCCTGATCGTGGCGACGGTGGTGCTCGTTCCGGCGGCGCTCAACCTGATTCCGATCGCCTGCCTGGCGGCGATTCTGCTCCATACCGGCTTCAAGCTGGCGCATCCCAAACTCTTCCGCAGCATGCACGACGGTGGGGCGACGCAGTACGTCCCGTTCCTCGTGACGATCGGCGGCATCGTCATGCACGATCTGTTGTTCGGAGTCGGTCTCGGCCTTGCCGTTTCGCTGCTCTTCGTGATGTTCCGCAGCCTCAAGGCGGCGCCGCACGTGATTCACGAGAAGCATCTGGGAGGGGACGTGATCCGAGTCGAACTCGGCCCCGAAGTGACGTTCCTGAATCGAGCCGCGTTGGCGTCGACGCTCGAGAAGATCCCGACCGGATCGAACATCGTGCTCGATGCGCGCAAGTCGGACTACATCGATCCGGACTGTCTGGGCGTCATCCGGGACTTCCGCGAGGAGGACGCGATCGCGCGCCGATTGAACGTCAGTATCGTCGGCTTCCGAGATCACTACCGGATGCCCGATCAGGTCGACTATGTCGACTGGTCCAGTCGCGATCTGCAGCGGAGCATGACGCCTGATCAGGTCCTCGAGATCCTGAAGCAGGGAAACCTGCGCTTCCGCGCCGGTCGGCCGCTGCAGCGCGACCTGATCCGGCAGGTCGATGCGACTGCCGCCGGACAGTTCCCGCTGGCCGCGTTCCTCGGCTGCATCGATTCGCGCGCCCCGATCGAAATGCTCTTCGATCTCGGTCTCGGCGACGCATTCACCGTCCGGATCGCCGGAAACATCGCCAGTCCGTACGCGATCGGAAGTCTCGAGTACGCCACGAACTGCGCCGGAGCCAAGGCGATCGTCGTCTTCGGTCATTCGCGATGCGGCGCGGTGACCGCGGCGGTCGACTTTTTCCGCAACGAGCGGAACATCGCCGAAGCGACCGGCTGCGAACATCTCGATTCGCTCGTCGCCGAGATCCAGAAGTCGATCGACGTGCTGAAGTTCCGGCGCCCCGACGCAGGCGATCCGCTCTTCAAGGAACGCCTGGTCGATGCCGTCGCTCGGGCGAATGTCGAACGCGTCGTTCGACAACTGAGCGAATCGAGCCGAACGCTCCGGCGCCGACTCGACAGCGGTGACCTGAAGATCGTCGGCGCTTTCTACGACGTCCGGACGGGTGAAGTGCGATTTCTGGACGACCCGAGAGCCGCGACTCCCGATCGGTCGTCGTTGGCGGGTATCGGATGATGCGGCGACGCGTCGAATCGGAGCGTGCTGAGAGAACGCGACGAAGAAGTTCGGTCAAGGGAACTCGGACCCTCTCGATCATTACGTTTCCGCAAGGTAAACCGCTTTCGGGTGGCCCCGAACCCGACCGAAGGATAGCCTCCGGGGGCACGGTCGATTTCGGCAGGTCTTGCAAGTCCTGCTCGACGACGGTCCCTCGCATCGCTCGACATCGGCCCGGATGCGGTGCGTTCGACGATGACGGCCTCATCCTTCGCGGCTGGCGGCGCTCGGTCGGAGAGCCGTCGTTCGCCGTTCGAGTTCGGCCGCCGTGGGGCGCTTCGCCTCGACGGCTCGGTTCGTCGGTTCACGTTCTCGCGAGGCTCGTCTCGGGCTGCGGCCGTCGACGATCTCGCACCCCGTACGGACGTACGATTCCCACCACCGTGGCACGGTTCGGATCCCGTCGACCCATGACGACGACGATCGGACCCAGGAGTTCTCGCGTGCCGCTTACCGTTCCGGCTGATCCGGACGACGACGAGCGATCGCGCCGCTCGGCGCATCGACGGATCTGTCGCGCCATCGCCGTCGTCTGCCTCGGATCATCCGCGATCGGAATCCTCGGCAAGTCGCTCGGCTTGCCGACCGATTCGCTCGTTCCGCTCGGAGCGATCGGTATCCCGTATGCGTTCGCATGGGGGTGGGCGGTCTGGAAAGGGGACTCGCCTCCTCGACCTCCCTCCTGATCGTTTCTCCGAGGTCGAAGTTCTCGCGTCCGACGGTACCCCAGCCCTCTTGTCGTCCGCATCACGGAACATGCCTCATGGATCGATCGATCGACCGTTATGACTTCGGAGCTTTCGGACGCGATCTGACGGCGGGAATCGTCGTCTATCTCGTGGCGCTGCCGCTCTGTCTGGGCATCGCGAACGCTTCGGGAGCGCCGGCCATTTCGGGGCTCATCGCCGGCGCGATCGGCGCGCTGGTCGTCGGCCTCATCAGCGGCTCGCACAGCAGCGTCTCGGGGCCTGCCGCCGGCCTGGCGGCGGTGGTGTTGCTGCAGATCAGGGACCTGGGCAGTTTCCAGGCGTTTCTGGTGGCGGTCGTGATCGCCGGCGTCGTGCAATTGACGATCGGCATCGCGCGTCTGGGCTTCATCGCGGGGTACTTTCCGACGTCGGTGATCAAGGGGTTGCTCGCCGCGATCGGCATCCTGCTGATCCTCAAGCAGACACCGCATCTGTTCGGCCATGCCGTCGATCCGTCGACCGTCGCGGGGCCCGAAGCGCACGGAGCTCATGCGGCGCACGGCCCGACATGGGCCGGATTCGACGAGCTCATCTCGCATCTGCATGCCGGAGGGGCGACGATCGGCCTGCTCTGCATGCTGTTGCTGATCGTTTGGGAGCGTTTTCCGAAGCTGAAGAAATCGCCGGTCCCGGCACCGCTGATCGTCGTCGTGCTCGGCGTCTCGTTGCAGCTGCTCCTGTCGCGATTCGGGGCCGATTGGATCGTTGCGGGACCGCGTCTGGTCAGCGTTCCGGTCGCCGCGACCTGGAGCGACCTCGGCACGTTCGTCACCTGGCCGGACTTCGCCTCGATCGGACGGACCGAGATCTGGATCGCCGGGCTGACGGTCGCTGCGGTCGCCTCGCTCGAGACGCTGCTCAACGTCGAGGCGGTCGACAAGATCGACCCGCGCAAGCGCGTATCGCCTCCGAATCGCGAGCTGATCGCGCAAGGGGTCGGCAACGTCGTCAGCGGTCTGTTCGGCGGGATTCCGATCACCAGCGTCGTCGTCCGCTCGAGCGTCAATCTCGAGGCCAAGGCGCGATCGAAGGTCTCGGCGATCTGGCACGGCTTGCTGATCGTCGCGACCGTCGTGCTCCTTCCCTCGGCGCTCAATACCATTCCGATCGCTTGCCTGGCCGCGATCCTGGTACACACCGGCTTCAAGCTCGCGCATCCGAAGATCGGCCGAAATCTGCTGAAGGCCGGTCCGTCGCAGTACGTTCCGTTCCTGGTGACGATCGTCGGGATCGTCGCGCATGACCTGCTGTTCGGTGTCGGTCTGGGGCTTGTCGCTTCGCTGATGTTCGAACTGGCTCGCGATCTGAAGACGGCGCCGCACGTCATCCACGAGAAGCACCTGTCGGGCGAGGTGACTCGAATCGAGCTCGCCCCGCAGGTCTCGTTCCTCAATCGAGCCGCGTTGGCTCGGACGCTCCATGCGATTCCCTCCGGCTCGTCGGTCGTGCTCGATGCGCGCCGCTCGGAGTTCATCGATCCGGATTGCCTGGGCCTGCTGCAGGACTTCCGCAACGAGGAAGCTGCCGCCCGCGGGCTGACCGTCCGAGCGGTCGGCTTTCGCGATCATTACCGGATCGCCGATCAGGTCGACTTCGTCGATCTGACTGCTCGCGACCTGCAACAGGGAGTATCGCCCGACCAGGTCCTGGACCTGCTGAAGCAGGGAAATGCCCGCTTCCGCAACGGTCGTTCGATCCAGCGCGACCTCGTCCGACAGGTCGATGCGAACGTCTCGGCCCCCTTTCCGATCGTCGCCTTCCTGAGCTGCATCGATCTGCGCACGCCGACCGAGCTGATCTTCGATCTCGGACTCGGCGACGCGCTGACGGTCCGCGTTGCCGCCAACGTCGCCGGGGATGTATCGATCGGCAGTCTCGAATATGCCGCCGATCGTGCGGGAGCCAAGTTGATCGTCGTCCTGGGCCACTCCCGCTGCGGCGCCGTCGCGACCGCGCTCGATCGCCCCTCATGCGACTCGGCCTCCCGGGACATGTGCGACGCGGCGACGCACGAGGACTGCGGATGCGAGCACCTCGACGCGTTGGGGGCCGACATCAGAACGGCGCTGGCGGAAGCGGATTCGGGCGCCGGCCGAACGACCGAGAGCGGCGAGCGGGAACGACTGGTCGATGCGGTCTCGCGAGCCAACGTCGCGCGCGTCGTTCGGCACTTGTCCGACGCGAGTCGAACGCTCCGTCGCCGGAGCGAACGAGGGGAGCTGCGGATCGTAGGAGCGTTCTATGACCTGCGCTCCGGCGAGGTGACGTTCCTTGACCAGGAAGCCGAAGCGACGCGGGCTCCGTCGGCCGCCGTCGGGATCGGATGAGCGATCGGCCGAGGGGTGTTTCCTGCGGCCTACGAGCCGCCGGAAACAGAGCGGAGTTCGCGACGTAGGTTTCGCCGTCGATTTCCGACCGATTCGTCCGGTCGTCGCCGTGCCCCGTCGCTCCCCTCCGAACGCCTCATGTAATGTCCGGAATTCCGGCCGCAGAATCGATCGAATCCGGTCCTGCGGTTCCCGCCGCCGAGACCTCGACCTCGCCGGCGCTGATCGGCGACTCGCTCGCGCACGGCATGACCGTCGCTCTGCTGATGACCGTCTTTCAGCGCCTGATCGGCCTGGGACGAGGGTTCCTGTTCTGCGGCGTGCTGGACGATGATCAGGTCGGACTCTGGTCGCTGACCCAGAGTCTGATCTTCTCGCTTGCGCCGCTCGCCGTGCTCGGCACCACCAGTTCGCTCCGCCGCTATGTCGAGCACTTCCGAATCCGCGAGCAACTCGGCGGCTTCCTGCGGATCACCCTCGGATCGGCAGCGCTGCTGGCAGTCATCACCGGTGCGATTCTGGCGGTCGGATCCGGCAGCTGGGCCCGACTCCTCTTTCGCGATCCGGCTCAGGCCGATCTGGTCCTGGTCGTCGCCGTCTGTCTGGTCGCGATCGTCCTGTTCAACACGCTGCAGGATCTGACCGAATCGCTCCGACTGCTGCGAGCCGCCAGCTGGATGCGGATGATCCACAGCGCCGGGTTCACGTTGCTGGGGGCGATCTTCGTGCTGGCGATTTCGGCCGACGTCATCTGGGTTTCGATCGCCTTTCTGATCGCGACCCTCCTGGCCTGCCTCCCCGCCTGGACCGCGCTCCGGTCGCTGCGCGGCAAGGGGGTGATGGGGAGCGTGCCGGTCCTGCGGCAGGACGTCTGGCAACGGATCGGTCGCTACGCGCTCTGGAACTGCCTGATCAGCTTCATCTCGAACGTCTTCGAGCTTTCCGATCGCTACATGCTGCTGGTGCTCGGCGGCGAACCCGAGATCGCTCAAGGACTCGTCGGTCAGTACCACACCAGCCGCATGATTCCGGTCCTGATGCTCGGCGTCGCGATGATGGTCTCGAATCTGCTGCTGCCGTACCTGGTGACTCACTGGGAACGTCGCGAGACGGTCGAGGTCAAGCGTCTGCTCGAGCTGGCGCTCAAGGGGATGGCGATCACCGGCACCTTCGGCAGCGCCGCGGTCATCGCGCTGGCGCCGCTCACGTTCGGTTTCCTGTTTCAGGGGCGCTACGACGCCAGCGTCGGCATCCTGCCGATGACGCTCGTCTATTGCCTGTGGTTCAGCCTGTACACGATCGGCGAAGACTATCTGTGGTGCTGCGAGAAGGGAGGCTGGGCGACCGGCGGTCTCGCCCTCGCCGTACTCGCCAACTTCGGCCTCAACGCGCTGCTGATTCCGGACTGGGGACTCGAAGGAGCGACCTTCGCCACGTTGTTGGCCAACGGCCTCGCTTGGGCCAGTCTGTTGCTGATGGGAAGGCGTTTCGGCTGGAACGCCTCGCCGTCGCTCCTGATCATCTCGGCCTTCCCGCTCGTCCTGCTGCTCGGAGCGATCCCGGCCCTCGTCTCGTGCATCGCCCTGCTCGTCGTGCTGAAGCAAGGGGGCCTGATCGACGAGTACGAACGACGGACCATCGAAGGGCTGGTCGCCAAACTCAGGACGCGACTCGGACGTTCCGGCGACTCGCCTGCCTGAGTGATCGGCGCAGCGCCCGAGAACGTACTCGCCGAACATCGGCCGGCGTCAATCGCCGATCGGGACCAGCGGGGCGAACGCCAGTCGGAACCGCTTCTCGTGTTGACCGACGAACTTCACCGTTCCGGTCCGCTTCACGCCCGATCCCGACAGGCCGACGATCGTTCCGGGGCCGTACTCGGGATGCATCACCAACTGACCGTGACGGAACCGCTCCGGATCGATCTTCCCCGAGGCCGACTCCTCGCCGGCCATGCGAGCCGCGGTCATCAGCGGCAGCCCCGCGCTGCGGCGATCCCCGCCTGACTTCGTCGTCGATTCATCCGAGTCGTCGAAACGGATCGTGCGAGCGACCGGGCGCGTCGGCCGCCGCATTCCGTTCGGCGAAGCGTCTTCCGACGGGAACACCTCTTCGTCCGGAACCAGTTCGAGATCGTCCGACGAAGGCCGGCGGGTTCCCGAGGCCGGTGCGAAATCGTCGACCGAAACGTCCGCCGAACCTCTTTCGGCAGGTTCGTCGATCCCGTCGAACGCATCGATCGCTTCGAGAGACGCCGGATCGAACGAGAACGGGTCGGCGCCGAGAAACTCGGCCTGGCGATCTCGCCCGCCGCTCGGTCCCCCCAGACGAAACAGCCCGTCGACGCCGAGATCCCGACATTCCATCTCGTCGCGAGGCAACTCCATCAGGAAGCTGCTCGGGCTCGTCGGAAAGACCGAGCCGCGCATCGCACGATAGTGAGCCAGACTGAGCTGCAGTTCCTGCTCGGCTCGGGTGATGCCGACGAACAGCAGTCGCCGCTCTTCCTCGAGCTGCAGCGGATCGTCCTTGCAGCGCGCATGCGGCAACAGATTGTGCTCGAGCGCGACGATATGCACGACCGGGAACTCGAGTCCCTTGGCGGCGTGCAGCGTCATCAGCGTCACCTTGTCGGTCGAACCTTCGAACGCATCGGTGTCGGCGACGAGCGCCGCTTGTTCGAGAAACCCCTCGAGGTCCCCCAGCACCGCGCCGCTTTCGTCGACCGGCGACGATGCGTCGAACTCGCGAGCGGCGTTGAGCAGTTCGTCGATGTTGGCCAGCCGCTCCTGACTCTCGGTCGACTCCTGCCGCTCGAGTGACTCGCGATAGCCCGATTCGAGCAGGACTCGACCCAGGATCTCCTCGACCCCGCCCGAGGCCTGCGTCGCGAGGCGGCGGATCATCTGAGCGAAACTCTGGAGCTGCTTGGCGGGGCGAGCTGAGATACCGGTGCCGCTCGATGCATCGAGCGCTCCGGCGAGCATCGAAATCCGAGCAGCGCGCGTCTTGCGCTTCAGCTTCTCGAGGGTCGTCTTGCCGATGCCGCGCGGCGGCACGTTCACCACCCGCTCGAACGCCAGGTCGTCGGCCGGATTCGCCAGCAGCGTCAGGTAGGCCAGAACGTCCTTCACCTCCTTGCGCTGATAGAACTCGTACCCCTGAACCACCTGATACGGCACGCCGCGCCGCCGCAGAGCCATCTCGAACGAACGCGAAAGACTGTTGATCCGGTAGAAGATCGCGAAGTCCGACGGGCGGCGTTCCCCTTCGGCGATCCGACGGGCGATCGACTCGGCGATCATTTCCGCCTCGTCCTTGTGATCCGGAAAATGGATCAGGCGAACCGGTTCCCCCTCGTCGTTCTCGGTGAACAGCTCCTTGTGGCGCCGGAACCGGTTGTTGGCGATCAGCTGATCGGCGACTCGCAGAATCCGCTTCGTGCTGCGGTAGTTCCGTTCCAGGCGAATGATCCGCGCGCTCGGATAGTCCCGTTCGAAATCCATGATGTTCCGCAGGTCGGCTCCGCGCCAGCCGTAGATCGACTGGTCGGGATCCCCCGTCACCACCAGATTCGGCACGTCGCGCGCCAGGCGTCGCACGATCTGGTACTGGATGACGTTGGTGTCCTGATACTCGTCGACCAGCAGATGGCGAAAGCGCGCATCCAGGGCCCGACGGAGCTCTTCGTTCTCGTCGAGCAACCGGGCGACATGCAGCAGCAGGTCATCGAAGTCGACCGCGTTCTGGGCGAGCAGGCGGCGGCGATAGACCGGCATGATCCTCGCGGCGATCGAGGCGAGGGCCCCGCCGTCCGCCGCGAGAAACGCGTCCGGATCGAGACTCCGGTTCTTGGCGCGGCCGATCTCATTCTGGATCTCACCGGCGGTGTATTGGAACAGCTCGACTTCCGACTCGCCGATCGCTTCCTTCAGCGCCCGCAGCGAATCGTCTCGGTCGTAGATCGTGAAGTTCTCCTGCAGGCCGACCTGCGGCGCGTAACGACGCAACAGCTTGGCGCAGAAGCGATGGAAGGTCCCCGCCCAGACCTCGGTCCCCGGAACGAGCCGGGAGATCCGTTCGCGAAGCTCGTCCGCCGCCTTGTTGGTGAACGTGAGCGCGACGATCTGCCACGACGGAACGCCGCGTTCGATCAGCTTCGCGATTCGATGCGTCATGACGCGAGTCTTGCCGCTCCCCGGACCGGCCACGATCAGCAACGGACCGTTGCCGAACTCCACCGCCTGACGCTGCGCGTCGGTCAACCCCGCGATCGACGCGTCGAGTCGCTGGCGGACGTCGTCGCCGTCGGAACGGGGACCGAGCCAGCTGCCGTCCGACTCGGGCTGTTCCCAAGGATCGAGGCGTCGCCGGCGGACCGGCGTGCCCCCGTGCATCGCATGGCCGTCCGTCGGCGTTCCGTCGTTCATCGGATCCGTCCCCATTCCCTGCTCGTGCTGCGTCGGCTCGTCCCGAGCCGTGTGATTCAAGCCGTTCCGGCGCACGAGTGTACACCTCGCGCCGGTCCGAAGCCAAGTGGCGCCGCGGTTCGAGCGGCGCGGCGTGAGCGATGACCGACGTCGCACAGCCGCGCGTCGGGGACGACGCGGGCCAATGTAGCCCCGGCTCGTCCTCGAGCCGAGGGTTTGCGACTGTGCCGCGGATCGAGCTGCGCAGCGTGAGCGATGACCGACGTTGCACGGCCGCGCGTCGGGGACGACGCGGGCCAACGTTGCCCCAGCTCGTCCTCGAGCCGAGGGACTGCGACCGTGCCGCGGTTCGAGCCGCGCGGCGAGAGCGATGACCGACGTCGCACAGCCGCGCGT
>CAZZBI010000081.1:7254-16534 GCA_964652385.1 uncultured Pirellulaceae bacterium | reverse complement strand
TGCCGGTGCTGACCGCGGGCGTCTTCATGCAGATGACCGATCGGGTTTTCGGCACCGGGTTCTTCCTCCCCGAGATGCTCTCCGCGAACAACGGCGTGCCGTCGTCGGGCGGAGGACAGCCGCTGCTGTGGCAGCACCTGTTCTGGTTCTACTCGCACCCGGCGGTCTACATCATGCTGCTGCCGGCGATGGGCATGGTCTCGGACATGCTGGCCTGCTTCGCCCGCAAGCCGCTCTTCGGCTACCGCCCGATGGTCTATTCGATCAGCGCGATCGCCGGACTCGGCTTCATCGTCTGGGGGCATCACATGTTCGTGTCGGGGATGGACCCCGCGCTCGGACTCTCGTTCATGGTCTCGACGATGCTCATCGCGCTCCCCAGCGGCGTGAAGACGTTCAACTGGCTCGGCACGCTCTGGAAGGGGAATCTGCAGTTCACCACGGCGATGCTCTTCTCGATCGGCTTCCTCTCGATGTTCATCATCGGCGGCCTGTCGGGAATCTTCATGGCGGCGACGCCGGTCGACATCTATATCCACGATACCTACTTCATCGTCGCGCACTTCCACTACGTCCTCTTCGGCGGAACGATGCTCGCGATCTTCGGCGGCGTCTATTTCTGGTACCCGAAGATGTTCGGCCGGATGATGAACGAGCCGCTGGGGAAGGTCCACTTCTTCCTGACCTTCCTGCTGACCAACGGCACCTTCTATCCGATGCACATTCTCGGCGCCGCCGGATTTCCGCGGCGCTATGCCGATCCCTATCACTTCGAATCGTTCCGGATGCTGCTGCCGGTGAATCAGGTAATGACCGTCTGTGCGATCCTGCTGGGAGCGGTGCAGATCCTGTTCGTGATCAACTTCATCGGTTCGCTGTGGTTCGGCCGTCGAGCCGGCAGGAATCCGTGGAACGCCAACACGCTCGAATGGACCGCGCCGAGTCCCCCTCCGCACGGCAACTTCGACTTTCAGCCGATCGTCGTCCGCGGCCCTTACGAATACGGCGGCGACGGACCGCGCGACCATGCCCTGCAGGTCGACAACGCACCTCAGGGAGCCCTGGCCGACTGAGCGGTCGCGGGATCGGGACGAGCCGCTCGTCGAGCCCCTCGCCTCGCCCTACCCTCGACCGCTCCGTCGCATCGGAGAACCGCGATGGCCGAATCGACCGGCGACCTGCCGACTGCCTCGACCCGATCCCCCTGGCCTCATCGCTGGGCCGTTGCGCTCGCCGCGATCACCTTTCCGTTGATCTGGGTCGGCGGCCTCGTGACGACTCAGGATGCCGGCATGGCGGTCCCCGACTGGCCCGGCACGTTCGGCTACAACCTGTTCGCGTATCCGCTCGAATCGTGGTGGTCGGGGCCGTGGGATCTGTTCATCGAACACGGCCACCGGCTGCTCGGCGCGTTGGCCGGCTTCGTCGCGATCCTGTTGGTGATCGCGACCTGGCGTTCCGAGCCGCGTCGCTCGGTCCGTCTGATGGCGCTCGGCGCCCTGGTGCTGGTGATCCTGCAAGGGACGCTCGGCGGCGTTCGGGTTCTCGCGGCCGATCGCGAGATCGCCAAGCTGCACGGCTGCGTCGGTCCCGCCTTCTTCGCGCTGGTCGTCGCCATCGCGACGATGACCGGCCGTGCGTGGGCCGAGCCGGCTTGGCGTTCGGTCCGAACTTCGGATTGGGTCTGGTCGCTGCTTTTTCTGATCGCCGTCTATGTCCAGTTGGTGCTCGGCGCCAACCTTCGACATATCGCCGTCGAGGCGGCTCCGAGCGTCTTTCGTTCGATCGTGCTCTTTCATCTCGGAACGGCGGCGATCGTGGCGATCCTCGGCGTTCAGATGATGCTCCTGACCTTCGACTATCGACTCGGCACGACCCGTCGTCTGCCGTGGCGGATCGGCGCCCTGATCATCGTGCAGCTGGCGCTCGGAGCCGGCACGTGGCTCGTGAAGTACGGCCTGTTCGAGCCGCTCGATTCGTGGGCCTGGTTCGCGAATTGGGTCATTCCGGCCAAGGGGATGCTGCAGGCGAATGTCGTGACGCTGCACGTCGCCGTCGGTTCGGCGCTGATCGCGATGGGAGTGAACCAGACGCTCCGGATCGGACGCGAAACGCTGTTCGCGGCGGCCGAAACGACGACGACTCCGGCCATGACCGCCTCGGCGGCGCCGGCGGACAGGACCGACGGGCGGATCAGCGGCGCCGCCGTCTGAACGGCATCGGACCGGACCCAGACCGACGAACGACCGCGATGGCGCGGAAGGAAGCCAAGCGATGACGAGCGAAACGATGTCTCTCGAGAAGACCCCTGCGGTCCGCACGTCGCGTCTGCGCGATTACGTCGTCCTGACCAAGCCGAGGATTTCGGTGATGGTCCTCGCGACGGTCGCGGCGGCCGGCTACCTGGCGTCGACCGTCGCGCCGGTCGCTCCGTCGTCGGTGGTGCACGCGCTGATCGGCACATTCCTGATCGCGGCGAGCGGCAGTGCGCTGAACCAGGCGATCGAACGGTGGCTCGACGCCCGCATGCATCGGACTCGCAATCGTCCCTTGCCGGCGCGGCGTCTGGGAACGAACGAGGTGGTGGTGTTCGGGACCGTCACCTTCTGCATCGGCACCGTCTGGCTCGCCACCACCGTCGGCTCGACCGCCGCGTGGCTGGGGATCGGGACCTGGGTCCTCTACGTCTGGGTCTATACGCCGCTCAAGACGCGCACCTGGACCAATACGATCGTCGGCGCGGTGGCCGGTGCGATGCCCGTGCTGATCGGTTGGTATGCGACCGGAGCGCCGACGCACGTCTGGATCGTCTCGCTCTTCGGCGGGCTCTTCCTCTGGCAGTTCCCGCACTTCATGGCGATCGCCTGGAAGTACCGCCGCGAGTACGAGCAGGGAGGGATGAAGATGCTGCCGGTCGTCGATCCGACCGGCTACTGGTCGGGGATCGAGGCGGTCGCGACTGCCGCACTGCTGATTCCGACCGTGCTCGCGCCGGCCTGGGTGCTCGAAGGTTTCGTCCGCTGGGGCTACGCCGTGATCGTGCTCGTGCCGACGCTCGTCTATCTGCGGGCGGCGGAGCGGTTTCTGGCCTCGCGCGACGACGGTACCGCTCGCCGCCTGCTCCGCGTCTCGCTGCTGCATCTGCCGCTGACGATGGCGGCGATGCTGCTGGCGACCCTGTTCTGATCGTCGCCGGCGAACTCGGCCAAGCCGCATCAAAGCTTTCTTCCGCGATTCCCGAAGCCCGAACCATGTCGCATCCGCACGAATCCGGTCACGCCGTCGCGTTGAGCTACGAGCCGGGCTTGCCGATCCCTCGCGGCAAGCTCTGCCTGTGGGTCTTCCTGTCGACCGAGATCATGTTCTTCGCGGGGCTGATCGGCGCGTACATCGTGCTCCGGTTCGGCGTCCCCGAAGGGACTTGGCCGACGCCGACGCAGGTCCATCTGGTCGAGTGGATCGGCGCCGCGAATACCTTCGTGCTGATCTGCTCGAGCGTGACGATCGTGCTGGCGTTCGAGGCGGCCAAGGGGGACCGGGCCGACATCGCCAAGCGATGGTTCGTCGCGACGCTGCTTCTCGGCTCGCTCTTCCTCGGCGTGAAGGGATACGAATACTCGCAGAAGTTCGCTCACGGGATCCATCCGGCTCGGCCGCGGCGCGGCATCTACGACAAGCCCGATGTCTACTACGTGTCGGCGGTCGGTCAGTCGATCGCCGCCCAGGTGACCGAACTGCAACAGGCGAACGAACGTGGAATTGCCGGCCCCGAGACGGCGGAGCGCGTTCGCGAACTGCAGGAGGTGCGCGAGCATCTGGTGCAATGGACCTCGTTCTCGGTCGGTCGCGAGACCGATCCGGTCCGCCAGCGACTGGCTCTCGCCGCCTTCGCCCACGCCGTCTATCCGCTCGGGCACGATGCCGTGTTGGAGGAGTTCCTGAAGGACGAGGCCGCTTCGCTCGCGGCTCCGCTCGATGCGGCTCGCCTGGCCCGCACCGCGGCCGACGAGCGAGGCGCAGCGATCACCGGTCGACTTGCTGCGATCGATGCGGCCGAACAGGCGAGAGCCGCTCGGGAGCAGGCGGGCGAGACGTTGAGCGACGAGGAGTTCGCGGCTCGCACCGCCGAAGCCGCGGAACGGACCGAGCTGTACGCCGAACAGACGACGCTCGATACCGAACGGAATCGTCTGATCCAGGAGGTCGATCGACTTGAAGGCCGCTCCCGAATGCTCGCCAAGGTGGCCGAGCTGGAACACGGCGTCGCCGAAGGGTTGCACCTCGATCTGCCGCTGATGATCCCCAGCGGCAACACGTGGGCCGATACCTATTTTCTGCTGACCGGCTTCCACGCGCTGCACGTCTTCATCGGTCTGTTCGCCTTCGGCCTGATGCTCCCGCTCCGCTTGGGCGCCGAACGAGCGACGATGGTCGAGAACCTCGGGCTCTATTGGCACTTCGTCGACCTGGTCTGGATCTTCCTCTTCCCGCTCCTGTACCTGTTCTGATCGGTCGGCCGAACGTCGAACGCGTCTCGCCCGAGGCGAGCTCGCTGGTGCCGAGCCCGAAATGACCTCCGGAGTCCTTCCGCGATGACCGATCCGCATTCCGAGCATGCTGCCGGCGGCAATCAGACCGGGCTCTTCCTGAAGGTCTTCGGGGCGCTCTGTGTGCTGACCGCGATCTCGTTCGCGGTCGCCAGCTCGCCGCTGATGAACGATCGGACCGTCGGCTGGACCCTGATGCTCGGCGTCTCGTGCGCCAAGGCATTCCTGGTCATCTCGTACTTCATGCATCTGCGGTGGGAGCGGGCGTGGAAGTACGCGCTGACGCTGCCGACCGTCGTGATTGCGATCCTGCTCGTTGCGGCTCTCGTGCCCGACATCGCCCGCCGCACTCGGCACTATGCCGAGAGTCGCTGGCGACATGCGAGCGAAGGGACGATGACGGCCGATTCGGCCGATGATCATCAGGCGACCGAACCTCGGAAGACCGATCCGCTGGAGGCCGCGACACCGATGCTCCCCGCGAATCCCGAAGCTGCCGCACCGGCGAGTGACGGATTCGCGACGGAGAGTGACGCAGGGGGCGGAGAGTGAATGCGAAGCGAACTCCGAGGAGGTTCGGACGATGAGCGGCGAAAATGAAAGCTCGTTCTTCCGTAAGCCCGGCGTGCTCGGATCGACCATCGTGCTCGGGGCGGCGATCGTCCTGACGCTGCTGACCGTGCTCCGCTTTCGCGGACGCGATGCGACTCCGGTCGATGAGGCTGCGGTGCAGCCGCAGCACGAGATCTATCGGGTTCGCTGGGACCGACTCCCCGAAGTCGCCGACTTCGAGCTGACCGAACGAGCCGGAACGCCGTGGCGGACCGCGGACGTCGAAGGCAAGGTGTGGGTCGTCAGCTTCTTCTTCTCGCGCTGCCCGTCGGTCTGCAAGCGCCAGAACGAGGCGATCCGCGGGCTGCAGTCGCGACTGAAGGACCGGGACGTCACCTTCGTCAGCATCACCTGCGATCCTGCCTACGATTCGCCCGAGATCCTGTCGGCCTATGCGAACAAGTACGAGGCGGATCCCGAGCAGTGGAAGTTCCTGACCGGTCCGATCGATCGGATCAAGGAGATCGGCAACGGCAACTTTCATATCTCGGTCGGTCCCGAGACCCATGCGACCAGTCTGATGGTGATCGATCGCTGGGGGCGTTACCGAGATCGGATCGACTGGGAACAGACGCGGGAACTCGCGCGTCTGGTCGAGGTCGTCGATACCTGTTTGGCCGAATCGACTCCGCCGGGAGAGACCGAGGTCGAGACGCGGGTTCCGTATGCGGAGGGGGGCGACGCGGCCGCACTCGAACACGGGGCGACTCACTCCGAACCGGCCCGCAGCGTCATCACGCCTCAGGCGGTCGCCGAACTGATCGGCGATTCCTGGAAGTCCAAGGAGTGGACCGATCGCTTCGATCTGGTCGACCGCCACGGTCGGCTGTTTCGCTCCGAGTCGATGGCCGGCAAGGTCTGGGTGACGAGCTTCTTCTTCACTCGCTGCCCGTCGATCTGCAAGCGGATGAACGAACGAGTCGCCTCGCTCCACCGGTCGCTGGCCGTCCAGGGGATCGAGTTCGTCAGCATCACGAGCGACTCGGCTCACGATGTTCCGGTCAAGCTCGATGCCTACGCCCGCGGACTCGGGCTGGCCGAGGACGACGATACGTGGAAGTTCCTGGTCGGCGAACCGCTGCAGACGCGGCGAGTCGCTTCGGAGTTCTTCACCGCCTTTGCCGACGGCGAAGCGCACGACGAGCACCTGATCCTGATGGACAAGTGGGGGCGGGTGCGAGGGAAGTATCGTTTCGATGATGATGCCGCGATCGTCGAACTCCGTCTGGCGATCGATCGCCTATCGGCCGAGACCGAACCGCCTGATCTGACTCCACTCCCGCCGCCGTCGCCCGATGAAGAAGGGGACGAGTCGCCGGACGGCACCGAAACGGACGGCAGCGACGACGGCGGAAGTGACTCGGCGAATCGAGCGAGTGCGTCCGAGTCGGAAGGGAACGGAGCGAACCGATGATCGATCGATTGCCGCACGTCAACGCATCGCTCAACGGCGTCGCCACGCTGTTGCTGATCGTCGGTCTGCTGACGATCAAGTCGGGACGCGAGTCGCTGCATCGCAACGCGATGCTCTCCGCGTTCGGCGTTTCGGCCATCTTCCTGGTCAGCTACCTGACCTACCACGCGGTGGCCGGCAGCAAGCACTTTCCGCGCGAGACTTATCCGACGGCCGCCTGGTTCTACTTCCCGCTGCTCGTGTCGCACGTCATTCTGGCGATGGGTGTTCCGGTCCTCGCGATCTGGGCGATCCGTCTGGGACTCAAGGGAGAGCGGGCTGCGCATCGCAAGGTGGCGAAGTGGGCCTTTCCGATCTGGCTGTACGTTTCGGTGACCGGGGTGCTGGTCTACCTGATGCTGTACTGGTGGTTTCCGGCAACCGCTGTCTCGGCCGCGACGGGAGCAGGCTCATGATCCGTCGACCTTCGGCCGTCGTCGGATCGCGACGGGTTCGCCGATCGGCGTCCAGGAGCGGAATCGCTCTGCTGATCGCCGTGACGATCGCCATCCTCATCCTGCCGATCGATCCGGCGGCGGCCTGTCCGACCTGCAAGGACCAGTTGGCGGCGGGCGAGGCGGGGCTGGCGCGAGGCTTCTACTGGAGCATTCTCTTCATGCTCGGGATGCCGGCGTCGATTCTCGGCGCGTGGGCCATCGCCATCTGGCGTCTCTGCCGACGCCGATCGAGCCCGATGGTCGAGGCGATCGCCTGAAGGGAACGCGGCCCGAGGCCGGTCGCGAGTTCGGGCCGGCGCGGCGTCGTCGGCCCCGTCGCATCCGCTCCGGAGACTCGAAGCCCGAGGGCCGGAACGGCGCGTTCGGACCTTCTTCGCCGGAGGTCCCCCCTCGAGGTTGCGACTCGCTTCGACTCTGTTACCATACCTGTCGTTCGCGTCCGGCCGAGGGTCGGGCGCGTCCGAGGTACATGACTCCCCATCCCGCCGAGGTCCCGGAACGTCGGGTTCGCGCGAGACGGAGTTTCGCCTGATCGCACCATCGAGAGGCTCGGTTCGAGTCTCTCCTTCTCGTCAGCGGGTCAACCATGGATCGGATAGCAGGGATCCTCCTTGCGATTCTCGGCTCGCTCGGCTTCCGTCTCCCCGCGGACGCGTGCTCGGTCGGTTCGGCCGTCGTGCGTCCGGTGTCGATCCCGGGGGCCTCGCGGCTCCCGATTCGCTGCCGCAGGAGCACGTCGTCGAGTGTCGTCGAGCGGATCCTGACGGCGGCCGACTCGCTGTACGGCGTGCATGACCGAACTCGATTTCCGTCGACCGGACCCACCGATTCCTGCCGACTCGGCGCGGCTCGGGGGAGACCATGGACGGCACGGTTCGGCGCGGGTTGAGACTCGTCCCGACTCCGACCCGAGGAGTCGACGCGAATTCGGACGATCGGACCTCCGTGCGGGCTCCTGAGCCTCAACGGAGAGAGACCGGATGTTCCCTTATCTGATCGGCGGCATCGCCGTCGGAATCCCGCTCGGCGCGCTCGCCTTCTGGGGTTGGCTCGTGCAGACCCGCCGCGATGCCCGGCGCCAGGCGGAAGCGATTCTCGAAGAAGCCCGGCGCAAGGGGGCGGAACAGGAAAAGGAAGCCGAGTTCCGCATCCGCGAGAAGGAACTCGCCGCCAAGGCGAAGCTCGACGCCGACGCCAACCAGCTGAAGGATCGACTGCGCGACCAGGAGCGGGAGCTGGACAAGCGCCAGACCGCGATCGACCAGCAGGCCGACGGCGTCCGCAAGCAGGAGCGGATCGTCGAAGGAAACCAGCGTCGACTGGCCGACAAGCTCGAACGCATCTCGCAGCGCGAGCAGGAGCTCGACAAGATCCTCGAGCAGCAGCGCCAGATGCTTCATCAGGTCAGCGGACTGGACAAGACCGAGGCGACGAGCCGGCTGATGAAGCTGCTCGAGGACGAACTCGCGTCCGAAGCCGGCACGATGATCCTGAAGCACGAGAAGCGGGTGAAGGAGACGTGCGAGGAGAAGTCGCGCGAGATCGTCCTCACCGCCATGCAGCGCTTTGCCGCGTCGCATACTGCCGAGTCGACGACCAGCACGGTCGACATCCCCAACGACGACATGAAGGGGCGGATCATCGGTCGCGAAGGGCGGAACATTCGCGCGTTCGAGAAGGAGACCGGCGTCGACGTGATCATCGACGACACCCCCGGCGTCGTCATCGTCAGCGGATTCGATCCGGTGCGGCGCGAAGTGGCTCGCCAGTCGCTCTCGAAACTGATCGCCGACGGTCGGATCCATCCGGCCCGCATCGAAGAGGTGGTCAAGGAGACGAACGCCGAGCTCGAGAGCTACCTGATCCGAAAGGGGCACGAGGCGGCTCAGGAGGTCGACGTTCAGGGGCTGCACGAGCGGCTGATCTATCTGCTCGGACGACTGCACCTGCGGACCAGCTACAGCCAGAACGTCCTGCGACACAGCGTCGAAGTGGCGTTCCTGACCGGCATGATGGCCGAGATGATCGGCCTGGACGGCACGCTCGCCCGTCGCTGCGGACTGTTGCACGATCTGGGCAAGGCGGCCGATCACGAGCTCGAGGGAGGCCATCCGAAGATCGGTGCCGACCTGCTGAAGCGTCACGGCGAACGGGCCGAAGTCGTCCACGCCGCGCTCGGGCACCACGACGAGATCGTCATCGAGCATCCC
>CAZZBI010000081.1:1448-7244 GCA_964652385.1 uncultured Pirellulaceae bacterium | reverse complement strand
TCGTCCCTACACGATGCTCGTCGCCACCGCCGACGCCTGCAGCGCCTCGCGCCCCGGTGCGCGACGCGAATCGCTGGAGCGCTACATCAAGCGGATGGAAGAGCTCGAGTCGATCGCTCGCGAATTCCATGGGGTGCAGCAGGCGTTCGCGATCCAGGCGGGACGCGAGATGCGGGTGCTCGTCAGTTCGGAACAGGTCGACGACCGGATCGCCGCCAAGATCTGCCGCGATATCGCTCAGGCGTTCGAAGAGCGGCTGACCTATCCGGGCGAGATCAAGGTGACCGTCATCCGCGAGTCGCGCTTCTCGGAGCTGGCTCGCTGAGTCGAATCGAGCGGCGCCGAGCGGAGTGCCCGCTCGATCCGAACCCCTACCGGTCATCGTTTCGGGCGCCGCGGCATCGACGCGGCGCCCGACAAACCGACTCGCTCGGGAGCGAACGATGCGGCTCTTGTTCATCGGCGACATCGTCGGTCGCAACGGTCTGGAGTTCGTCTGTCGCGTCGTCCCGCGGCTGCGCCAGGCCGAGGGGATCGATCTGGTCGTCGCGAACGCCGAGAACGTCGAGGACGGTTCCGGCATCACCAAGGCGCAGTTCCGCCGACTGCTCGCTTCGGGCATCGACGGCGTCACGCTGGGGGATCACATCTACCGCAAGCGCGAGATCGTCGATCTGCTCGCCGGCGAATCGCCGGCGGTCAAGCCGGCGAACTTCCCGCCCGAGGCGGCGGGGCGCGAGCTGATGATCCTGGCGACCGCGGAGGGCCGGCGCGTCGCCGTCTTCAGTCTGATCGGGCGCGTCTTCATGAAGCCGGTCGACTGTCCGCTGCGAGCCGCCGATCGGGTCCTGGCCTCGCTCCCCGACGATCTGTCGGCGATCGTCGTCGATCTGCACGCCGAAGCGACGAGCGACAAGCAGCTGATCGGACGTTATCTGGACGGTCGCGTTTCGGCGGTGCTCGGTACCCATACGCACGTCCCGACCGCCGACGAGCAGATCCTGCCGGGCGGAACCGCCTTTCAGTGCGACGTCGGCATGTCGGGACCGTATGACGGAATCATCGGCCGACGCTACGAGCGGATTCTCGAGACGACCTACTCGTTCATGCCGACGACCTTTCTGGTCGCGACCGCCGATCTCCGTCTGTCCGGAGCGATCGTCGACATCGACTCGAGCAATCGCCGCGCCACCGCGATCCGTCGCGTGCTGATCGACGAGAAGCATCCGCTGGCCGCGGAAGTCTGACCGTCGCGCGCTGCCGGCCCGACGACGGCGATCAGTTCTCGCCGTTCCCCGACTGAGTATCGCTCTCCAGCGGCTCAGGTACCGGTTCGGCATCCAGCGGCTGGAGGAACCAATCGATCTCGGTCCGCACGTAGGGATCGGCGACCGGGATCGCTCGCCCGTCGATCGTCGAGAGCGCCCACGCGGCCGACCAACCGAGTTCGGTCGCGACTCCTCCCGACGCGATCGACTCGATGTTCGCGACCTGTTCGACCGCACGCATGCGGCCGAGCGAGACGGCGCTCATCCGCCGCACCAGATCGGCCTCGGGCGGTATTCCGGCTCCGTCCAGCATCCGCTCCGCCAGTCGCTGAGCGATCGCCGGATCGTTCTTCTCCTCGAGCAGCAGTCCGATCGACCAGATCGCCGCCGAACGCGATTCGATGCCGTAGAGCCCCTTGGGGATCAACCGAGTCATCATCGACAACGACGGTTCGTAGCGCGCCGATCCGAGCAGCTGCAGCAGGTGGCTCATCACCTCGTCCGGATAGGGACGGGGCAGATCCTTCCGGTCGTAGCCGTCGAGCTGGCGGCCGCAGTATTCGGCGACCGGCGCGTAGGTTGCCTCGACGTCGAGCTTCCCCAGCGCCCAGGCGGCCGAGCAGCTCGATTCGGGACGCGTCTCGTCCAGCAACGCCAGCAGCCCGGCGGTGTTCTCTTCCAGGTCGAGATTGCCGATACAGACGCACGACTGTTCGATCACGCGCCAGTGTTCGGGGCCCCGACGATTCGCGACGATCTCCGCGACGAACGCGGCGATGGCCGGACGATGTTCGGCGACCGCCGCCAGCCGCTCGCACGCCTGGCGGGCATCGTGGCGCACCTGAGGGTGCAGGTCAGCGAACATCTCGAGCAGCCGCGCGACATCCTCGGTCGACTGTCGCGTCTCGAGCGCGACGATCCCCAGACGACGCAGTTCGCGATCCTTCCGCTCGGTCAGCTCGCGCCCGATCGGAAAGAGCAGCTTCGGGTCGAGTTCGCGCAGACGCCCCGCGGCGATCACCCCCGCCGCATCGATTCCCTGACGAGCGATCCGTTCCAGCAACCCGCTCGCCTCGGTCCCGTGCTGCGAGACCAGCGTCGCCGCCAGCAGGTCGTTGCCGGGAAGTCCGGCCTCGAGCAACGCGACGGCATGCGGCTCTTCTCCCGATCGGGAGAGCTGCGCCAGGCCGCGCGCCACCGTCAGTCGATCTCCCAGTCCGCGATAACGATCAAGCACGATCTGCCGGAGCGTCGGGATCGAGTCGCGGTCCTCGGACGCGACCAGCCCGGCGACCGCCCGCCGCAGATCGGGGGTCCGGACGTTCGGCTCGGTCAGGCGACGGCGCCAGACGGCTTTCGCCGGTTCGCTCTTCCAGACGGCGAGTCCGCGCTCGGTCCAGTCGGCGATCGTCTCGGGAAGGCGATCGAGATCCCGTTCGAAGGCGGGCATCGCGGCGCGAGCGTCGATCGCCACCAGCGCTCGCGCGGCGGCTCGTCGTACGTCCGCCTCGGGACGCTCGTAGCAGGCGAGCAACGCGTCGGTCGCGGCCGCCAACCCCGGCATGCCGGACTGCTGCGCCCGCACGATCGCATCGGCCGCCGCGATCTTCATCTCGTTCCGGTCCTGCTCGAGCGCTCGGATCCAGAGCGGGATCGCGTCGACCAGATGCCCCTTGACCAGACGCTGCCGAACCGGCTTCGGAGACGAGTACATCGGCTGATCGAGCAGCTCGAACGGCCGAGTCATTTCGTCGCCGCTGGCGGTCGAGACGATCGGGGCGAGCAGAGCCGCAGTGCCGACGATCGCCGGACCCGAGAACACCGCCGGACCCGAGAACATCGAGCCGGCGACGATCGAACCGCCGACGACCGTCCTGACGAGGCGACCGAAACGTTCCCCCGCGGCGCGCACCACGGCGAACTCCGACCCGATCGAATGCTTCACGTCTGACGCTCCTGACCGACCTGCCGACGAGCCCCTGGCGATGCGGGGCTCATTGTAGACCGGCGACGGCCGAGGGGGACAGACGCTTGGGGGGCGAGGCGAGCCGAAATCGGCGGAGCTCCGGTTCGTTCGGCTCCCTTATTCCGCCAGTCGCCCCGCGAGCGTTCTCGTCTGTTGCATCGTCGAGGCGCGAAGTTCCGGGTCGCGGGACTTCTGAGCCGCATCGTTCGCCGCCTCGAACAACGCTTCGGCTTCCTCGCGCCGCTTTCTGCCGACCGCCTGCTGAGCCGCCTGAAGGGCGAGCGTCACCGTCAGGCGGCATTCGTCCGGCGAGGCGGAGACCTTGGCGGCCTTGGGGAGCAGCCGTGCGAGCGTCGCGATCCGGTCGATCTTGAACCACGCTTCCCACAACTCGAGCACCTCCTCGAGACGCGGCGAACGCCCCGTGGCGGCCGCAAGATCAGCTGCCAGTTCGAACTGCAGGTAGGCCTCGATCGTCGCATCCGCTGCGGTCGCCTCGGCGACCAGTTCGGTCGCCAACGCGTCCTTCTCGTCGGGCGTTCGCGCCTCCTTGGTCCGCGCCTCGTTCGCCGCTTCGAACACCTCGCGCGGCTCGGTCAGTGCCGCCTCGGCCGGTACTTCGGCCGGCGGAAAGCGATCGACCAGATCCTGGTAATCGTCCGACAGCCAGGCGAGCAGCGGCCCGACGGCCACTCCCGCCGTCTCGGCCGTTCGCCAAGCGGTTTCGGCTCGCTCGCGCAGCGTCGCGTCATCGGCCGACTGGATCGCGTAGAAGGCGCCGATCAGTCGCGAGACGTCGTCATCGTCGGCGCGGACCGACTCGAGGATAAACCGCGCCAGTCCCGGCGGCAGGTCGCGCGGAGCCCGCTCTTCGCGCGCTCCGCTGACGCGATACACCAGCCGCTCCGGACTCGCCTCGACCACCACGACCTGCAGTTGAGGCGTGACGTCGAGCACCTCGGAGGATTCCAGTTGCCCGCAGCTGACGGCGACTTCCTTCCAGAAGCGGTCATAGGTCTGCCGCAGGATCTGCAGCCGATCGACCCATTCCGATTCGGCCGTTCCGTCGGTGATCGTTCTCGCCTCGCCGATCAGTCGCTCCGCTTCTTCCTCTTCCCCCGCCGCCGTCGCCCGCATCGAAGCGCGAAGTAGATTCGCCAGGCGGTAACCTTCGGGGCGAGTCAGTCGGCGCAGCTCCGCTTCCTCTTCCGGATCCCCCTCGGACGAATCGTCGTCGGAAGGATCGGTCGAGTCGGGAACTTCCGGGTCGTTCTCGTCGGGCATCATCGCGTTCGTATCGGTCATCGCGACGTCGTCGTCCGACGAGACGGGGCGATCGGGACCGATCGCGGTGTCGTCGTCCGATTTCCGAGCGACGGCCGAGGAATCCTCGCCCGGGTTCGAATCGGGGGCGGTGGAAGCGTTCGCGGACGGGTCCGAGGGATTCGCAGGGGCGGCGGTCGTACCGCTCTTTCCCTCAGAGTCCGACGGAGTTCGCGAGTCGTCGTCGCGCGACAACGCCGCCATCAGCGGTTCGCGCAGCAGATAGCCGGTGACCGCCAGCGACGCGAGGAAGATCCCGCCCGCCAGCCCCAACATCAGCAGGCCGCCGCGCCCCTTGCGAACCCGTTCCTGATGGCGCGCCGCGACCGACGGCGTCGCACCGATCGGCAGCCGGCTCGCCGGGACCGCCCCCCGCGCATCGAGTTCACCGACCGGACTCCCCACGATCGGAGCCGCGTTCGATGTCGAGTTCGCGGAGGCGTGCGGGACCGCTGCCGGAGTCGGCGAGGAGGGGGAGCGGGGAGATGGCGCCGGAGCGAGCGGGGCCATCGGATCGAAGGGGGCCATCGGATCGATCCCCTCGGCTTCCTGCGGAGAGCCGATCGGTCGGGCCGATTCCGTCGGTCGGCCGCCGGCCGATCGACCGGCGGTGTTCGCACTCGGCGATGCGGTCGTTGCCGGGCGGCCGGTCGCCGGTGCGTCATGAGCGGACGGTGTGTAAGGAACGGACGGTGCCCCCTTCCCTCCTCCACTCTCCTCGCGCCGGCGACGCAACTTGTCGAGATAGGCGGCTCGCCGCTCGGGATCACTGAGCAGATCGCGGGCGGTCGTGATCTCTTCCAGCAGCCGCGTCCAGGCCTCGACCTGATCGCCCGGACGAATGGCTCGGACCGCCGCCAGTCGCTCGTCGGCCGCGCGACGAATCGCCGCCGGGTCGGTCTCTCGTGGCGAAATGCCCAGCAGCGCAAAGGCGTGCGGACGCCCGGCGGGGAGCCCCAGCCAGTCGCGATATGGATCGAACGTCATGCCACCCCTCGCCGGCTCGTAATGCCGCGTTCCGTCTCTCGGCTACCGCCTTCGATTGTAATCGCCGTCGACTGCTGCGCGACGCCGGCCGGATGCCCCCTTTCCGCGGTTCCGCCAGGGCATTTCGGTCCGGGCGATGCGCTCCGCTTCCCTCCACGCGTCGCGGTCACCTGATTTTCGATCCGGCTCCCTCCGATCGGTCGATCCGCTGCGGTATCCTGACCGGCGTCGAGCGAACGGAGTCCTCGTCGA
>CAZZBI010000081.1:663-1438 GCA_964652385.1 uncultured Pirellulaceae bacterium | reverse complement strand
CTCCGCGGAGTTTCGGTCGGCGGCCGAGGGAACTTCTCGGGGACTCCGATCGTCGAACCGGCGAATCGTCTCGTCCGCACCGCTCGCTGGCGCGATGGGACCCGAACCGGTCGCACCGTCGATCCGTTTCGGCAACCGTCGCGCCAGGCCGGTTCGACCGGATACGCGATTCCCAGGTCCGCTTGCCGAATCGTCTGCCTGCCGACGACCTGCACGCACCTTGCGACCGACGATCGCCTGACGAGTCGCTCGGCTGCGCTCTTCTTTCACGGAGTCCCGACCTATGCAGCTCCCGACCTTCTCGATCGGAGCGTTTCTGCGAGCGGCACTGCTCGCCTGTTGCGGACTGTTCGCGGTCGGATCGGCCGGTGCCGACGACGCGGCGTTGCGAGCCAAGGCGGTCAAGCTGATGAACGACGGCAACCTGCGCGAGGCGTTCGACGCCTTTCGGCAGCTGGCTCACGATCCGGAAACCGATCCGCGCCAGGTCGGCAACGACCTGCAGCAGGCTTTCCAGGCTCAACAGCAACTCGGCGAGACCGCCGGATTCGACGAGCTGGTCGAAGGGGCGATCGCAGCGCACGGTCGGAACTGGCGTCTGCTCGAAGCGGCCGCGACCGTCCATCAGCAGATCGAACATATCGGTTACCGGATCGGCGGCGAGTATCGTCGCGGCTACGGCGACGGCAGCGGCACGGTCCTCAACTCGTTCGATCGCGATCGGGTCCGAGCCCTGCAGCTGATGAACCAGGCGCTGTCGCGCGTGGTGGAAGAG
>CAZZBI010000081.1:0-653 GCA_964652385.1 uncultured Pirellulaceae bacterium | reverse complement strand
GTGGAAGAGGACGACAAGACCGAGGTGGCGTCGTTCATGCTTCGCTTCGCCGGCCTGATCCAGCAAGGGGATTCCTACGGCCGCTCGTGGAAGCTCCAGTCGCTGACCGACCTGACGACGCTGCCGGATTACGAGGAAGGGTACTCCTGGTTCGACGGTTCGACTCGCGGTGCTCCGGTCGATGCCGAAGGCAACCCGGTCGTCTATCGCGTGCCGAAGTCGTGGGAAGCGGCGGCGTCGGACGGCGAGCGATGGCGCTGGCTGCTGGCGATGACGATCGAAAACGACCCGTCGACCCGTTCGCAGGTCGACTCGACGATCGCCGCATTCGCTCAACAGCAGTTCGGCGTCCAGACGATGCAGCAGTTCTCGTGGTTCCGCCCCCACGGCGGCGATGACGGTGCCGAACGCCCTCGCACCTATGAACTCGACACGCTCGGCGACGACGAGACGATCGCACGGCTGGCGACCGGTATCCGCCGTTTTCGTCTGCCGGACGAGTACGACTTTCCCAAGATCTGGCGGCGTCTGGCCGACGGCGAAGGGAACAACGCCGAACAGGCGCTGTTGCAGCTGACGCGGGTTCACGAGAACCGTCGCCAGTACGTTCAAGCGGCAAAGGAATGGCGCGAGAACATCGAGCGGTTCGGCCC
>CAZZBI010000080.1:12695-16570 GCA_964652385.1 uncultured Pirellulaceae bacterium | reverse complement strand
GCCGCATACTGTAGCGGAGCGGTGATTCGGGGCGGGATGCTTCCGCGGCTCTCGAGCCGCGGCCGAATTGAAGCCGATCCTTCGTCGGTCCGTGTCGATCAGCAGCATCGCACGCTTCCGCGGCTCTCGAGCCGCGGCCGAGTCAAGGCGCCTTGTCCTTTTCCGGGCTGTCGGTTTAGTCCGGAATACGCCAGTAATGTTATTCGCTGCCCCGCTAGAGCCGCCCTGCGGCGAATGCCCTCTCGTTAATGATGCAATCTCGACTAAACCGACAGCCCGTTTTCGGTGGGGGTCGTCTCTCGACAAGCTTACGCTGCTTCCAGGCTGAGTCCGATGGGTTGTGGCCTGCCCGTCCTCTACATGGCCTGCGTCGCGAATCCGAACCGAACTGCCGCGGTGTCACGCCCATCGGGTTCGTTCCGTTCTGGCTCGAGTTCGCTCTCGCAGGGCATCGGGTCGACCGTGGCTGCCGTTCGGTGATCATCGAGGGGCCGTTTTCCTGGCGCGTTCGACTCTTGGAGCGGTCCTCGAGTCTTGCGCTGGGCGGCTGCAGAACTCGATCCGCTTTCGTTTCGCTTGCGAGAGGAGCGACCATGGCGTCGCGCGAAGACAAGTGGTTGGCGGTTCCCGGAGACGTAACGTTCTCGGTGAACAAGACGGCCCAAGGATTTCAGGCCGGTCGCCAGGCAGCACTCACCGGCCAACCGCTCACCAAGTACATCGAGGTGGCCGGTTCGGATGCCGACTTCTCGGTAGGCTTCATCAAGGGATGGATGGATGTGGCCGTCAATGCGTCCGGCGAGAAGGCCTTGGCCGCGTCCATGCTTTTCTGGGGGACCGACGACGAGGCCTTGCTGGAAGCGGTCCGAGACGGTCTCAAGGACTACGGCAAGACGATCCTGGAGTTCTGCGCAGACGCGGGAATCGATCTGACGAACCCCTCGTTCGATCAACTGGTCCGACAGTTCGAGGCGCTGGAGGCCGAGTTCGAGGCGGCGGAAGAAGAACTGACGGCTGAAGACGACGAGTGGGATGAGTAGACATCCGAACAAATCTGGTTCGGAATCGTCTTTCGCGCTCCGGCGATCATCGAATGGTCGTCCTAGCTGTTGATGTGCGAGGGCGGAACGATTTCGACGATGTGAGGCGGTGCCTCATATCGACCGAGCAGCAGGCACAGAAAACGTCGCTGTGGTCGAACACCCCCGCTTCGCCGACCGCCTCGTAGTTGAAAACTGCCTTTCGGACGCTGGTCTCCGATCGATTCGCTTGGCGTGGAATCCGGTCGGGCGGTTCGTTGTCGGCCGAGCGAGCTGCGACCGAGGGTGGTTCGCCATGTCCGTGTGCGGGACCGTCCCAGTGTGGTGTGCGGAGAAATGATCGCTCATGATGACGCCTTCCCTGGTTCCTGCCGAAGTCTTGCCCTGCTTCATGCCCCGACGGTAACTGGCTCGCTGCCGCCTCGTGGCGAGCGATCCGCTGCCTGCGCTCGTCACCTGACACCGAGTCGGGATCGCGACGATCATCGCAACTTCGCGGTCGCTTCAACGAAGCTCCGAAACGGTCGGGGTGACCTCCCCACCGCCTGTGCATTGCGGGCAGCCCGGCGCCGTCCCCACGTTCGATCGACCGCGGCGCCCCGCGGTCGAACGACACTCCTTGGCTGAGCGCATCGACTTCACCCTTCCCGCCCCGCAATAGAGCGAGACCGACTCCCCATGCGACTCGTCAGTTTTCTCGGCAAGGGCGATTATCGCGAAACCGACTACCGCTTTGAGGAACGGATCTTCCGCAGTCGATTCGTTTCCTGCGCCCTCGCCGATGCGTTTCGTCCGAGCGAGATCCGAGTGATCGCGACCGACGAAGCGTGGGAACAACATGGCGCGGCGCTTGCCGCCGAGTTGGCCGATGCCGGCCATCCCGTTCCGGATCGCGTTCCGATTCCCACCGCTGCCGATCCCGAGAACCTCTGGCGCCTGTTCGGTGCCGTCGTCACCACGTTGAGCACTGCCCGCACACCGATCGTGCTGGACATCACTCACGGATTCCGAAGTCAACCGTTTCTTGCTGCCGCCTGCATCCAATACGTCCAGTCGATCGAACCGGCAGGACAACCGATCCGCGTCGTCTACGGCGAGTACCGTGCCTCTGAACCGAGCCCGATCTGGGAACTGACCACGTTCCTGGACGTGCTCGCCTGGTCGCGCGAGTTACTGCTCTTCCTGCGAACCGGGCGAGCCGACGGAATCGTCGCGCCGACCGAAGCGCTCGGCAGGGAACTGAATCGGACCTGGGCGGCCGAGGGTCGGATCGGTCCTCGCCCCCAGGTCCAGCTCCTGGCTCAGGCCCTGGCTCGTTTCGGTGATGACCTGACGACGATTCGCACCGGATCGCTGCTGGCTGGCGATCGCCCGACCGCTGCCGGGCTGGTCGACGCCATCGATCGGACTCGATTCGACATCGAACGGTACCTGCCTCAACTGGCGCCGGTCATCGATCAGGTGCGCGCAATCGTCGCTCCGCTTGATGCTCGTGAGGAACGGCTGTCGACGACGGCCGGACAACAGGCATTGCTCGAATTGGCTCGGCTCTACCGTCGACTGGGTCGCTACGGCGAAGCAGTCTCGGTCCTGCGTGAGGGCTGGATCTCGGCCGGCGCAGCGGAAAACTGCGATCAACCGGGCCCGACTCTCGACGCGGACGCCCGCCACGCACAGGAGCGCATCTGGATCGCGAACGTTTCGAGCTCGCGCAGCGTCGCCGAAGTCCGCAATGACCTCCAGCACGCCGGCTTCAAGAAGCAGCCGAACTCGCGTGTCTGGTTCGACCGACAACTGACGATGCTCCTCGAGCGCTGGCAGCAGGCGATCGCCGACAGCGACGGGACCGCGAATCCTCCGTCGTCCGGGAGCGACGCGGCCGATCCTGCGAGCGACGGTCGAGCCTCGCCGCGGCGCCTCGAAAAGGAACTTGACCAGAGGCTGGAGGCCGCACTGCGGGACTCCCCCTTGTTCCTCGATTGGCTGGTCGGCCGAACGAAGTTCGCCGGCCTGGGAGCGACCTACGTTTCGTCCCGCTCCGACCACCCCTGGTCAATGGTCACGTTGAACTCGACCGACGCGGAATCGGGAGAGCCTCGCTCGATCCGACGCGGTTCGGAAACCGACGTGCTCGCGATCCTGCGACTCGCGGACGGCCGCCTCGTCGCACTGCATATCGAAAACAAGCTCGAAGGGGGGCGCTTCACCCCGGACCAACCGGCCATGTACCGGGCGCGCGCCACCCAATGGTGCGGCGACCCGAAATACGGCAGTTACGTCGACTTTCAGACGATCCTGATCGCGCCGAAGTCATTCCTGGAACGCCACGCGACGGCAGCAGCCGAGTTCGATGCCCGAATCTCGTCCGAGGAACTTCTGCCTCGACTCCCGGCGGACCTGCCGAGCTGACCCACGTACAGCAATGTTGCCCGAAGCCAAGGACATCGTGCCGAGCCGAGCGATTCCGATCGGGGTCAGCCCCCTTTCTCCGATCGATTCTTACAGAAAATGCTGTCGGCCTTCGGCAGCTCGTGTCACACCTCCGACCTTTGTCCCCTTCTGACATTGGAAGACGGGGGGAGTGCGATCGCGGAGTCCCCCCGAACGTTGCCATGGTGTTACCTGGGACCTCTTGCGGTCGGGGCTTCGCGACATGGATCATCGGCCGGACCTTGCCGCTGTCCCTCCCTTACCGGCTTGGCCGAGCTGGTGCCGCGAATTGCCCGGTTCGGGTGCGATTGCGGATCTCGACGATCACCGAACGTCAAGCATCGACCTTCCGAGTCATCAGTGGCGAGCGACCTCCGACCGGTCCCACGACGGGAATTTGGTGGA
>CAZZBI010000080.1:0-12685 GCA_964652385.1 uncultured Pirellulaceae bacterium | reverse complement strand
CCGTATCGGCTCTACGGTCCCCTCCGAACGGCCCATCAGGACAACCGCACGTTCCGGACTGTTCTCGCCCGAGTTGCTCGCCTTTCGGCGGTCGGCCGGGCCGCCACTGCCTCCGCAAGCGACAGAGCGCGTCCTGGAGGCGCTTCGTGGTACGGTCCTTTCGTGTTTCGATCGGGCGATCGGCGTCCCGGAGTGGATCAGCGGCCACCAACCTGGCGGCCTCCCGACACGCCAAGTTCACCTGGCGACGTTGCCGTTGATCGGCCGCGGGATCGACGCGAAGGGTGACTCATGGGGCATCGTCGGAGCGGCGTTGGCGATACCGCAGCATGTTCCCGAGGTCGAGCGACTCTTCCTGTTCGCGCGACTGTCGGCACGACTGGACCGCGACGCAGCGTTGACGTTGCGTCTGGGCAATCTCGGCTCTCTTCGACTTACCGGTCCGGAACCACTTGATCGGTTCGATGACGCGTCGCTCGCAGGTCTCGTCGAGCCGGAGCGCGAATGGGCCAGCATGACGCCGGTCGTACTGCATCGCTTTCCGAAACGGAAACCGGTCGGTTCCTCGGCGTGGCGCGCAGAAATCGAGTCGCTGATTCGCGAAGCGTGTCGACACGCCGAGGTTCCCGATCCCCAGGTGATCCGCTTCGATGTCTCGTCGTTCGTTCCCGGCTTACCGGATGCGGCGCGGTCCCAGGATGCCTATCCGTCGCTCGCGTCGCGAGTACCCGGGGCTCCGAAACCGCAACTGCATGTTCGGCTGACATTCACCGAACCGGTGGTCGGGCCGCTGGTTCTGGGACTCGGCAAGTACCGCGGCTTCGGACTCTGCCGCCCCGTGACCGAAACGCCCGGCTGGAGATCACGAACCGCAGCCCGAGGCTCATGACGTGAACGATCGCCAGATTTCGATTCGCAACGCCCGACGACTCGTCTCCGATCGTCGGCTCGAAGCGTTTCTGCGGGCGGCTCGGGCAATCGATGACGAGCTCACGGCACTCGGGTTGATCGTCGAGAGTCTGGCCGAGGGACAGACGTTGGATGAGTGTTTCGGCGAGGGGGGCGAGTACGGATACTTGCTTGCCGCCTCGGAACTCGAAGACGGGAGCTTCCGAATCGCATTCGGCTGTCAAGTCGACCCCATGTGCGGAGACGGCGGGGAATGGGAGGTCACCTTCTCGGGAGACCAAGTGCAGAGCCTCACGGTCGTCGATCAATGGATGAGCTGACGAGCAGGTTGCCGAGGTCGAACTTCGAGACGATCGCCGGTTCCGGACTCGCGTTGTCGTCCCTAACCGGTTGCCGCGCGATACGGTGCGGTGACCGACAGGGCCTCCCACAACACGCCATGGCCGGAATCCTGACACGATCCGTTCGCGAAGAGGAGCCGTGCTGAGGACGTGACCGTTTACCTGCTCAACACACCGGTCCTCACGGAGTACGGCGAATACCGCTTCGCCGGGCCGATCTCCATCGAGACCGCGCGAAACGAACTTCTGGCGTCAGGCTTTCGGTCGGCGATCGGACACGAATCGACGGCGATTTTCCTGTCTCGCCTGTTGGATCTCGAGGTGCCGCTGCACCGGATCGAGATTCGGATGGCCCCTGGCGACATCGCCGTCGTCCTACGACTCGGTCGTCGGCTCCCCGAGGGGCACCTGATCGACAGATCGGAACTCGAGCGACTTCCTTACGAACTGGGCCTGCTGAGTCGGCAGGCCTGAACGATCGTCGAATCGGCTGCGTCGGATGTCGGCGCCATCGGCCGACCTCACCGAGCGTTCGCTTCGTCAAGTGCCTGATTCGCGTCGTGCTCGCCTGAGTTCGTCCTGCTCAGTCGACGACTCCGTTCACCGTTCGTCCGACGAAACGTTGCTTCGACGACAGGCGCGGAGGCGCTCATGCGCACCTTGATGATCTCGACCTGCGGGACCAGCCTGCTGACGTCCGGTGCCGATTCCGAAACCCGCAAGGTGCTCAGTGAGGCCGCGAACCTGACCTCGAAGACCGTTCCCGATGCGCTGCGCGAGCGACTCAGCCGGCGGATCGCCGATTGTCGGAGCAGCCTGGCGAACGCCGACCTCCGCGACTGCCGGCGCCTGAGTGCCGAACTGAACGGCATCTTCCGTTTCTACCACGACCAGCCGAGAAGACACGCGGGCGACCCGCAAGTGCTGCTGCACACCGACACGTGGCTGGGAACGGAGACGGCACGGCTGTTGGAGGAGTGCCTGACAAGTCATGGGCTGCCGGTCGAACTGCTTTCTTTTCCCGGTCTGCGGACCGATACGCTCGTCGACTTTCAGGATAGTGTCGTGGCCCTGATCGGTTGGTGCCACGATACGCTCCCCGGCTATCGCGCTCGCGGCTACCGAGTCGTCTTCAATCTGACCGGTGGATTCAAGAGCATTCAGGGCTGGATGCAGACGCTCGGCATGATCCATGCCGACGAGATCGTCTATGTCTTCGAGTCGGCCGATGAGTTGCTGCGGATTCCTCGCCTTCCGGTCGCGTTGGAAGCGGGGACGCGACAGGTCCTGCGCCGACACCTGCCCTTCTTTCGCAGGCTCGCTGCCGGTTGCGGCTCGTGCCCGACAGCTGACCTGCCGGATCTTCCCGAAGCGTTCCTGACTCGTCTGGACGATCAGGCATCACTCTCCCCTTGGGGCAAGCTCGTCTGGGAACAGGGCAGAACGGAGCTCTATGCCGAACGGCTGCTCGAACCTCCGACCGACCGCGTGCGATACGCCGACCGATTCCGGAAAGACGCGGCCGACCTGTCGCCCGATCGGCTCGTGCTCCTCAATCAACGGATCGACGATCTGGCAGCCCATCTCGCCGGCGGAGCGAATCCGCATCGTTTGGACTTCAAACCGTTGCGCGGTGATCCGCTTCCGCCTTCTTCACACGAGTTCGACGCGTGGGCCGATCAGGCCGCCTGGCGGGGCTTCGGTCATTTCGAGGGCCGGATCCTCGTCCTGGACCGGTTGGGGCCTGGGCTTCATTGATCCGCCGTCGGGGCAGCCGATCGATCGAGTCGCCGCGTGCGGACGAGGTTCCTCGATCGACGAAGAATCGATGTTGCGCTGCTCGACTTCCCTCCCTCCTATCAGAGTCAACGAACTCGCCCGGCCGACGAGGTTCCGTCCGCGAATCTGCAGGCTCGCCCAGCCGGAGCACCGCCGATTTCCGGCAGCGGCCTCCCGAACGGGCGCGACGATTCCGTACGACTTCCGCTTCGCGGGCGCCCTATTTCCGCCCCTATTCGCTCGTTGTTCTCCCTTCTGCGAGAGACTCCTCGATGGCGATCGCCGAACTGCTCGAACGGATCCTGAAGGAATCTTCGATCGAGCGTCCCGACGGTCGTCCCCTCTACGCCTACGTCGCCCCCACCGCGGTATTCGAGGAGCTGCGACAGGCAGTCGCTCGGGAACTTGGCCTCGGAGGAAATCCGCAGCCGTCGGCAGCGGCCGGCTTTTGCCTTGCCGCCGCGCGCTGGCTAGGCAATCTCGAAGATCGGAACGCGACCTGGGAGCGACTCTGTACCGAGGGTCTCGGCATCCCGACGTTGGCTCCCCTGTTTCGCGAGCAACTGATCACGCGAGGGCTGGTCTATTGGCAGCGTTCGATCATTCGCCTGAGCACGTATCGCTATCTGAGCACGCTGATCGTCGAGGGAGGGCTCGCGGCGAGGCTCCTGGCCGAACCCGGCAACCCGCTCCATGCCTATGTGCTCGACGTACTGACCGATCATGAACGCTATCCGAGTCAACCGCTCGACGAGATCGCGCGGCGTCACGACGGGCGACTGGCGCTCGGCTATCGAAACTCGACCGTCCACGACCTGGTCGCCGGACTCGTCCGTGCGATCGCCGAAGCGCGACGCGCGATCGCAGAGCTGCCCGCGGACGATCGAGACAGTTTGGATCGACTCGACGATCGCTGGCGCCGGCTACTTCCGCTCTCGTTGGCCGATGAGGCCGCCGCATCGCTGATTCGCAACCTGATGTCGGTTCCGCGCCCGAGCGACGAAACGGCGATCGGAATCCAAGCGAAGACCTTCCTGATCGAGACGGCGGCAGCCGACGATGGCGAGCGCCGTTTCGGCATCGGACGTCGACTCGTCGGACCTCTGTTCCTTGCCGGCGAAGCCCTCGCACCTCGCAGTCGCTCGACACCCTCGCTGACCAGCCCGAACAAGCTGTTGCTGGCAAGCGATCAGGCGCAGGTCATCGCTGCGCGATTGCGGAAGGTGTACGGCGGCGACCGGTATCGAATCGAATGGACCCCTGACGAGTTGCGGGACGACGAGGCGATCGGTGCGGTCCGGGGCCGAGTGATGTCGGGCGATCGACGCAGCCACGAACTCGAGATCGACGGCTGTGCCGCGCTCCCCGATGGCCCTTGGTATTTTCGTGCCGAGGAGGGGCGCCGCCATCTGTGGCTCGGCGCGGGGTCGATCCAGATCACCGACCGCACTTGCCTGGCCGCGTTTCCCGATGACGAACTGGGGGATGCTGCTCTGCGCTGGCAGGGGGGCGAACCGCCGCAATTCGTCGGACGGCTGACGTCGCGACACGTCAGTCGCTCGGTGTACCTGATTCTCGGCGACGGCGAATGGCAGACCGCGGACGATGTCTATCGAATCCGTCTGGGTTCGGATCGGGCCGTTGCCGACGGCTACGAACTCCGCGGGAATCATGTGGACCTCGGTTTCGACGGCAGTCGTGTTTGGCTCGGCCAGCCCAAACTGTGCCGGCGTGCGACCGATGGCGTGTCGCTGGCCGACGTCTCGTCGTCCGAACTGCAATGGCGTCCCGACCGACCGGGCGCACGGTGGCAGCCGCTGAGTTCGGCCTGCCTGGGTGACGTTGTCCTGAGACACCAGGTCCATGGGACGACGCTGTATCGGAAACGGCTTACCGTCCTCCCGGCAGACTTCACGCTGACTTTCCTTACCGGCGAGCGAATCGTGCGACTTGCCGGACTGACCGGCGTGACGATCACCGCCGGGGCAGCACCGTACGAGGTGAAGGTGCGGCCGGACGAGTTGTTCGTTGATGTTCGGGTCGACCTGCCGCCGAACGCCTCACCCTCCCCGCTGCCGCTCCACCTCGACTTCTCACAAGGACGTGATGCCCGCGTCACCGTGACCTGCCCCGTTGATGACGTTGCCGTGCTGGATGGCGCCGGCCGCCGCGCCATCTTCGATAGGGCCATGGCGCCGGTCCCGCTGAGTCAGCTCGAGACGCTGTCGCTGCGCGCCCGATTCACGAACGGGTTACCCTTTCACATCGAAGACCAAGCCTCTCCCGATGTCGGCGACTTGGCCGATCGCGGCCGGCGCGAGGATCGCCGCGGTGGCTTCGATTGTCCCCTCGATGTCGCGTTCGATCACGTCGCCGCTCGACTTGCCGCGGAGTCCGACCCCGAGCGGACGATCGAACTGCGCATCAAGCCGAGCAGGCAGCCCGCACGTCACGTGATTCGGATCGGCCGAGCCGGCGGTCGGCCGAACTGCGATTCGCTTGCGGACGGTGTTTGCCGGGTAGCGCTGAGCGATATCCAACGCCAGCAGCCTTGGTTCGCGGATGACTGCCGATTGGTCGTCGAGCGAATCTTCGATCCCTCGATCTCGGCGCCGGACGGGACCGTCGACGCGTCGCGCAGCGACGAGGGAATCTGGCTCATCCGTAGCGACCAGCTGGCCGAGGGCCCGTGGCTGGTGACCGTCGAAGGGTCTCGCGGTGCGACGACCAGTCCGATCCGCGTGTTCGGAACGCTGCCTGTCGAGCGCCAGGCGGTTTCGAGCCTGGAGCAGGTGGTGGAGATCGCCCATGCTCAGCAGAGGCGTACCGCGATGGCCGACCTTGTGGACGCGTTGATCGATGACGTGGAGCACTCGGACTGGCCGACGGTCGGGCGAGTTCTCGAGCGCGCCATGGCGCTTCCCTCGAAGACCTTCGATCTGGTCGGAATGCTCGCCGAAAGACCGCGGGCCGCCGCTCGCGTGGCGGTAAGGATGTACGATCGCCCTCGACTGCATCGCAAGTTCGAAGAGTTGACCTTCCTCTGGTCAGTCATCGGACTCGAGGATTGGCTCGACGCGATCGACGCGGGAGTGCGATCGTTGGCGGCGGGACCGGCCGCCGCTCTGACCAAGGGCTGGATTACGGCGTTGCTCGAGCGGTTACCGGACATCTCACCCGGACTTCGTGTCCTTGCAAACCTCGTCGCGAATCGCTTCCCGGAGCTGGAACTGCATACCGAACCGTGGACGGAGCCGACACTGCTGCAGCACGAGGCGTCGGTCGAGTGGGCCCGACTGACCGACACGCATCCGGGTCGGTGGAACGACGTCCGTTTCGACCTGTCGACTTCTTCCGCTCGCGCTGCCGAGCAGTTCTTCGATCTGGATGTCGACATATCCAAACTCCCCGTCCTCCATGGACCGCTGGAAGCCGCCGGCTGTGCCGTCGAGAGGCGCTGGCCGACGCCGAAGCGAATGAAGCAGCTGATCGAACTGCGGAGCTTTTCGCCGAGCTGGTTCGAACGGATGCACGCGCTCGCGTTGGAATGGCTCCTGTCCCGACCGACGTGAACCTGTCCCCGGACAACCTCGACCGCAAACGTAGCGACCGCAACGCCGTACGATGAGGCACCGTCTGATGACCGATCCGGCCTTCGCATCCCTCGAGAACGAACTCCGGTTGCGCGCGGCCCGGGCAACCGTCAGCACGTTGCGACTCGCGAATCCTTGGTTGCGTAACCGCCTGCTCGACCGATTCCAGTCGACCTGCGGCCAGCCGGGCTCATTCATGGGCGAGCCGGTCTTCGAGGCGCTGTTCGAGTACGAACGCTCCGACCGCCCCCTGGCTGATTCCTGACTGCATCCGCGGACGGTCAAGGCACTCGACGCCCCCCCCGCGGCGCACGCCTCGCGACGTTTCGCTCGCGATCTGATCCCCTATCGGCATCAGCACGAATCCTGGAGTTCGTTGCGTCAGGAGCCCCCACGGTCGGTCATCGTCAGCGCCGGAACGGCGAGCGGCAAGACCGAGTGTTTCCTGGTGCCGATTCTCGATGATCTGGTACGCGAGTTCGAAGGTGGCCGTGGCGTGCCGTTGACCGGCGTGCGCGCGCTGTTTCTCTACCCGCTCAACGCGCTGATCAACTCGCAGAAGGAACGACTTCAGGCCTGGACCGCAAATTTCCAGGGAGCGATCCGTTTCTGCCTCTACAACGGCCACACTCCCAACGAACTCAGTTCGCGCGAGACGGCGGCGACCCCCGAACAGGTCCAGGATCGCAAGCGACTGCGGTCGGATCCGCCACCGATCCTGGTCACGAACGCGACCATGCTCGAGTACATGCTGCTGAGACCGGATGACCGACCGATTCTCGAGCAATCGCAAGGCAAGCTACGGTGGATCGTCCTCGACGAGGCCCACACCTACCTGGGATCGAACGCCGCCGAGATCGGCATGTTGCTCCGGCGAGTGCTGTTGGCGTTCGGCGTCGAGTCGACGGATGTCCGTTTCGTCGCCACGTCGGCCACGATGGGGAGTGCCGAGGCGCGGGAGGAGCTGCGCGGCTATCTGGCGGATCTCGCCGGCGTGCCGCTCGATCGTGTCGACTTCGTGACCGGACGACGCGTTGCCCCGCCGATCGAAGAACGCGGAGATGCGGAGTGGCCGACCGACCAGGAGCTCGACGCGCTCGACGGTCCTGCCGCACGACGATCCCGTCTCGCGGCGGTCCCCTTCGTCCGCCGTTTTCGCGAGCGGCTTTTGAGCCGACCGATGAATCTATCGGAGGTCTCTCGCGAGCTCGGCGAAATTCCTGCCGACGAGGCATTGCGGCGACTCGATCGTCTCTCGGAACCGGTACCGTCAGGGGAGACCGATCAGGCGCTCCTGCCGCTTCGCGGTCACTACTTCCTGCGCGGGCAGGCCGGTGTCTGGGCCTGTTGCAATGCGGATTGCAACGGGCTCGACGATGACTCGCGGCCCGATCGTCCGGAGTGGCCCTTCGGATCCTTGAGTCTGTCGAGACGAACGCGGTGCGCCCACTGCGACTCGCTCGTCTTCGAGGTGGTCGCCTGCCAGACCTGTGGTGCAGCGTACCTGGAAGGCTGGGAGCAACAGGACCACTTCCTACCGCCGGGGCGTCCCCAACCGATCTCGCTCGAGACGGACGAACTGTCGGGATCGGATCTGACCGAGGATGCCGACGAGGACGAAACGGAAACGGCATCCGATGTCGAGAGCGACAGCCTTCCGGTCCCTCGAAGCGAGAGGCAGTTGCTGTTCGCCGGTCGACCGCCCCAGGGAGTCGATGACGCTGATGCACCGATCGAATACGCCTTCGATCGACGGACCGGCAGTCTGGATGATGCACCGAACGGCGCCGTGCTCGGCGTTGCAGCCGGCCGCAGGATCGACGATCCGACCCGCTGCCGATGCGTCGCCTGCCGCAGTTCGGACACGCCGCAGTGGCAGAACTTTCGCGGGCTGAGGGTCAGCGCCGACTTTCTGGTCCAGACGAGTCTTCCGGCGATTCTCGAACATGTCCCTCCGGCCGATCGATCGGACGTGCCGTACGGCGGACGTCAGGCGTTGTCGTTCAGCGACTCGCGACAGGGAACCGCTCGCTCGGCCCTGTCGATGAACCTGACCTCGGAGCGAAACTGGCTCCGCAGCCATCTTTTCCACCTGATCGGCCAGGATCTTCGTACCGACCATTCGGCAAGGATCAAACAGCTCGAGGACGAGATTCTGGCGATGGCAGGGATCGCGGTCCTTGAAGGCGTTCGGCGGGAACGCGAATCGGAACTGAAAGACCTGCGGCAGGGAGCGTCCGAGGCCTATCGCCCCTGGACCGAGCTGGTCGAGAAACTGTCGGAAACGCCTCAGGTCAAGCGGATGGCGCACAATGCCGCCTGGACCCGAGACAACCGCGATCGGAGCGCGGCATACGCCGAATGCCTGATGTATCGGGAGTTTCTGCGTCGCCCCCGCGGTGCCCTCAGTCTCGAATCGTTGGGGTTGGCGTATGTCCGTTATCCGGGGCTCGAAAGCGTCACCTCGCCGCCTTCCGTCTGGCCGGGAACGCTGACCGAGTGGCGAGCGTTTCTGAAGCTCTGCCTGGATCATGCGGTCCGCGCCAACCTCGCCGTACGGATACCGACGGCCGTCGAGAACTGGCTGGGAGCGAAGGTGCGGCCCCGTTCCCTCGCGGCTTCAATGACCGCCAGACACGAGCTTCGGTATGGTCAATCACTCTGGCCGACGATTCGAAGAACAGGCAGAAAGCCGCGCCTTGCCAAGCTGCTCGCCCTGGCGTTTCCGGAACTCGAGAGTCGCGATGACGACGTCGATCGTCTCCTTCAGGCGGCCTGGAACTCCCTGATCCTTCAAGGCCTGCTGACGAACGACGGCGGGGACTTTCGCCTGGACCTGGCGAAACAGCAGATCGGTGTTTCGCTGCGCGGCTGGCAATGCCCGGTGACCCTGCGCGTGCTCGATACGGTACTCCGCGGGATCTCGATCCATCAGACCGATCGACCGGACGGCGCCCTCCTGCGAGCCGAGTCGATCGCGTTCCCCGAGCTCCCGTTCGTCTTCGGCTTCACGCTCGACGGAGTTCGTGTCGATCGCCGTGAAGTGCGTTGCCGTTTGGCGGAGCTGGCTCTGGTCTCGGCACTTCGGCAACAGGGAGTCTGGTCCGAGTTTCATGATCGGATCTACGAGTACACCGATCACTTCGTCGCTGCCGAACACTCCGGACAGCAGCGCAAGTCACGACTCCAACAACTCGAGCGACTGTTCAACGAGAAGCAGCTCAACGTGCTCGGATGTTCGACCACGATGGAGATGGGGATCGACATCGGCGGACTCTCCGCCGTCGCGATGAACAACGCTCCTCCCGGTCCGGCGAATTGGCTGCAGCGAGCGGGGCGAGCGGGGCGGCGCGGAATCTCTCGCGCCTTCACGATGACACTCTGCACGGCTCAACCGCACGGTGAAGCGGTTTTCGCGAACACGCGTTGGCCGTTCGACACGCCGATCAGCGTGCCGCGCGTCACGCTCGAGAGCGAGCGCATCATCCGACGGCATGTGAATGCCTGGCTGCTCGGTGACTTCCTGTCGCGGCTGCTCGCCGATCGGAACCGCATTCGGCTCCGCTGTCAGGAGTTCTTCCGGCCGTCGGACGGATCCGAACGATCGCTGTGCGATCGGTTCGTCGAGTCGCTCGACGACCCGCATCTGATCGACCAGGTGGAAGCCGATCTGTCCCGGCTGACGGCTCGCAGCGTTGCGTCCGGCGCATCGACGGTCGCGCTGGTGGCGACATGTCGCGACTCGATCGGTCGATGCCGTGAGGATTGGAACGCGCGGCGAGACGCGATCGTCGCTCAGCTCGAGATCCTGTCGGATCGCGATTGCCCCGAAGGTCGCGCGATCGGCCTGCAGCTGAAGCGGCTGGACGACGAGTTCCTGCTCAAGGAACTGTCGAACGGCGGCTTTCTCCCGTCGCACGGCTTTCCGATCGGCGTCCTACCGCTGATCACGACCACGGCGGAAGAACTGGGACGCACGCGCAAGGGGACGTCAACGCTCTCCCGAGATCGATCCGACAAGGACGAGGACGAGACGGGCTTCCGATTCCAGCAGTTTCCTTCGCGGGACTTGGCGACGGCGATCCGCGAGTACGCGCCGGGGAATCCCGTGGTCCTCGATGGCCAGGTGCTGACGCCTGCCGGGATCTCGATGCATTGGCAGCTCCCCCCTGGTCGAGACGAGATCACCGAGATTCAGTCGATCCGAAGGATCAATCGCTGTCGTCGCTGCGGCGGCGTGGCGTTGGTCAACGGGGACTACAAGACCTGTCTTCAGTGTCAACACTCGGACATCGAGCGGCAGCTGTTTCTCGAACCGAGCGGCTTTGCGGTCGACATCCGCAGCAAGGCCAACAATCACCTCGCGCAACGGATCTTCGTCCCGCCTCGATCGCCCTGGATTTCGGGTTCGGGACCCTGGTTGCCGCTCGCGGCTCCGGACTTGGGTGCCATGCGATACACCGCCGACGGTTCGATCTTCGTTCACAGCAGTGGGGCGGAGGAGTTCGGCTACGCGATCTGTCTGGAGTGCGGTCGAGCCGGATCGGAATCCGGGTGGGCCAGTAAAGGAGCCGAGAGTCCACTCGAAACGCCTCACGTACGACTTCGTTCCGGCAATCGCCAGGAAGGAACCGCGATTTGTCCCGGGAGCGATCGCCCCAATGCGATCCAACGCAACCTCTGGCTGGGCGGGATGAAGACGACCGACCTGTTCGAGCTGAAGTTGAATGCGATCGGCGAAGAGCCGTGGTCCGACCGCGCGACCGCGGCGCTCGCGGCGGCGCTCCGTACGAGCCTTGCGCGACGACTGGGCATCGACAATCGGGAACTCGGCTGGGAAGCATCCGTATTCGGCGGCCAAGCACAGATCAGAATCTACGACACCGCCAGCGGCGGTGCAGGATATGCGGCCGCCGGCCTGACCGAACTGCGGGCGATGCTCGATGACGCGATCGGCCTGCTTCGTTGCTCCAAGGACTGCGACACGGTCTGCCATGCCTGTCTGCTGGACTTCGATACGCAGTTCGTCGCGGAACGGCTCGATCGACACGCGGCGCTGGGCCAGGCGGTTCGCATACGCGACGCACTGCACCTGCCGAGCGGCTTGCGGATCTTCGGTCCCGAAACGCGAACCGAGTCCCGACCGCTCGCTGCGGCGTTGGCGTCCGCGGCGCGTCGACCGGGTGTGCGGGAACTGCGTCTCTATCTGCACGGCGACTCGTTCGACGAAGCGGTGGAGGAGTGGTCACCTTGGAGCCTGCTGACGCGAATGAGGCTCGACCAGCCCGAGGCCCGTCGGTCGATCATCATCGAACGCGAGGCGTTCGAACGACTTCCCTGGGAGACCCAGTTCGCGTGGGTCAGTCGTGCGGAAGCCTTGGAAACGAATCTCCTGGTACGGGAAGCGCCCGTCGAAATAACCGACGGGATGCGGCTGGTCGAACTGCAGGACGCCGAACGGGGCCTTGTCTGGGGAACGGTCGAAGCACCGGCAGGACTATCGGGCTCGACCTGGGGACGACCGACCGAAACGCCGATCCTGGTGGCGACGACCGAACAGCTGAGGCCGCTCGTCGGACATCCGGTCACCCGCCGTTCGATCCTCGACGCCAAGCCGGGCAATCTCGCCGAAATCGTGGTCACGCGCGAACTCGACGGACCGGTCGCCGGGCTCGGCGAGCGATTTCTGAACCTGATCCGTCAGGCGGTCCCGTCAGCCGCCGCTCGACTCGGTCGAACGCCGTCACGAATCGAATACACCGACCGCTACCTCCGCTCGCCGTTCTCGGTCCGGTGCCTGGCCGAGCTGCTGAAACCGCTGGCACCGCCGACCGGAGCGGTGCCGTTGTCGCTGCGAACGTCGTTCGACCAACGCGCCCGACAACGCGACGCCGGCAGTCAATTGCATCACGACTGGCGCGATCCGCGAATCCAGGAGCAGGTGATTCGTCATCTCCTCGGCGCGAGATTCCGCCTGACCGATGACGAGATCGTGGCCGGTCATGCCGCAGGGCTATCGCACGTTAACCGCCGTCCCGAACAGGACTTGAGTCAGGTACTCGA
>CAZZBI010000079.1:5583-16579 GCA_964652385.1 uncultured Pirellulaceae bacterium | reverse complement strand
CGTCTCGACCGCCATCGCGATGACGATCTCTTCCTTGCAGTCGAAGTGGTTGTAGATCGTCCCCTTCGAGTACTGCAGCTGCAGCGCGATCCGATCCATGTTCAGGCCGTGGTAGCCGTCGCGGACCAACTGGTCGCGCGCGACCTGCAGGATCCGCTGCTCCCGCTCCAGCCATTCCCGTTGTTTGCGCAGTTCGGTCGAGCTCATGACGCCATGATTGACGCTTCGTCAAAAAACGTCAAGGCGTTTCGCAGCGGTGGTCGCACGGATTCTTGCCGACCGGCAGGTCGGTCAGGCCGCAGAACGGGCAGCGCCGCGGATCGGTCGTCTCCCCCTCCTCCCGCTCGTCGCTCCGATAACCGATCGTCTCGCGCAGTCCGCAGTCCAAGCACTTCAGTTCCCACGAGTCGATCGTCAGCTCGTCCGCCTCGAACCGGTTGTACTTGCAGGCCAGTGGGCACCGCTCGCGGCTCTCCCCCTGAGGACACGGCTTGCCGGTCGGTTTCGCTGGTCGCATCGGTCGATTCTCCTCGCGCGGTCGTTTCACGAAGTGCTGTCGGTCCCGTTCAGGTCGCGCCGACTCGTGCTCGCGACGCCCACAGGCCGAGCGCCGGGTGCCGGATGAAGTAGACCCGCTCGCCGTCGGGCATCACGTTCCAGCCGTCGGCCAGCCGCGACGGCGCATAGCGTTCCGACATCGTCGGCAGGTCCCCCCAGCGGTAGCCGACCCCCTCGACCTCGTCGCGCGTCAGCCCACCGGGGCAGTAAGTCACGTCGAACCGACCTTCGGGCGAGCCGTGGATCAGGTGAGCCGCGGCGCTCAGGTTGGCTCGCAGATCCTCATGCCGAGCTACCAACTCCAGCACTTCGCGACTGGTCCGATAGCCGTACTTGCGGATCAGCCGATCGATCTCAGGGTCCTCGCCGAACGTCTTCACCGCCGGAGCCAGCACGATCAGTCGCCCCCGATCGGCGATCGCCATCCGCGTCCGGTAGATCGCCTTGTTGCCGAGCCACGTGCTGTGGAACTCCTCGGGATCCAGGTGGACGACCACCGTCGTCGGCTCTTCGTCGAGCAGCGTGAAGTTCACGCGACGACTCAGGTCCGATGCCCGCTCGAAGCACTCCTCGTCGTCGCCGACGAACAGACCGCGAAGGGCCAGCCGATCCCCCGCCTCGACCGACACCACCGTCTGGACGAACCACAGCGGCAGATGACCGCAGTAGCGCCGCTGCGCCTCGTTCAGGATCCGACGGAGCGGCGTGTCGGCTCGCCCCATGATCCGTTCCATCCCGTAAGCCGCGCCGATGAAGTGACTCTCGTTGATCCCGAGCGCCCCTCCGGTGCCGACGAACAGATTCTTGTTGTAGTTCGCCATCCCGATCACTTCGTGCGGGACGACCTGGCCGATCGAGAGGATCAGGTCATGTCCCCCTCGCCAGACCAGACGATTGAGTTGAGCGGGCCAAGGTCGATCGTAGATCCCCTCGGTCACCTCGGACACGAAGTCGGCCGGCACATGTCCGATCGTCTCGACGTCGCGCCGCCAGTCGTGGACCCGGAATCGATCCTTCGGGATCCCCGGAAACATCCGCTCCAGCTGCTGATCGGGCATCGGCACGTGCGTTCCCAGAGCCGGCAGGATGTCGACGAGCGCGTCGCCGTAATGCCGAAACGCCTCGACCGTGATCTCTCCGGCGCGACTGGGGAATCGCGTGAAGTCGGGAGGGATCGCCAGCACGCGACGGCGGGGTCCCAGGCGGCTCCAGACCTCCCGCAGCGCCTCGTGCAGCGTCGTGTCGGAAATCCCTTCCGAGCCGGCTTCGATCGCGATCATCAGCGTCATGCGAGGCGTTCCTTGTCGTGCGGAGAAGCGGGAGGCGCGGGCGGGGCGTTCGACTCGCGAAGCGTCTCGGGCGGTTCGGCCTTGTCGGCGGCGTTTCCGGTGTGCCAGTCGCTCGTATCGCCCGCGTCCGCTGCAATGCGTTCGTTCCCTCGGCGGGGCGTGCGTCCGAGGTTGCCGCGACAGTCGTCGATCGCATAGGCGACGACTTCGAACGGGTTGCCGCGATACGGATCTCCTCCGCGCAGTGCTACCCAGCCCGATGCCAGGAAGTAGGCCGGCAGGAACAGCGGTCCCCAGCGCAGGTACTGTCCGACGTGGACCCGCTCGTGCCGCCGCGTCCGCGCGAGATCTTCGGCCGATCGAGCCAGGACGACTTGGCCGAGCGTCAACGCGCCGATCCCTCGCCCGTTCGGCATCCGATCGAAACTCCAGGCGACTCCGGGGCCGTGCGTCTCGATCACGCCGTCGACGAGCGCGATCCCTCCGCCGGCTCCTCGCGCCGCCACGCTCCAGAGCAGCCCCAGCAGCGTGTTGGGCGAGGTCCAGACGGTGCCGAGCACGAAGCCGAGGGCGCGCACGACTCGGCCGAGCTCCGAGCCTACACCGAGCGATCGGCGCCGTTCCGCCGAGGGATCCGTTTCGCTCGTCATCGTCGGCCGCTCCGGCAGAGCCCTTTCGGGTCGAAGCCGGTACGGCTCGACCGCCGAAGCAGGCTACGACTCGCCCCGAACCGGGAAAAGGGGGCGCGCCGCGCAGCGGGGCGGGCGCCATCGGGGCGTTGTCGATCGCCCCCCTCGGTGTTAGCTTCGGCGATTCCGCGCGTTGCGCGGAGGGTCGTCGCGAGGGAGGCGACTCGGAACGGTCCGAGTCGGTTCGTCCCGTCCGTTCGCCACCGGCGTTTCTCGCCCCTTCGCTCTGGAGCATCCGGCGATGAGCATCACCGCCTTCATGAACACCCACTATCGCCACTTCAACGCCCGCGAGACGGTCGAGGCGGCTCGCGCCTATCGCCGGCATCTGGAAGGGGGCGGAAAGATGTTCATGTCGCTCGCCGGCGCAATGAGCACCGGAGAGCTCGGCCTGTCGCTCGCCGAGATGATCCGGCAGGACAAGGTGCACGCCATCTCGTGCACCGCCGCCAACCTGGAAGAGGACGTCTTCAACCTGGTCGGCCATGACGAATACAAGATGGTGCCGAACTACCGCGACCTGTCGCCCGAGGATGAGGAGCGGCTGCGCGACGAGGGGTTCAATCGGGTGACCGATACCTGCATTCCGGAGAACGTCTTTCGCGATCTCGAAAAGACGCTGATCGGCTATTGGCAGGATGCTCACGTCACCGGTCGGCGCTACATGCCGGCCGAGATGTACTTCCGGATGTTCGAAGAGGGGGTGCTCGACTCGAAGTTCCAGGTCCCGCGGGAAAACTCGTGGCTCTACGCCGCGTGGCAGAAGGGGATTCCGGTCTACGCTCCCGGGTTCGAGGATTCGACGCTCGGCAACATCTTCGCGGCTCGTGTGATCGACGGAACGATCAGCAATCACGGCGTGATCAAGTCGGGGACCGAGCAGATGGAGCATCTGGTCCGCTGGTACATCGAAACCGATGCTTCGGCGCCGATCGGCTTCTTCCAGATCGGCGGCGGCATCGCCGGCGACTTCGCGATCTGCGCCGTCCCGCTGATCGTGCAGGATCTCGAAGAGGACCGGCGACTCTGGCAGTACTTCGCTCAGATCTCCGACTCGACCACCTCGTACGGTTCCTATTCCGGCGCGGTGCCGAACGAAAAGATCACCTGGTACAAGCTCGACCGAGAAGCGCCGAAGTTCATGATCAACTCCGATGCTTCGGTCATCGCACCGCTGATCTTCGCGTACGTACTCGGCTGGTGATCCGGCGGTCGGAACGAACCTCCACAGCGTGACCGACGACGGACGACGAGTCTCGTGGCCCCGACCACTCCGCGGCCGGGGCCAACGGGCCGTCGTGCGAACGCCCCTTGGCCGGGACAATTCGGGGCGAGACGCGGGGACGCGGGGACGCGAGGACGCGGAGAACCCTTGCTGACGCGGCGGGCTGGGAGACGCGGAGACGCGGAGACGCGGGGACGCGGGGACGCAGAGACGCGGAGGCGCGGAGAACCCTTGCTGACGCGGCGGGCTGGAGGACGCGGCGGGCTGGGTGACGCGGCGGGCTGGACGACGCGGCGGGCTGGACGACGCGGCGGGCTGGGCGGCGCGGAGACTGGGCGACGCGGCGGGCTGAGCGACGTGGCGGGCTGGGTGACGTGGCGGGCGGCTGAGGATCAGTCCAGATGCCAGTCTCGACCGAAGCCTTCGGCGGCCGCTCGGGCCAGTCGCGCCGCGGCCAGTTCCTCACCGGCACCGGCTCGCGCCGCGACCAGATCCGAGCGAGTCAACGGCATCGCGACGAGCAGCGTCGTCGGGCGGCCGTCGACCGGCGGCAGGCGGAGCGAGCCGATCGGATCGGGGAACCGAGCCGCATCGACCCAGAGCAGCCCGACCGGCTCATGATCCGACGGTGCTCGGTCGCCGTTCGGCGACAATTCCATCGTGTGGCCCGGGCCGAGCCACGTGTCGAAGTGCCACGGGAATCGAGCGGTCGAAGAGAGGCGTTCGCAGACTCCCAGCGGAGCTTCGGCCGCCGCGAATGCCGCGAGCTCGATCCGCTCGTGCCGCAGCGGCTGTTCGACCTGCGTCTCGACCTTCGGCATCGGGCGCAGCGAGACGCCGACGGTCAGCGCAAGCACCGTCTCGGACGCGGCTCCCGTCTCTGCCAGTCCATGGAGCACGAGTCCGCGCGGCGGCCATTTCTCGCCGTCGATCGCGAAGTAGCGGCGGTGCTTGCCGAACTGCCGTTCGTACGTCTCGATCAGCTCCGCCTGGCGTCGCGGCCACCGCGGTTCGGTCCGCCAGGCGGCCCACCAACGCCGAGCCGCCTCCAGACGCTCGAACCACTCCGGCTCGTTCGGCATCGGCCAGCAGAGTTCCGTCTCTTCTCGACAGTCGGCGGCGTAGCCGTGGAAGTCCGCTTCACCGCTCCAGGGAGGAATCGCGGCGAGCCAGCGATCCCCGGCCTTCAGCGCTGCGCCGTCCCCCGACTCGAACCAGACGATCTCCAGCGCGTCGGCACTCAGCGGCGGCGCCCCTTGAGGATGACGACAGGCGAGCCGCGGCAGGCGCGGGGCGAGCCCCTGCTGAAACTCGCTCCGATCGATCGTCGCGGGGCCCGGAACCAGGTTGCGGACCCAACAGGCGCGCGTGCCGAACCCCGGCTTGTTCGCATGCAGGTACAGGTAGACCGTCCGGTCGTCCTGCTCCACCACCGCTTGGACCGATCCGTCCGGAGAGCTCTCGTGCAGCAGGACCGCGCCGTCGTCGTCGAGCGGTTCGACAGGGTCGTTCATCGGGACTCCGGAGCGGAAAGAAAGAGCGTTTGCAGGAGGCAGTCGCAAGGCGAGCGCCGGGAGCATGGCGAGCCGCACGTATCGAGCCGCTCGCCAAGAGCCGCTCGACGACCGTCGCGTCAGGGAACGTAGCGGTAGCCGGCGTCGCGGATCGTCAGGAAATGCTGCGGCTGCGACGGATCGTCCTCGAACAGCTTGCGCAGTCGCAGGATGAACTGATCGGGAGCGCGCGTCTGCAGTTGCGGAGACTGCTCCCAAACCTGTTCGAGCAGTTCGCTCTTGGGGATCACGCGTTGCGGGTGGTCCAGGAAGTATCGCAGCAGTCGCATCTCGAGCGCGGTCAGACGTCCCCCTTCGTCGTCATCGCCGATCCGGTAGGTGGCGATGTCGACCTTCCGACCGTTGACCGAGACGGTGGACGGGCCGGCGGGGCGCGGAGACGCTGCCGCGGACTGGAACCGCTGCAGCAGGTGCCGTACCCGCGAGATCAGTTCCGACAGCTCGAACGGCTTGTTCAGGTACTGGTCGGCGCCGACGTCGAAGCCGCGGATCCGGTCCTCGGGCAGCGAACGGGCCGAGAGCATCAGGACCGGGATCTGCAGGCCGTTCTGACGCAGGCGACTGCAGACGTCGTAGCCGCTCATCCCCGGCAGCATCAGATCGAGCACGACGAGGTCGACCGGGTCGGTCTCCACCGCCAGAATCTGCAGCGCGGTGTTGCCGTCGGCTGCCGTGCTGACGCGATATCCCTCGGCCTCGAGATTGAAGCGGATGCCGAACGCCAGGTGCGCTTCGTCCTCGACCACCAGGATGTGAGTCTTGCGATTCATTCGCTCCGCCACCTTTCCGACGGCAACACTCGCGCGGGTTCGACGGCGGTCGAGCCGCAGTTCAGGTCGATTCGGCCGGCTCGTTCGTCTCGATCGGAGATGCCGGGATCGCCACTTCGAATACCGTACCCGCTTCTCCCGCTCTGCCCAGGACCCGGATCGATCCGCGCAGACGTCTGACCAGCGTGCCGACGATGTACAGTCCCAGGCCGGTCCCCGGTTTGGTCCGCTCCAGTTCCACACCCAGTCGCTCGAAGCGACGGAAGATCCGCCGCCGCTGACCGATCGGAATTCCCTTTCCGTTGTCGGCGACCTGGACGATCAGGCGCGGTTTTGTCCCGCGCTCCCACCTTGTCCGCACCTCGACCAGCGGTTCTTCGCCGCCGTATTTCACGGCGTTGTCGAGCAGATTGCGGAAGATCATCTCGAGATCGACCTGACGCGCCCGAATGCGGGCATCGGGGCCGGTCAGCCGGATCCGGTCCTCGGCCAGCCGATAGCGGGTCCGGACCGCCTGGATGCACCGGAGCAGGACATCGGTGCTGCGGAGCCATTCGGCTCGATCCGGGGCATCGGGGCGTTCCAGACGGGCCGCATCGAGCAGGTGGTTGATCAGTTCGTCAAGCCGCTCGACATCCTCGAGCATCAGTCGATGGAACGCCTGGCGCTCGTCGTCCGACACCGCGCGGAGCGCCAGCGTCTGGAGCGAAAGCTTGAGCGACGCGATCGGGCTCTTGAGTTCGTGCGAGACGCTATCCATGAAGTTCGATTGGCGGCGCGTCAGATTGATCGCCTTGATCGACAGCGACAGATAGATGATCGTCCCGACGAGCACGACGACGAACAGGATCGCGCCGACCGTCAAGGCAGTCCAGTAGAACGCCTTGACCGAGCTGTTCAGGGCTCCGAACACCGACAACAGGACCCAGCCGACCGTCAGCAGGACGACCAGGACGATCATCACGACGCCGAGCGTGATCGGAAACTTCAGCGATCGTCGCGGGAGCATCGACAGGTTCGGGGCGGAAGGAATCAAAGGAGGAACAGCGGGATCCGGCGCGGACGGCCAGGCCGTCGGCCTTCCGATGCGGGATCATTTCGGCGGTCGGGCGCCCCCGAGCGGAGCGAGCGTCGGCATTGTAAGCTGGATCGCCTCGAGGCGGGGGAGGCATCCGACGCCGGTCGGCCGAGCGAAACCGCGACCGTCGCGTCGTGCGACCGCCGCGAAATCGCTCTGGGCGTCGATCTGTTTGCCCACACCGCGACGCCGCGGCGGAACCTCGGCGAGCGCGATCGGCCGCGGGGGGCGACCTCGCGAGCGATGCGAGCCGTTCGGCCGGAGCGGCCGAGCCGAGGGGGCCGGCGCGAGGGGATGATCCGAACCGCCGTCGCCTCCCGGCGCTCGCGTTTCCGGTTCGCGTCGTTGCCGTCCGCCGTCCCCTCCCTGTTGTCCGCCGTGCTGCCTCATCGAGGAAACACCGCATGTCCGAATGGGCGATCCGGTCCGAGCGACTCGGCAAGGAATATCGCAGCGGCGTCATTCGTCGCAAGCGGTTCCGCGCTCTCGACAATATCTCCCTGGGGGTTCGCCCCGGGCGGATCTTCGGTCTGCTCGGTCCCAACGGAGCCGGCAAGACGACCTTCGTGAAGATCCTGCTCGGCGTGATCCGGCGCAGCGAGGGGGGGGCCGAGGTGCTCGGCCATGACGCCGGATCGCGCGAGTGCCGCCACCGGATCGGTTACCTTCCCGAACAGATGCGCGTCCCTCGTCACCTGTCGGGCATCGGCGCCCTGCAGTTCTACGGAGGCCTATCGGGGCTGTCGAAGTCCGAGGTGCGGGAGCGATCGGGCGAGCTCTTTCGGCGCGTCGGTCTTGCCGGGCGCGAAGGGGATCGGACGCGGCAGTACTCCAAGGGAATGGTCCAGCGGCTGGGGCTCGCTCAGGCCCTGCTGCACCGCCCTCCCCTGCTGATTCTCGACGAGCCGACCGACGGGCTCGATCCCCGCGCCCGCGCCGAGATGCGTCTGTTGCTGCAGGAGCTGCGCGAACGGGACGGCGTCACGATCTTCCTGAACAGCCACATCCTCCAGGAGGTCGAGATGGTCTGCGACGAGGTGGCGATCATGCATCGCGGTCGCCTCCGCTTCGCCGGACCGGTCTCGGAGATCGAAAGCCGGTTGTCGGGCGGCGGCGCGGCGCGTCTGAGAGTCCGTTTCTCGCTGCTGGGGGACGACCGGACGGCGTCCGAGGTCTTTCGCGACGAGCCGTCGGCCGTCTTCGGCGGCGCCGCCACCGAGCCGCCGGCCCGTGTCGGTGAAGGGGAACGCCCGCCGCTGCAGGTCGACGTCGAGGTACCGGATCAGCATCACATCGATCGCCTGGTCGACGCGCTCCGCGCGGCAGGGCTGAGCCTGGTGCGTTTGGAACGGAGTCGCGTCTCGCTCGAGGACGCCTTCATGCAGTTCACGTCCGGAGAGGAGGGGGGCCGATGAGAGCCTATCTGACGATCGTCCGCGACGCCTTTGCCGCCGCGACCGCATCGAAGGTCCTCTACGTGATGGTGGCGCTGATCCTGGTCTTCCTGATCGCCATCGCGCCGATCGGCGTCGTCGAGACGCTGAACTATCGGTTCGGCGGCATGGATCTCCGCGATCCGGTCCTGGTCGCCGAACGGCTCGTCCGCGAAGGGAGCAAGGATCCGGCGACGCCGATCGGCCGCTTGTGGGAGAAGCTTTCCGCCGAACGACGCCAGCGTCTGACCGATTTCGTCGAGCAGTCCGAAGGGGGCGCCAACAACAATCGGCTGGCCGAAGCACAGCGGATCGACCTGCTCCGCGACAGCCTGACGCGCTCCTTCGAATCGCTGATCCGGACCGAGGACCTGATCGATCCCGAGCAGGTCGACCGGGAGGATGCGGATGACGAGTACCTGGAACTGCTCGACCTGCCGGCCGATCGGCGCACGTCGGACCAGACGCGCCGTCTCAACCGGCTGCATCTCGATCGGGTCTTCCCGATGGAGATCCGCCGAGCCGATCCGACGATGCTCCGCATCTCGTACCTCGGTCTGATTCCGTTCGAGGATGCGGGACCGACTCGGGCCGAACTGCGACAGTTCGCGACGGTCGGTATCCCCTACCTGCTCGACAAGTTCGTCCTCTCGATCGGCGTGCTGGTCGCGATCCTGTTCACCGCCGGAATGATCCCCGAGCTGCTGGAACCCGGATCGCTCAATCTGCTGCTCAGCAAGCCGGTTCGTCGCTCGGGGCTGTTCCTGTCGAAGTTCGTCGGCGCCTGCGCCTTCGCGCTGCTGAACTCGATTCTCTTCTTCGTCGGTTTGTGGTTTATCCTCGGCGTCCGTCTCGGACTCTGGAACGGCGCGCTGCTGGCGTGCATTCCGATCTACCTGTTCGTCTTCGCGCTCTACTACTCGGTCGCGTCGCTCGTCGGCCTCATGACCCGCAGCACGATCCTTTCGGTCGTCGCGTCGATCCTCTTCTGGCTCTTCTGCTTCTCGATCGGCATCGCCGACGTGCTCGCACAGGCCCCGGTCGAGATGGGGGCGCCGCGTCGACTGGCGGTCTCGGGAGATCGGATGATCCGCTTCTCGCCGCTGAATCACGCGGAACAATCCGCGGACGGAGAGCCGTGGACCGAGGCGCTGGGCGAGGAGATCGACGGGGTTCCGCCGTTCCTGCGCGCCATGATGCCTCAGGGTGAGATGCTCGGTCCGATCTGGGATGCTCCGCGAAACCGCTGGGTCGGTGCTCGGGGCGGATTCGCGTCGGTCCAGACGCCGTTGTCGGCCGATCTGTCGATCGTCACCGCTTCGGCCGAATCGGGATGGAACGCGACTCAGCATCAACGGACACCGCCGTTTCTGCAGGGGATCTACCCGCTCGACGAACGCTCGTGCGTCCTGCTCGGTCGTTTCGGCGACTTCTATCGCTTGGACTACGAGGCGATCTCCGCGCCGAAGGTCGAATCGGAAGGAGACCCGGCGACGGCCGACTCGGGCGAAGACGACTCGGCCACCATCGTCGTCTCGTCCGATGGCCTCTCGGTCGACGGAGCCGAATCGGCAGCGTCCGACGACGAGGCGATTCTCCCGCCGCAGGAACCGGAGCTCGCCGACGACTCGACCTTGATCGATCCGTCGTTCGTCGATGTCTCGCCCTACGATCGCCTGACCGGCGATCTGCTGCAGCAGGTCGCCTATGATCCGCAGCGCCGGTCGTTCGTCTGTTACGGCGGCGGCACGCTCGTTCGAGTCGACTGGAACGGAGAGCGATTCGAGTGGAATCCGGCCGATCGGATGCCGCTCGAAACGACCGGCCGTCCGCGACAGCTCGCCTACGGCAACGGCATCGCCTATCTGGCCTTCGAGGATCATCTGATCGTCGTCGATCTGAAGGAGCGAACGATGCGCCGTCAGACGTGGAGCGGCGCCCGGGTCGCCGATCTCGAAGCCGATCCGGCGGGGAGCGGCGCCGCGATCCGCGACCGGCAAGGGCATGTCTGGTCGGTCGCCGCCGACGGCGCGATCCGCTCGGTCGGACTCTCGGGACAAGGGACGATCCGCGCCATCGACGTCTCGCCCGAAGGAGAACTCTGGTCGATCGATCGGTACAACCAGCCGCGACGCATCGATTGGGAGACGCGGCGTGAGGTCGAACGCGGCCCGAGCGGCATGTCGACCTTCGCGGGGCTGTATCGCTACGTCGTCCACCCGGTCTACTGGCTCAGCCCGAAGCCGGGGGAGTTCTACCGCCTGGTCGTGTCGCTTTCCGAAGCGTTCACCAATGACGCCGACGACGAAAAGGAGGACGGGGAAAGCGCGAGTCGAGCGAACGAAGGCTCCGAAGACCAACCGCTCGGAAGCCCGTGGGC
>CAZZBI010000079.1:786-5573 GCA_964652385.1 uncultured Pirellulaceae bacterium | reverse complement strand
GCTGATCTACATTGCCCTGTTTCTGGGCCTTTCGATGTTCCTGTTCGAACGGTACGACTTCTGATGGAACGTCCGGTCGAGACCGTCGGGCACCCGACGACAGCGCCGCAAGGGGGCTGCGTCTTCGTGTCGGACCTGCACCACTTTGCCCGGCGATCGCAGCAGGAGCGGTTCGAGGAGCAGTTGCGCGAGGCGGTCCGCCGGTCGGATCGCGTCGTGCTCGGCGGCGACATCTTCGACTTCAAGTGGTCGACGCTCGCCGATCATCGACGGACGGTCGAGGCGGCGGCGGAGTGGCTCGAAGCGCTGACCGAGCTCAATGCCGGCTGCCGGATCGACTATGTCCTGGGCAATCACGATTTCGATCCGCTCCTGATGCGGCGACTCGACGAGTTGACGCTGCGGCGCGATCGCTTCCGCTGGCACAAGTACGTGCTGCAGGTCGCGAGCAACCTGTTCCTGCACGGCGATGTCGCCGATCGCCGCACCACGCACCAGGGACTCGAATCGCGTCGCGAACGCTGGTCGGTCCATCGGCCGCCGCATCCGCTCCGCCACGACCTGTACGATCTCGCCCTGAAGCTCCAGCTGCACAAGGTTCCGTCGGCGCTCGTCCATCGTCCCCGGTCGGTGATGCGACGGCTGCTGTACTACGTCGATCGTCACCCCGAACTCGACCGCGCCTCGATCCGACGGATCTACTTCGGCCACACGCACGTGCCGATCGACGGCTTGCGCTTCGACGGCATCGACTTCTACAATCCGGGAGCGCCGATCGGCGGTCTCCCCTTTCGCCTGATCGACGTCCGACTCGATTGATCGCCGGTTGATCGCGGTCCGTCTCGGTCGAGTCCGAACCGCAGGGGGGACCGCCCGGCAGCGCATCTCGACGGCCGCTTGCTCAGCGGTGCGGCGACGCTTGGGACAACAAGTGCGGAGCCCGACTTGGACAAGGCGGATTGCTATTCGGATCGGGAACGCCGGGTGATGCTCGGCTATCAGGGGTACAAGCAGCGCCTGCTCGCCCCCCTGCTCCGTCGACTCGATCGACTGCATGTGACTCCCGACGGGATCACCTGGTTTTCGGTCGCGCTCGGCGCAGCGTTCGTGCCGTGCTATCTGTTCGTTCCCGGTCCCTGGGGGCTGTTCGTCGCTCACTGGCTGTTGCTCGCCCATCTGATCGTCGACGGGATCGACGGTCCGCTCGCTCGCCATCAGGGGCGAGCCTCGAGCGCCGGTTCGCTGACCGATACGTTCGGCGATCAGATCGTCATCATCGCGACGGCGCTCGCCTATGCGACCGCCGAAGGGTTCGGACGAGCCGGCTTGCATCCGGTCACGGCCGGATGCTATGCGGTCCTCTATGATGCGGCCGTCATGCTGGCGATGGTCCGCAATGCGATGGGGATTCCGTATCGCTTCCTGCTCCGCCCGCGGAACTTCTTCTACGGCCTGATGTGGTTCGATGCCTACGGATGGTGGGGCGCGTGGAGTCCGGGGATCGTCGAAGGGACCGTCTGGTGCTTCAACACTCTGCTCGCCGCGGCGGTGCTGCTCGGATTCCTCGCCGTCCGCCGCGAGGTGTCTCGACGCGAGTCGATTCGGCGCGAGTCGCCGGGCCGAGCGTCCGAAACGTCCGCTGCGGAACGAGCCGTTGATCGGGAGTCGACATGACCGAGCCGCTCGATCCGCAGGCGATCCGTGATCGCAATCGTCGCGCCTGGGACCGACTGGTCGCCCGCGACGACGGCTTCACGCGGCCGGCCGACGACCAGGCGTGCCGGGACGGACTGCGCACGGTCGACCCGCTCGGCTGGCTCGGCGACGACCTTCGCGGCAAACGGGTGCTCTGTCTGGCGGCCGGCGGAGGGCGACAGGGACCGATCTACGCGTCGGCCGGAGGGATCGTCACGGTGGTCGATCTGAGTCCGGCGATGCTGGAGCGGGATCGGCAGGTCGCGCTCGAGCGACGCCTCGATCTGCGGACGGTCGAGACGAGCATGGACGACCTGGGGATGTTCGAGGTCGGGGAGTTCGACGTCGTCATCCACCCGGTCGCCACGTGTTACCTGCCCGACATCGCCGCCGTCTATCGCCAGGTAGCGCGCGTGCTCCGCTCGGGAGGGATCTACGTCAGTCAGCACAAGACGCCGACCAGTCTTCAGACGGCGATCGGACCGGGGGAGCGAGGCTATCTGATCGAAGAGCCGTATTACCGGACCGGGCCGCTCCCCGAGGTCGCCGGATCGCGACTGCGCGAGGAAGGCTGTCTCGAGTTCCTGCATCGCTGGGAAGAGCTGATCGGAGGGCTCTGCCGAGCCGGGTTCGTGATCGAGGATCTGGTCGAACCGTGTCATGCGCGAGCCGAGGACCCGATCGGGGCGTTCGGTCACCGCGCCCGATTCGTCGCGCCGTACGTCAGGATCAAGGCCCGTCGCACCGGAGTCGAGGGGAGCACCGAACGTCGCTCGCTCTGGATCCCTTCCTGACGGTCCGGTAACTCGAGACCGCAGGGAGCGAGGCGGTCGACTAGAATGCCGGCCGAGACGGAACGTCCCGCCCGTTGAGTCGTCCGCATCCGCATCCCACCGCCACGTCGGAGTCGCCGATGAGCGAAGCGTCGTTCCAACCGATTCTCGGCTGCTTCGGCGATCCGCTGGCCGGCAATCCGATGCAGCTGCTGATGGAACGCGCCTTCAAGGCGGCAGGGCTCGATTGGAGATTCCTGTCGCTCGAAGTGCCGACCGGCCGCTTCGCCGAAGCGATGCGCGGTGCGCGAGCGATGGGATTCCGCGGCACCGCCTTCGCCTCGCCTCATCAGATCGCGGCGCTCGAGTTCGTAGATTCGCTCACCCCTGCCGCCGAAGCGGCCGGCGCCGTGAACTGCGCCGTGCGGCAGGGAGAACAGTGGGTCGGCGAGAATACCGACGGAGCCGGCTTCCTGCAGGTCCTGAAGCCGATCGCCGATCCGGCCGGCCTGCCGGTCGTCATCTGCGGAGCCGGCGGGACGGCTCGGGCGATCGCCACCGCACTCGCCGGTCTCGCTCCCGCATCGATCACGATCGTCAATCGGACGATCGAACGAGCCGAGACGCTGGCGGCAAGGCTTCGGGAGCGATTCGAATTGCCGATCGAGGCCGTGCTTTGGCAGAACCGCTGGTCGATCCCCGCCGAAACGCGACTGTTGATTCATGCGACCACCGCCGGCTGGTGCGATCCGAATGGCGGACCCGCCTTCGATTGGAACGCCGCCGATCCCGAACTGGTTGTCGCCGACGTCATCTTCAATCCGGCCGAGACGCGTCTGTTGGCCGAAGCGACGAAGCGCGGGCATCGGATCGTCAGCGGCGTCGACATGATGGCCGCTCAGGCCGAACTCGCCTATCGCTTCTGGACCGGTAGCGATCCGGCCGCCGGGATCCTGCACGAGACGCTCGAAGAGTATCTGGAAGTCTGAGCGAGCGGCGAGGCGCATGCCTCGGACTGCACTGCTGAGGAGAAGAATGACGCGATTCACCGGGTCGCGGGAGATCATGGTTGACTCAGGTATCGCATCGCTCGCGATTCAGGTGCAACTCCTTGTCATCAAATGGTCGGTGCAGAAGCCGGTAGTGGCGATGCTCCATGAATGATCGCGAGGATATGAACCCGGTCGGACTCGATGGCATAGATGATGCGGTAACTGAACTCCATGACCTCGCGAATGTCATCGCGCTGGTACTCAGGGACCATTTGACCTGAAGTCGGGAATGCCGACAGTTGCCGGGTTCGACGGGTAATTCGATCGACGGTCGCAACTGCGAATCGCGGTGAGTCACGCGAAATGTGTGCGTGGATCGAAGCCAAATCGGAGAGTGCGGATCGAGTCCAGCGGACCATCATTGGGGCAGGCCAAACAGACGGCGCACCTCGTCGACCGAGACAGTTCGTCCGTTAGCGGCGTCGTCGAGCCCGAGTTCGATCTTCTGGCGAACGTAAAGGGAGTAGATCGCGTCATCCCAGGTCGCGTTCTCCGGAAGTGACTCGATCGCTGCAAGTGCTTTGGATTTGACGCGATCTTCAGGGGGGGCATTCATGGCGATTCCTCCGGAATGAGCACTTGGGAATTGTCGCAGTCTGCCGAAGGCTCGACAACGGTCCCGCCGGTCGACGCATCAGTGGGGGCATATCCGATCACGGAGCTCTCTCCGATCGACGCTCGCTATGCAACGGCGGTCAGGTCGATCATTCGGCCGCCGCGGAGCAATGCGAGGGGACGAACGCCGATTCGACGAGTTTCGTCGCCTGCTGTTGCTCGCCCCTTCGGCGTCTCGGTCGCAGCTTGGTCGACCTGCAGCAACAACGCCAGACACTTCGCGGCGTCGGGCATCGCCGCGACGTCGCAGCCGACGATCGCGGCCGGGCGAGTCGAACAGGCGTCGATCGCTTCGGCCAAGGTCAGGTCGGTGACGTTCGCCAGTCGCTCGATCGCGCGCCACAACGGCAAGGCCGCTCCGGCCAGATAGCGCCGCTGACCGGCGACGACCAGGCGACCGTCTTCGAGGACCTCGACCGCACCGAGCGCGGTCCGATCGTAGCGCCCCGGCGGCATCCCTCCCATCCCGGTCATGTCGCTGACCGCGACGAGCCGTTCGCGCCCCTTGCAACGCACGAAGCAGCGGAGCACCTCATCCGGCAGATGATGACCGTCGGCGATCACCATCGCGGTCAGTCGATCGTCGGCCAACTGGTCCCACAGGTAGTTCGGATGTCGATCCAGCCGACCGTGGCAGCCGTTCCCCAGATGC
>CAZZBI010000079.1:0-776 GCA_964652385.1 uncultured Pirellulaceae bacterium | reverse complement strand
GGTCGAGAGCGTCGCGCCGGCATCGATCGCTTCGAGCAGCGAACGCCGATCGGTCGCCGAATGACCGATCGAGACCCGGACGCCCGAGTCGACGGCGCGACGAACGAACGAAGCCGCTCCGGCCGTTTCGGGAGCGAGCGTGATCAGCCGGATCCGCCCGCCGCAGTGCTGCTGCAGCCTCTGAAACTCGTCCCAATCGGGCGGTCGGACATGCTCGAGCGGATGGGCGCCGCGCGGACCCTCTTCCGGACTCAGAAACGGCCCCTCCAGGTGAATCCCCGGGACTCGCTTGGCGACTTCGGGAACCTGGTCGAGTGCGGTGCCGAGTCGTGACAAGGCAAGGCTCAATCGCTCGTGCGACTGAGTCGTGACGGTCGGCAGCCCGAAGCCGACTCCATCCCGATCCCACCCGACGATCAGCCGAGTCAATTCGTCGAGCGACAGCGTCTCGGCAAGAAAATCCAGCCCCTCGCGCCCGTTGATCTGCAGGTCGACCAACGCCGGAGCGACGATCAGACCGGGCGAACCGAGGGGCCGACCGTCGGACGGCATCGGTTCGCGCGGTGCGACGTCGATCGACGCGATCCGATCCCCCTCGGTACGGATCGTCCATGGCTCTCCGGTCCGGTAATGACGAGCGACGAATGCGGTCATCGAGGCGACTCCGTGCGAGTCGAGGAACAGGGGGACGGCTGACCGGGATCAGCGAGCATCGAAACGAGCACGAGATGGAGCGTCGAGCGGCTGGGGCAAGAAACGCGAACGGGCCGGTTCGT
>CAZZBI010000078.1:7936-16614 GCA_964652385.1 uncultured Pirellulaceae bacterium | reverse complement strand
GCTCGAAACCTTGACGGCGACCGACGTTCACTCGCCGCGGAGCTTGAGACCGAGCTGAGTGAGCTTCTCGCGCACTTCGTTCAGGCTGGTGACGCCGAAGTTCTTGCACTCGAGCAGGTCGTCCGCCGTCTTGCGGACCAGCTCGGAAAGGACCGACAGCCCGAGACGGTTCATGCACTTGCGGGCTCGGACGCTCAGATTCAGCTCCGACAGAGGCCGCTCGAGCAGCGCCTGCTCGTCCGGCGAGAGGTTGGTGGTATCGACCTCCTCGTCGGGCCGCTTCTCGTGAGCGAACTGACCGATCGAGACCCCCTTGGTCGCGAGCATCTCCTTGATCTCGACCAGCGACGTCTCGCCGAAGTTCTTGCTCGCCAACAATTCCTGCTCGGTGACCCGAGTCAGATCGCCGATCGTACGGATGTTCATCTTCTGCAGGCAGTTGCGGCTCCGCACCGACAGCTCGAAATCGGTGACCGGCACCTTGAGGACCTGCGACAGCTTCTCCCGCTCCCGCTCCTCCCACGGATCGATCGTCGATCCGCCGGCGGCGATGACATCCCGGTTGAACAGACGGGCTCGGGGGTGAGCCGGATAGACGTCGAGCACCCGCTCGAAGCACTTCTGCGCGTGGTCGAACTGGTTGTGGTCCTCGTAGAGGATCCCCAGGTTCAGCAGCGCACCGACATTCGACGGGAACGAAGCGGCGCTCTTGGCATACAGCTCGAACGCCTTTTCGTCATTGCCGCGCCGATCGTTCTCGAGCGCCAGACCGAACAGGGCTCCGCTGTGAGTCCCGTCCAGTTCCACCGCCCGCTCGTAGAGCGCGACGACTTCCGAGGGGTTGCCGCCGATCGCCGCGACCGTCGCTCCGCGCTGATACAGGTACTCCGAGGTCTGCTCGATCGGTCCGAAGAGCTGATCGAGAACCGCCAATCCCTCGGGCGCCTTCCCCTGATATCGCAACGCTTCGGCGACGCCGATGTCGCAGAGTCCGCCGTCGTAACCGGCCTTCTTCGCCTTGCGATACGCCTCGATCGCCTCGTCGTATTGCTCGGCGTTGAACAGACAGCGAGCCAGATAGAAGTGAGCGACGGCGCCGCCATCGGCCGACGCGAGCACTTCCGCGGCTCGGCGAAAACGACCGAGCAGGTACAGGCCGACTCCGAGACGGACCGACGACGCGGGGGAGCGCCCCTCTTGGGCCTCGAGCTCGCCGACCAGGTCGCGCAGCGTGGCGAACTGGGAATGCTCGCGGGCGATCGCGCCGCGGATCGTCTCGATCTCGGCCGGGCCGAAGGTGCCGTTGGAAAGGACAAGTTCCTTGAGGTCGACAGCCTGAGTCTGAACCATGTCGGCTCCGATGGGAAACGGCCCGAGAACAGGGGCGAAGAAGGGGGCGAGGTGCGAGCGGCATGCATGACCGCTCGAGCGGACCGGTCGGGCATCGATCCCGACGTCCGCGTCCCGCCTCCCGGAGCCCTCGTCCCCGAGGGAGAATCTGCCCTCGAAAAATCGCGAGAGCCAGCGGTGGGAGTCGAACCCACAACCCCCGCATTACGAATGCGGTGCTCTGCCGATTGAAGCTACGCTGGCGAGTGCGTGACCGAGACCCGGCTGAGCCGGCCTCTCGTCACCCGACCGTTTCGCTTCCGGATTCCTCGGGACCGCCGCCGCTCGTGATCGAGCCATCGGCATCCGTCGGATCCCCTTCCGGCAGAAGTCGCCCGGCACAAGGCAAGGCGCAGAAGCAAGGCGATCGAAGACTCCGAACGGATCGGCGATCCGCGGGAGTGGGCGTTACAGGGCTCGAACCTGTGACCTCCGCGATGTCAACGCGACGCTCTAGCCAACTGAGCTAAACGCCCGGTCACCCCTGCGCCCGAAGACGAAGGAGTTTCGGAAGGGAGGAGTTTGCCAGGGAGGAGGTTCGGCGTCAAGGGCGCTCGCCGAACCGAAAGCTCCGTGGCTCCCTCGCGCCCCATCCGACCCTGCCCCCTTCGCCGGCCGACCTTACCGGAGAGCGGCCGATGCCCGCCGGGCTCCGACCGACTTCGAGCCCTGGCCGCGAACCCGGCGGCACCGCATTCGGTCCCGAAGGAGGGTCGGCGAGCGGCATTCTCCCGGTTTGCCGTCCGCCTCTATACTGTCCCCCTTCCCGGTTCGTAACTCGACCTTCGCCCGCATCGGATTCTCGCCATGGCTCAGGTGGTACTTCCCGACGGATCGACCAAGCAGCTCCCCTCCCCCGCCACCCTGAAGGATCTCGCCACCTCGATCGGGCCACGATTGGCCAAGGCGGCCATCGCCGGGCGGATCGACGATCGAGTCGTCGGGCTCGATACGCCGCTGCCGGAGGATCAGCCGGTCAAGGCGGCGATCCTGACCGCCAAGGATGCCGAGGCGCTCGACGTGATGCGGCACTCGTGCGCCCACGTGATGGCCCGCGCCGTGATGCGTCTGTTCCCCGACGTGCAGCTGGCCTTCGGGCCGACGATCGAGAACGGCTTCTACTACGACTTCGAGAGCCCTTCGCACCCGCTGTCGGAGGACGACTTTCCGGCGATCGAAGCCGAGATGCGACGGCTGGTCGATCTCGACGAACCGTTCGAGCGGATCGAGGCCGATCGCAACTCGGCCCTTCGGACCTGCGGCGATCTGAAGCAGACGCTGAAGGTGGAGCATATCAACGAGGGGCTGGCCGACCATGCGTCGGTCTCGTTCTACCGGAACGGCGAGTTCCTCGATCTCTGCCGCGGCCCGCATATCCCGTCGGCCAAGGTGATCGGAGCGTTCAAGCTGCTGAGCGTCGCCGGCGCCTATTGGAAGGGGGACCAGAGCCGACAGCAGCTGCAGCGGATCTACGCCACCGCCTTCTTCACCCAGGCCGACCTCGACGCCTATCTGCAGCAGGTCGAAGAGGCGAAGCGGCGCGATCACCGCGTTCTCGGCAAGAAACTCGATCTCTATACCATCAGCCCGACCGTCGGCGCCGGCCTGATCCTGTGGCAACCCAAGGGAGCCCTGATCCGCGGTCTCCTCGAGCAGTTCGTCAAGGAAGAACTGCACAAGCGAGGCTATCAGCCGGTCGTCACGCCGAACATCGGCCGCATCGAACTCTACAAGACCTCGGGGCACTATCCCTATTACAAGGACAGCATGTTCGCGCCGATCACGATGGAGGACGACGAGCAGTACATCCTGAAGCCGATGAACTGCCCGCACCACGTGATGATCTACAAGAGTCGGCCTCGCAGCTATCGCGAGCTGCCGCTCCGACTTGCCGAGTTCGGCACCTGCTATCGGTACGAACAGTCGGGCGAGCTCTCGGGCATGACTCGGGTCCGCGGATTCACTCAGGACGATGCGCATATCTTCTGCACCGAAGAGCAGGCGCCGGACGAGTTCCGCAGCTGCATCGACATGACCAAGTTCGTGCTCGGCTGCCTGGGACTGGACAACTACCGCGTCCGTCTCGGCTTCCGCGATCCGACCAGCGACAAGTATGTCGGCTCGCCCGAGCTCTGGGACCGAGCCCAGCGGGCACTGGTCGAAGTCTGCGAAAGCCTCGGCATCGAAGCGACTCAGGAGGAAGGCGAGGCGGCGTTCTACGGCCCGAAGGCCGATTTCGTCGTCACCGATTGCCTGGGGCGCGAATGGCAGCTGGGAACCGTCCAGCTGGACTACAACCTGCCGAGCGCCGAACGGTTCGACCTGCAGTACATCGGAGCGGACAATACCGCCCATCGCCCCGTCATGATCCATCGCGCTCCGTTGGGATCGATGGAACGGTTCATGGGCGTGCTGATCGAACATTTCGCAGGCGCGTTCCCGCTCTGGCTCGCTCCCGAACAGATCCGCCTGCTTCCGGTCAGCGAAAAGACGGTCGATTATGCCCGCGGCCTCGAACAGCGGCTGCGCGAACACGGCTTCCGCGTCTCGGGAGACTGGCGAGCCGAAAAGCTCGGAGCCAAGATCCGCGACGCTCAGCTCGAGCTGATTCCCTACATGGCCGTCGTCGGACCTCGCGACGAAGAGAACGGCACGATTTCGCTGCGGGATCGAGTCGACGGCGACCTCGGCGCCATGCCGGTCGATCAGGTGATCGCTCGCCTGACCGACGAAGTTCGGACTCGCCGCGTGCGGCAGACCTTCTCGGGCGGCAAGGGGATCAACGAGCGGTCGGCGAGCCACGAGTACTGAGCGCCGATCGCCGGGGCCGCGAGGCGCATCGTTCGGGAGCGCGGCTCTCGGTTCCCGATCGATCCCGTGCCGGGCCGCGGAGAATGTCATGAACCTCGAAGCAGGTGATGCGAAGCGAGGCAGCCTCGACGGACCGAACCTGAGCGAACTGCTCGGCTTCGACGTCGCGAACCGGTTCATCGCCGAGGGGCCGCAATCGACCCACGCCGATCGCCTGGCTCGATGGGAGAACGCCGTGGCGGCGTTGACCGGCCGAGCGATCGACCGACGCGAGTCGATCGCCGCCGGACTCGCCATCCGTCTCGGCCTGCTCGACGAGGCCCACGAACTCGTGCAGACCTCGGAAACGCAAGACGGCATGCTTTGGCATGCGATCATCCATCGCCTGGACGGTGACCTGGAGAACGCCCGCTATTGGTATCGTCGCGTCGGCCGAGACCACCCCGACGCGGAACGACTGGCCGAGACCGCTCGGTCGCTCGCCGCCGGCCAGGCGATCTCCGACTTGGCTCGGCCGACCTGGAGCAACGACCGCTGGATCGATCGGCATCGCGAGCGATTGTCGGCGGCGGATGCTCAAGCAATGACGCGATTGGCGATCGCCGAGTGGGAGGCACACTTCCGCCGCGTCACCGCCCGCTGAGCGGAGCTGTCGAAACGGAAGGCGAGAACGCCTTCGAGAGTCGGCCTCGGCGAGCGGCGCCGTTCGCCAAGTGTCCGCGAATCGACCAGGCCGCCCCTTGGGCTGCCCGGCCCGCTTCGGCCGCCTCGCGTCCGGCAGCGAACAATGCGGATCGGGACCGGCAGGTCAACCGTTGCCGCCGGCCATCGAATCGAGCTCCCGAAAACGACTCCGACTCTCCGAGGTCCAGGGTCGCCGAATCTTCGGATCCTCGTGCAGCTCGCGCCAGCTCGACAGCTCCGGCTCGCCATGTCGCCAGTTGATCCAGACCTGGCGCTCCCCTCGCACCGCCGGAAAATCGACCGAGCCGGTGGTCAGATCGACGACGACGATCCCGAGCTTGCCGAGCTCCGACACGAATCCTCGGACCGTTTCGGCGTCGGCAGCCAAGGCCGCTCGACTCGCTTCCAACTCTTCCCGATACGGGTCGCCGTCGGCCGGAACGGCCGGACGCCCCAGTCTTTCCAGGACTTCGTGCCGCAGCGCCAGCAACTCCGAGAGCTCCACGATGTCGCGGACGATCACGCGCACCCAGGGAAGGAGCGCAGTCGCCTCGTCGAGCGAGAAGCGGCGATTCTGTTCGACCGGAGACGTCGACATGGTCCACTCGACCGGAATGAGACCGGGCGGGAGTCGGCCGCAACGCGGTGGCCGCGGTTGCCGTCCCCCCTCTCCGAAATCGTAGGCATGACCCCCGGAGGAATCCATGGGGCGTGGAGCGGAAGCGGACCGGCGTCGTACCAGCGACGGCCTTTCGGCCCGAACGAGGGGCAAGGCATGACGGTCCGAACCGACGAGCGATCGGTCAGCGGTCGGAGCGTGTCGTGCTCGGCCGAGGGCGAGCGAAAATCAAGTCATTCCTGTCGCGTTTTCTTGACTCGACAAGCGTCCCACGTAGAGTGGTGGGAAGATTTCCTGGCAGTCAAGAGGGGAAAGCTTTTTTTGGAGTCGACACCGCTCCGGACGCGAGGAACGCGCTTTCCCCCGGCGGAAGCGAATCAACATCGCCGTCAAGCACAGATGGCCCGAACGAAACAAAGGAATGGCACATGTTGGTCCTTTCCCGAAAGAAGAACGAGAGCATCGTGATCAACGACGACATCACGATCGTCGTCGTCGAGATCCGAGGGGACAAGGTTCGCTTGGGGGTCGAGGCTCCGAAGGAAGTCCCGGTGCATCGCCGCGAGGTGTATGACGCGATCAAGCGCGCCGGGGACGAGAGCGGTTCGCCGTCGGAAGGCTCCGAATCGTCTCGCGACTGAGTCGTTCGAGAACGCTCCGAAGTCTTCTCGAGCACCCCCTCCGAACGTCTCGTTCCCCTCACGTGTCTCTTGCCGCATTCGGCCGTCGCGCTGCCGACAGGGGGCCGAGAACTCGGCCGAAGCGATTCGCCTCGCGACTCGGCCCTTGACGCTCGGCGATGCCGCGCCTAAAACGGCCTGCACGTCGCAATCGCGATCGGTCCCATCGTCTAGCGGTTAGGACACCGGCCTTTCACGCCGGCAACACGGGTTCGAATCCCGTTGGGATCACTCTTTCGTCCGCGCTCGCTGTGCGGCGACTTCCGGCCTGCCCGCTCGGCAGCCTTCTTTTCGTCGGCTTCGATCACGTCGGCCGGCTTCGGATCGCCCTGACGCCGGCCGTGGCTTGCGGTCGCTTCCCGCTCACGGTTACGGATCCCACGATGCCCACCCCTGCCGAACACGATCGACGTCCCCTCGGCCGCACCGATCGAGTCGTCACGTCGGTCGCCATGGGGTGCTGGCCGATCGCCGGAATGACGAGCCTGGACGTCGACACCCGTTCGAGCCTGGCAACGCTCGAAGCGGCCTTCGAGGCGGGAATCACTCACTTCGATACGGCGTTCTGCTACGGAGCGGCGGGAGAGAGCGAGACGCTGATCGGACGGGCGCTCCGGACTCGACGCGATCGGATCACGATCGCGACCAAGGGAGGGATCCACTGGAACGCCTCGGGCGAACGCGTCATCGACGGACGTCCCGCCACGCTGAAGTCCCAGTGCGACACGAGTCTCCGGCGGCTCGGTACCGATCGAGTCGATCTGCTCTATCTGCACGCCCCCGATCCGACCCTCGAAATCGAACAGTCCGCCGATGCGCTGTATCGCCTGCTGCGGTCCGGCAAGACGGCGGCGATCGGCCTGTCGAACGTCGACGTCGAACAGGCCCACCGCTTTGCCGCCGTCTGTCCCGTCGCCGCGATCCAGCCTCACTACAACCTGCTGCAGCGCGAGATCGAACAGGACCTCGTTCCGTTCTGCCTGGAGCGACGGATTTCGCTGATGACCTACTGGCCGCTGATGAAGGGGCTCCTGGCAGGACACCTTCGTCGCGACCATGTCTTCGCGCCGGGAGACGGTCGAGCCAAGTACCCGATGTTTCGGGGCGAGGAGTGGGAGCGGAACCAGGATTTCGTCGATCGGATCCGCGCCGTCGCAGCCGACGCCGGACGCTCGGTCACCGCGACGGTCGTCAACTGGACGATCCATCGCCCCGGCATCACGTCGGCACTCTGCGGCGCGAAACGCCCGGAACAGATCCGGGAATCGGCCGAGGCGATGGGCTGGCGCCTGACCGACGATCAGCTCGCCGCGATCGATCGGGCGATCGCCGAACGCGGGACGATCGTCTCGAAGAGCGCCGTCTGAAGCGGACGCTCTAGGGGGCGAGGTTTCACGGCGTTGCGGTTACCGTCCGGTTCGTCCGGTTCGCGAATCGACCCGCTCGAACGGAACTCCATTGGCTTCGACCGGCGCCAGCGACCGGTCAACCCGGAAAGAGATGCTCCAGGCAGATGCGGGACCAGGTCTCGAACCGCTCCAGTTCCTGCTTGGCCCGAGCGACCGGTACGAAACCCGCATCGACCAGATCGGCCTCGCGCGGCCGAACGTCGTCGCTCGCCAGATCGAAGCGATGAACGATCCCCAGATGGACGCGGCCGACATCGTTCGAGTCGTCGTTGATCAGGCCGACGCAGCCGCCGGTCCAGCTCGTCCCGATGATCAGTTCCTCGTCGAGCTCGCGCCGCAGCCCCGTCTCGAACGGATCGCCACCGTCGTCATCCTCGCGCGAGATATGGCCGCCGATCCCGATGCTGCGCAGGCGATGGAGACGTGTCTCCCCCTGCCCTCCCCCGCGCGTGTACGCATAGACGCTGGGCGAAGGAGAATCGGCTCCGTGGACCAGAACGACGTACGGAATCAGCTGCTTGAACTCCGGATCCCGCTCCATCGCCGAGCGAGGCTCGAAGCGCAGAAACCGCGGGTCGTGCAGCAGCGGCAGGTACGAATCGACGTCGGCACGGAAGCCCTGGAAGAGCCCGACGCGGCGCAGTTCGGCCGTCGGAATGACGAGCACATGCTCTTCGGTCATCGGGTTTCCTGCCGGTGAGATCGTGAACGAGAAGCTCGACGATCGCGACGCCGCGATCGTTCGACGAGTCAGGCGAGCAGCCGCCCGCCGACGCGAGTCGCGACCTGCTCGACGATCCGCCCGCAGAGGTCGTCGACCTCGCCGCCGGTCAGCGTGGCGTTGCGATCCCGCAGTCGGACCGAGAGCAACAGACGCTTGAGGCCCGCTCCGTCCCGCTCGGGACTACGGAACGTCTCGCGATAAGCCACCTCTTCGATCCGCTCGGCGTCCGCGTCCCGAACGGCTCGCTCGAGATCGGCCCAGCGGACCGACTCGGCCAGCACGAAGTTGAAGTCCCGATCGACGAACGGGTAGGGACTCGGCGCTCGATGGCGAGGGAGCAGTTCGGCGGCGGCCAGCAGTAC
>CAZZBI010000078.1:0-7926 GCA_964652385.1 uncultured Pirellulaceae bacterium | reverse complement strand
CTCCGGCGGTCGCTCCCGGCTTCAGCCGAAAGCGGTCACGAGCGAGCGTCCCGAGTTCGCCGATCCGGCCGATCACCTTGCCTCGCACCTCGAGTGCCGCCTGGCGAACTCGATCGAACAACGGATGCGGCTCCGCAGGAACGATGGCGGGCGGTGGCGCTCCGAGCTCGCGACAGAGTGCCTCGACGATCCCCTTGGACCGCCGAAAGTCCCCCGTCGCGATCCACCCGAGACGCCATGGTTCGTCGTGCTGCTCGCCCGAGGTCGGCAGATACGCCTTGGCGATCTCGAACAGATCGGCGTCGACGTTGCCGCGATGTTCGTTGATCCGCCGCACCTCGCACAGACTCGGCAGCAGGCTGCGTCGGAGCCGATCGACGCTCCCGGCCGTCTGACTTCCGCGGTCGAGCACTCCTTCCATCGGATGAGCGGTCGCGAGCGGTACCGTTCCGTTCGGCAGCGGCCCGAGCAGATCGTCCCAGGCGGCCGGAACCAGACTGCAGGTCAGCGCTTCGTCGATTCCCAAGGCGCTCATCGCCTGCCGGATCCGCTCGGCCCCTCGCTGCGAATCGCTCCTCGCCGCGACCGCCACGCCGATCGTTCCCGTCGACGGAATCCGATCGTAGCCGGCGATGCGTGCCAGCTCTTCGATCAGATCGACCTCGCGAGTCAGATCGCGGCGCCAGGTCGGCGGAACGACGCTCAGCCTCCCTCCGTCCGCTCGACTCACCGCCGCTCCCAAGCGCGTCAGAATGCGGCTGCACTCGTCGCCGGTCAGTTCGTAGCCGATCAGCGCGGCGAAGCGATCGATGCGCAGTTCGATCGCGGCGGGAGCGACCGGAGCTCGCCCCCCTTCGACCACGCCCGGCTGCAACGTCCCTCCTGCGATCTTCAGGATCAGTTCGCAGCAGCGACGACTTGCCCAGTCGACGCCATGCCGATCGAGCGCCCGCTCGAAGCGATGCGAGGCGTCGGTGCGAAGCTTCAGCGCCCGCGAGGCGTTTCGGACCGCCCCCGGCTCGAACTCCGCCGACTCGATCAGCAGGTCGGTCGTCGTCGCCGAGATCTCCGAATCGGCTCCCCCCATGATTCCGGCCAACGCGATCGCCCGCTCGGCGTCGGCGATCACGCACATGTCCGATCGCAGAGCGTACTCCCGATGATCGATCCCTTGGAGCTTCTCGCCGTCGACCGCATCGCGGACGACGATCGTCCCGCCGCGAACCGCCCGCAGATCGAACGCATGCAGAGGCTGGCCGCACTCGAACATCACGAAGTTGGTGATGTCGACGATGTTGTTGACCGAGGTCGCTCCGATCGCCTCGAGCCGCTTGACGAGCCAAGCGGGACTCGGACCGACCTTCACGCCGCGGATGATCCGCGCGGTGTAGCGAGGCGATCGAGTCGTCTCGACGCGGACCTGCAGATCACGCGAGGTCGAGGGGCCCGATTCGGACGGCTGCGGGTCAGGGACTCGCAGCGGCTGCTCGAAGAGCGTCGCGATCTCGCGGGCGATCCCCAGGTGCCCCAGGCAATCGGGACGGTTGCTGGTCACCTCGAAATCGAGCGTCGCATCGTCCCCTCCGATCATCGTCGACTCGTGATTCAACCCGGCCATGGTGAGCCGATCGGCGAGCCGTTCGAGCGAATCGGGGAGATCGACGTAGTCGGCGAGCCAATTGCGCGAGACGAGCATGGCGTCCTCGTGAGGGCACGAACCGGAACGGAGCGAGTCGAGGGAGCGTCAGGTCGCGAGCCGGGGTGGAGCGATCGCGGGAGCGGCGTCCGGAACGAGCGACCCTCCGCGCGCCGCGCTCCTCGCTCTCGCCCTCGCGAACCCTCGACCTAGAACTGCCGCAGGAAACGGACGTCGTTGGTGTACAGATCGCGGATGTCGGTCACGCCGAAGCGCCGCATGCAGAGTCGTTCGACGCCGAGTCCGAATGCGAATCCCGAGACCACGTCCGGATCGTAGCCGACCGCGCGGAGCACGTTCGGATCGACCATGCCCGCGCCGCCGAACTCCATCCAGCGACCGTTCCAGAAGAAGTCGACTTCGACGCTCGGCTCGGTGAACGGAAAGAACGACGGTCGGAACCGGACGTCGACGTCGGTCCCCAGATAGCTGTCGGCGAAGAGCGAGAGGGTCCGCTTGAGGTCGGCCATCGTCACGCCCTGATCGACCATCAACCCTTCCATCTGATGGAACATCGGGTAGTGCGTCGGATCGGCGGTGTCGGGGCGATAGACCCGGCCGAGAGCGATGATCCGGACCGGAGGCTGGCGCCGTTCCATCACGCGGATCTGCACGGTGCTCGTCTGGCTGCGCAGCAGCCGCAGCACGCCGCCGGAACCGCTCAGATAGAAGTTGTCGAGCGGATCGCGGGCCGGGTGATCCGACGGAATGTTGAGCGCATCGAAGTTATGCCGCTCGTCCTCGATCTCGGGCCCCTCTTCGAGCGAAAAGCCGAGTCGCCCCATGATGTCGACCAGCTCGCCGATCGTCTGGGTGATCGGATGTCGCCGTCCCAGACGGGGCGGAGCGGCGGGGAGCGTCGGGTCGAAGGTCGGATCGACCTCCTCGATCGCCCCTTGAGCGAGTCGCTCGGTCGCGCAGTCGAACCCCGACTGGATCGCGTCTCGCACCTCGTTCAGCCGCTTGCCGGCGAGCGGCTTGTCGGCGGGAGGGATGGTACCGAGCCCCTTCTGGACCGACTTGAAACGGCCGTTCTTGGCTCCGAGGAACTCGATCCGAGCCGCTTCGAGGGCGGCGGCATCGGGAGCGGCAGCAAACGCCCCCAGCGCCGAGGCTTCGAGTTCGGTCAGCGATTGGAGGAACGCGTCGATCGCCATGAGTCGTGTCTCGCCGTCGGGGACGAACGAAAAACGGGAGAGCGCGGCGGAGGTCGCCAGTCGCTCTCCCGCAGGATCGCTTCGCAGTGGTCGCCCGATCGGATCGGTTCCGGTCGCGGCGGGCGCCCGAAGGCGTCAGACCCCCAACGCCTTCTTGGCGACGGCGACGATCGTGTCGAAACCCGCGGCGTCGTGCGACGCGATGGCGGCGAGCGACTTGCGGTCGAGCTCGATGTTCGCCTTCTTCAGCCCGTTGATGAATTGGCTGTAGCGGAGTCCGCGCATCCGACAGGCGGCGCTGATCCGGACGATCCAGAGCGCCCGGAACTCGCGGCGACGATTGCGTCGGTCGCGAAAGGCATAGACGCCGGCGCGGATCAGGGTTTCCTTGGCCGAGCGAAGCAGGCGGCGACGACCGCCGACGAACCCCTTCACCTTGCGGAACAGACGCTTCTTGGCCTGAGTGCGTGCTGCACCCTTACGCGTACGCATCGATCGAACCTCTCGCTGGGGCTTCCCCAAGGCCTCCGTCGATGGACGGATGTTTCATTGCCCGGGCAAGGCCGCGTGAACGGAAACCGAAGGGACGGGCGAGATCAGTAGCTGTAGCCGTTCAGAGCCCGGCGGATCATCTTGTTGATCGTCTTGTCCGCCACCGTCGTGCCGCGAAGGGTCCGACGGCGCTTGGGGGACATGCGGGTCTGAAGATGGCTCGTGCCGCTCTGACGGTGCTTCGCCTTGCCCGAACCGGTCAGACGGAACCGCTTCTTGGTCCCCTTGTGGGTCTTCATCTTGGGCATGTTGTCACCGACCTGAGTACTTGCGGATCTTGGAACCGAAGGAATCCGGGATTCTAGCGAGACCTGAGCGATGCCGGAAGGGGAATCGACTCATTCGAGGATCATGTCGTCGACCGTCATCCCGGAGGGGATCATCGGGAGCACATGCTCCTGATAGGGGACCTGAACGTCGAGCACGAACGGTCCCGGGTACTCGATCATCTCGGTCAGGGCCGACTCGAGATCGGACTTGCGGCTGACCGTCGCTCCGCCACAGCCGTACCCCTTGGCGATCGACACGAAGTCCGGGTAGCGGTCACAGGCGAAGGCATGCGGGTTCCGATTCCCGATCCCGCTCGCCTCCTCGTGATCGATCGGCCCCAGATAGGTGTGAGCCCGGTTGCTCCCCATGAACCGATCCTCCCACTGCACCACCATCCCGAGATGCTGATTGTTGAGCAGGAGCACCTTCACCGGGAGCTTTTCGCAGTAGCAGGTCGCCAGCTCCTGGATGTTCATCTGGAAGCTGCCGTCCCCGTCGATGTCGATCACCAGCGCCTCGGGATGAGCCGCCTGGACTCCCATCGCCGACGGGAGACCGAAGCCCATGGTGCCGAGCCCGGAGCTCGAGAGCCAAGTGCGGGGTCGCGAGAAGGGGAAGAACTGAGCGGCCCACATCTGATGCTGGCCGACACCGACGGTAACGTAGGTATCGCGCTCCTTGGTCAACCGAGCGAGCGCCCGGATCGCGTGCTGCTGCAGGATCCCGTCGAACGACTCGTCGTAGCGGAACGGATACGCTTCCTTCCAGACCAGACACTGCCGCGTCCAGGCGCGAATGTCCTCGGGCGCCTCGACGATCCGGTTCAGTTCCTGCAGCGCGAACCGGACATCGCTGACCACGCCGATGTGCGCTTCCTTGTTCTTGTTCAGCTCGGACGGGTCGATATCGATGTGGACGATCTTGGCATGCTTGGCGAACGCCTCGACCTTGCCGGTCACCCGGTCGTCGAACCGGACGCCGAGCGCGATCAGCAGGTCGCAGTCGCGGACCGCATAGTTCGCATAGACGCTCCCGTGCATGCCGAGCATGTCGAGCGACAGCGGATCGTCGCTCGGAAAGGCGCCGAGCCCCATCACGGTCATCGCCACCGGAATGCCGGTCTGCCGAACCAGCTCCCGCACCTCGTCGCTGGCTCCCGACGCGATCACGCCGCCGCCCACATACAGGATCGGGCGACGAGCCAGCTTGATCGCGGCCGCGATCTGGCGAATCTGCTCGGGGCGAGCCTTCGGCGGCTCGGCTCGATAGCCCGGCAGGTCCATCGGCGGATCCCAGTCGACTTCGATGTCGGTCAGCTGGACATCCTTGGGCATGTCGATCAGCACGGGCCCGGGACGCCCCGTCGTCGCGATATGGAACGCCTCCTTCATGATCCGCGGCAGGTCGCGGACGTCGGTCACCAGATAGTGATGCTTGGTGATGCCGCGGCAGACTTCGACGATCGGCGTCTCCTGAAACGCGTCGGTGCCGATCACCTTGGTCGGCACCTGGCCGGTGATCGCGATCAGCGGGATGCTGTCGAGCTTCGCGTCGGCGATCGCGGTCACCAGATTGGTCGCCCCCGGCCCGCTGGTCGCCATCACCACGCCCGGCTTGCCGGTGCTGCGGGAGTACCCTTGCGCGGCAAAGGCGCCCCCCTGCTCGTGACGCGGCAGGATCGTGCGGATCTTCCCCGCATACCGCGTCAGCGCCTGGTGGAGCGGCATGCTGCAGCCCCCCGGATACGCGAAGATCACCTCGACCCCATGATCGACGAGCGACTTGACCAGGATGTCGGCTCCCGTGACGGTGCGCACTCCTGATGGACGGTCGATCGTCGACATGGCTTCGCTTCCTCGTAATCCTGCCGGCGATCGCGACGCTGGAGGTTCGCGTCGATTCGCGACGGCGCTGCTGAAACCTCCGCCGATCGACGGCCGGTCGGCATCGGAGATCGGTCCCGTTCGCTCGCCCCAGAGGGGCCGCGTTCGATCGGGACCAAGTCCTTGACTGTATCCGCCCGGCCCCTACGGATCAACTGTCGCGGCCCCGCTCTCACCGGCTCCGGACTCCGGCTTGGGCACCGCTCAACCGGTCGCGAAGTAGAACTTCTCCCACTCCCCGATCTCGTCCCGAGTTGCGGTCAGAGCGTTGGCCAGCGTCAGCGAGGCAGCCGGATTGCCCCCTCGGCCGATCGTCACGTCCTCGACGCAGACCCATTTGCCGTTCTTGAGCGACCGGAAGGCGACCACCTGCTCGTCGAGATAGTGGAGCCGAAACGTCTCCCAGAGATCGACCTCGTCGCGCGACGGCGTGAGCAATTCGTCCTGACCGACCGAGACGAACTTGCCGTTGAAATGAGCTCGGATCGCATAAGTCCCGGTCGCGCGATCGACCGGAACCAGCGTGAAATGCTCCCACTGCTGATACCATTCCCGATTGGCCAGCAGATACGAGGAGCGATCACCGTCGGCGCAGACGAACCGATGGTTCTTGCAGCTCTTGATCCCCGTGATGAACGCCCCGGCTTCCGTAGTCGGCAACATGGCGGCCTGTCTCCTGCGCTGGGTTGCGACGGGTCCCGTCGGGACTCGAGCGCCATCGGCGAGCGTCTCGCCGACAGCTCCGGCCCCTGCACCTCAACTTACCCGCTTCCCCGCTCTCGGATGACCGCCGAGCGGCTCGATTCGAGCGGGAGCAGGTCGATCGCCGTCCCCCCCACCTCTGCGGCGCGAGAAGACTCCGAGAGCGGGCCGAGCGACCGAACCGCTCCCTGCTACGGACCGCAAGCGAAGAGAGTTTGATCGAGGGGGGCGGAGATCGCTTGAGTTTCGCGCCCCAGCCTCGGGATCAATGCACCCGATCGAGACAAGGCGGTTCGAGATCAGGGGACCCAAACGGCCCAGACGACGACCAGCAGCACGGTGCCGACCACCGCCGTCGCCACTCCGGTCAGACGCCGCCGCTTCAGATACAGGAGCAGTCCGAAACCGGAAAGCGACAGCAACATCGTGGCGATCGCCGAGACGTCGATCAGCAGCGCCCACTCGGGCCCCGAGTCGCGCCCCTTGTGAAGGTCGTTCAGGATCGCCATCAGGCCGGTCGTCGTTTCGGTCACCGTGTAGGTCCCCTGCTCGCGATCGACGAAGACGTCGGCCGAATAGCCGGGCCCCTTGAAGACGAGCATGCACTCGAACTCGTCGACCTCGAACTCCTTGACCGCTCCCGAAAGCCGGTGCTCGGCTCGCACGAACTCGGCCAACGCCAACTTGTCCACCCCCTCGGACGATTCACCCGCTCCGCCACCGTCGCCTCCCGAGTCCGTTTCGCTTGGCTTCAGAGCCGCCGCGAGCTCGGCCGGCAGCGAACCCTGGCGGTCCTCGACATGCTGCTCACCGGCGCCGAACCAGGTCGGGTGGTTGAGCGTCATGCCGGTGAAGGCGAAGAACATCAGCATCGCGAAGCCGAGCATCGAGACGTACAGATGCACCCAGCGGAACGCTGCTGCCGACGCCGCGTAGAGCGTGCGGCGACGCCGCGGCTTCTTGTTCGCAGCGCCGCCTCGTCGGTCATCGCCTCGATCGGCCGCCGGCGACGGAGCGGACGAGACCTCCGAAGCGGAGGTCGATGGGTTCGGCGAAACGCTCATCGCTCGGCCCGATTCCCTTCGCTCTCGGGCGCGGGACGTTCCTCTTCGGGCGGCAGCGGAACGTATCGATAGGACGCCGCCGTCACCTCTTCGTTCCCGGCAAGCTCCTTTCTCTCGATCGGCCGATCACCAAGTTCGATCGTCTCCTTGATCAGCTGATACGTGCCGTGTTCGCGCGCCGACTCGATGCAGAGCACGTACTTGCCGGGGGGCAGTCGCTTGCCGGCGTTGTCGTTGCCGTCGAAACGAGCGGAGTAGTCGCCGGGCCCGCGAGTCGCTTCCGAGATCGTACCGATCAGCTCGCTCTCCTCGACCAGCTTCCGGACTCGATCGTTCCGGAACCAGCGAGTCAGATCGCGATGCCACCGAGGACCGGGCTGCTCGGTCATGATCCAGAGCACCGCCGTCCGCACCGGAAAACCGTCTTCGTCTTCCAGCCAGACCGCGACGTAGGGGCGACGATAGCGTCCCCCGGCGGGTCGACCGATCGTGAACTCGACATGCAGTCCCGGTTCGTCCTCGACGTCGATCGACGTGAGCATGAGCCGCTCGTCGAAGCGATCGAGCGAGTCCCGGCTCGGCCAGCCGGCCGAGGCGACGAT
>CAZZBI010000077.1:0-16642 GCA_964652385.1 uncultured Pirellulaceae bacterium | reverse complement strand
CGCCTGGATCGCCCCACTGCCGGCTTGATCCTGTTCGGGCTGACGAGCGAAGCGGCCAAGCGTCTGAGCGATCGCTTCGAGACGCGGCAAGTGAGGAAGACGTACGAGGCGTTGGTGCGCGGCTGGGTCACCGAGCCCGGCGAGATCGATCGCCCGTTACGAAGCGGTCCCGAGGATCAGGCGACGACTCAGGAAGCGAGCGACGGACCGGAACGCGCCGCCGTGACTCGCTATCGACCGCGGCGAAGCTACGAGGCGCCATGGCCGATCGGCGAGTTTCCGACAAGTCGCTTCACGCATCTGGAACTCGAACCGCTGACGGGGCGCTGGCATCAGCTCCGACGCCACCTGAATCATCTGGCTCATCCGATCCTCGGTGATCATCGCCACGGCGATCATCGCTGGAATCAGGCCTTCTTCGCGACGACCGGCGTCTACCGGATGCTGCTGACCGCCGTCCGACTGGAGTTCGATCATCCGATCGACGATCGACCGATGCGACTGGAGGTCGGCCGCGGCTCGCAGTTCGATGCCGCCCTGGCGAAGCTGGAACCGTTCGCATTACCCTAGCCGCGTCTTCCCAGCCCGCAGCCGACCGCCAGCCCGCAGCCGACCGCCAGCCCGCAGCGTCAGCAAGGGGTCCCCGCGTCTCCCTCCGTGCCTCCCAGCCCGCAGCGTCAGCAAGGGGTCCCTGTGCCTCCCTCCGTGCCTCCCAGCCCGCAGCGTCAGCAAGGGGTCCCTGCGTTCCCCTCCGTGCCTCCCAGCCCGCAGCGCCAAGCGCAGGGGTCCCTGTGCCTCACTACGACGAACCAGTGCGACCGAGGGCGGTCGCACTACGTCAACCCAGTGCGACCGAGGGCGGTCGCACTACGGCGATCCGCTCCGACCGAAATCACGCGCTTTCTCTCGGACTTTGCCGAACCGGAGTTCGCATCGATGCCCCCACGCTCGATCGACGATCGCGGCGCACTCGAGCGTCCGCTTTGGACGCGTCGTACCTGGCTTTGCCGCGCGGCCGGTCTTGCAGGAGCGACCGCCTTCGGCTTCGGACGAAGTTCGTCGGCTGCTCCTTTTGCCTTGCCGAATGCGACCGACGACCCGATCGCACACCCGAACGACGACGCGCCGCCGGACGACTCTCCCTTCGAACCGCGACTGCATCTGCGGCCGAAGTCCTTCGTTGCGGGCGACGCCCATCCGTTCTTTCACGACGGCCTGTGGCATCTGTTCTTTCTCGGTGACCGATTCGAGGTGCATCGGGCGCTATCGACCGACCTGCTCCATTGGCGCCTGGACGATCCGATCCACGTCGATCGCGAACAGGGTGCGGAGATCGCGCCGTACTTCGTGCTCGGCATCGTGCGGGACGAGCGAGCCGGCTGCTTCCGAACCTGGTACGGACGCCGCGGCACGATGGTCGCTCAGGAAAGCGACGATCTGAAGCACTGGCGCCGCTCCGAAGCGAGTTACGACATCGCACCTCAGTCTCGCTACGCTCAGCAGCGAGATCCGTACGTGATGTGGAATTCGGACGAGGCGTGTTGGTGGTGCGTGATGACCTGCAAGGTCGCGGGAATGCCGGACGAAATCAGCGGCGCTGTCGCGTTCGCTTCATCGGTCGACCTGCGCGATTGGACTCCGCGAGGCGATCTGTACCATCCGGGGAACGTCGGCGCGCCGGAGGTGCCTCAGCTCGAGAAGATCGGCGATCGTTGGTACCTGTTCGCGTCGTTCCTCTCGCCCCGACGAGTCGGTCCGACCTCGGTGCTGATCGCCGAGCGTTGCACCGGCCCCTGGACGAGTCCCGATCCGCCGACGCTCGACGGCGAGGATCTCGCGGCCATGAACTGGGGGACCGATGGGCGGCGCCGCATCGGCATCGGCTGGATTCCCGACCACGATCTCGAGACGCACGGTCGCGATACTTGGGGGGGAGCGTTCGGGCTGCCGAGAGAACTCGTCACGCTCGACGACGGTCGATTGGGAACGACGTTGCCGGATGAGATTGCGGCGGCGATCGTCGGCGAAACGCTTGACGAACCGAGTGCGAGCGAGGCCCAACTGCCGACCGGTTGGCATCGTGAGGGGAGTTCGATCGTCGCGACTCGGGAGGGTGCGATCGCGACGTCGCATCGTGCTCGAGCGGGAATCGTCGACGTCGGCTTCGCGCATCGCCGCGGAACGATCGAATTGCGATGGATCGACGCAAGCGAACGAATCGTCCTGACGCTGGCGTATGCCGAACGGCGCTGGCTGTTCCGAGCCCGTCGAGAGGTCGAAGGCGCCGCGCGGATGATCGAGCTCGCTTCGCTCGGCGAAGGAACGTTCCTCGGCCATTCGAAAGATGACCGCTCAGGTGGCGATGGCGTACCTCGCCGCTGCCGCATCGTCTTCGAGCGGGATATCGCCGAGGCGTTCATCGACGGTCGACGATCGCTCGCGGCGCGACTGCCGCATGACCTCGATGATTGTCGTGTCGAGGTCGTGGCCGATGATGCGGCCGACGGAGCGGCGATCGATCTACGGATCGATTCGTTCGTTCTTCGACGTCTCGTCTCGCCCCGTCGCTGAACGCTTCGCCTTCGTCGACCGCCTGAAGAGCACCGCGCGTCAGTGCGACTTGCGCAGCAGGATCATCATCTTCAGGTTGATGACGACGAAGCGAAACAGCTGCCAGATCAGCGATTTGCGGCGGTAGCGGGTGAACCAGGTCGGTACCGGCGGGTAGTAGGCCTGCTCGTACGGCAACTGGTTCGTGGGGAGCGGTTCCGGTTCGGCCATGATGCATCTCCTATTCCGGAATGAGGAACCAGCCCGGCTTGAGCTTGGCCTTGTACAGGAACATCCGATGGAGGATGTACTTGATCCAGTGACCGGCGAGGCCGATCTCGCCGAAGGTCAGATTCAGGTCGCGACCGTACTTGGGGTACTTCCGAAAGTCGGGAACGATCGGAAAGACGGTCATCGAGACGGCGGAACCCTCGAGAAAGCTGCTGCCGGTCGACGCGACGCAGGCCGCTCCGATCTCGGCCATCGATGACGTGTGCTCCGGTCGCTCCTTGCCCTTGCGGATCATCTCGACGATGTTCCGCGCGACGAGCTTTCCCATCATCGCCGACGGCATCCCGGTGCGAGGGGGCGTCGGACTGATCGGTGTCCCCTTGACGCTCTTCATCGGTTTCGAGATCGGATGCGGCGGCGCGAACGCGATGCCGCAGGCGAACAGATGCGGATACAGCGGCGACTGATAGGTCTTCGGCCAGTCGTCGGCACTCCACTGTTCGTACGGCTTGCCCGAGTAGTCCGCGTCGACCTTCATGAAGCCGCTCGGCGCGAAGAGCTGCTGGCTGATGTCGCTCCCGTCGCGTGCGAACGCCGCGAGACCGACGCCCGAGAAGGGAGGAATCAGCATGGTGAAGTCGTAGGTCAACGAGCCTTCGGTCCCGTCGAGCAGTTCGTAGAAGATCTGATGCTCGGTAACCCGGCTGACGTGCGCTCGGGTGATCCAGCGCACCCCCCGTTCCGCCATCAGCGACTCGGTGAAGATCTTCGTGTTGGTGATGAAGCCCCCTTGCTTCAGATGAGCTCCTCCCATGCCGAAGTCCCCCAGCTCGTACTCGTTCGAGAGCCAGATGAGATCGGCCTGATCGCGCACCCCTCGTTCGCGCAGCACATAGTCGATGTTGAACAGGTACTCGAACGCGGCTCCCTGACACGTGCAGGTACCGTGTCCGGTCCCGATGACGAACGTCTTCCGCTCCCCTCGCTTCATCGCGTCGATCAGTCGTTCGAGATGCGCGGCGCTGTGAGCGGCGTGGTCAGCCGTGCAGACCGATTCCGAGAAGCCCCCCGGCCCGAGCCCTTCGGTCGCCTCGAACTTCAGCTTCGGGCCGGTCGCGTTGACCAGATAGTCGAACGGAATCCTCGCCCGCTCTCCTTCGCGTCCCTGGCCGGTGTACTCCACGTCGACGAACGGTCCGCTACCGTCGGCGTCCCCTTCGGGATGAATTGCGATCGCCTTGGCCTGCTCGTACTCGATGCCGACCTTGCGATAGACCGGAGCGAGGTCGAAGAGGACCTGCTCCTTCTTCATCTTGCCGACGCCGACCCAGATGTTGGACGGAATCCAGTTCCAGCGCGAGTTCGGCGTGACGACCGTCACCCGGTGCGACTTGCCGAGCCAGCGTTTGAGAAACGCGGCCGCGGTATGCCCCGACACGCCCCCTCCGAGAACCACGACGTTCGCCATGGGGTCGACTCCTGACCGCGGTGACGCCGGACCGGCCTGTCGCCGCCAAGCGAGCCGCGGCAGTCCGAACACCGATCGATTTCCCTCTGACATCCTTTCGACGAGCCGGAACGAACCTCCCTGACGGCCTCCGGCGGCGCGAATCCGAGAAGGAGCCGCGAGCCGTGGTCGCCGTTCCGTCGAGACGGAACCACGCAAAGAACGTGCCGCCGAGGCTGTCCGGCGTGAGCGTGGAGGGAAGAGGACGATCCGTTGCGGCGAATCGAGGTCGAGACGATTCACGCTGGAGGAACGCGCGAGCGATATGGCTCGCGCAGGCGCGCCCGAGCCGAACCGCACACGAGATCACTCGGCTAGGCCGACCAGCGCAGGAGCAGTCCGATCGCGGGAATCACGACGAACAACACGGCCCCAAGACAGCCGCGCGGATCCTCGGCTGGCAAACCATGCAGCGCTGCCAGTCGCTCGACCGCCGTCTTGGCATCGCCGAGCGACATGCCGGTCCGCTCCATGAAGTACTTCACCGCCTGGATCTTCCCGTCAGCAGTGAGCCGCCGCATCGTCTCGCGTTCGATCTCGTCTTCATCCGGAAGCGCAGATGTCGAATCGGTCTCACCGCGGACGCCCGAGGCGCCGCGTTCGATCGCTTCGACCGCCCCTTTCGCCTCGGCCAGTCCGACTCCCGTCAGATCGATATACAGCTTGACCGCCGCGATCTTGCCGTCGCGCCGGAACGTGTCGAGCACCTGTTCGGCAAGGTCCCGATCGTTCGGTCGTCCTTCACGTCCGTCCATCTTAAGTCTCTCCCCGCCTTGCCGGCGCAGCGACGATCCTCACTCACCCGAACGCTTCGGCAAGTCGCGATACCAGACCGTTGTCCGGCGCCGAAGCCGGAGTCAGCAGTCTCAGCCCGCCGGCGATCAGTCGCGCCCGACGGGTCGGCGACGTCAGCATCGCCTCTTCGAACAGCGCTTCGCCGTACTTGTAGTCGTGCGAGTCGTTCCCCTTGACCAGGATCAGCTCGCGCGCCGCAGCGAGCAGACTCGGCGCACTTCCGCCCGCCTCGAGATACCCGAGCGCGGCTCCCGAAGCCGCCGCGCCGTCCGAACCGAGACGCTCGAGGATCTCCTGCGGCGCGGTCACCTTCTCGCCGGCCGCTGGGAGCGCGAGCAGATCGGTCTCGGGGAGCGCCCCTCGTCCTGCCGCTGCCTGACGGAAGTGAGCCAGGAACGAGGCGTTCTGCAGCAGCAGCCAACGGCGCAGCCGCTCGTCGGCGACCGACCGATGCAGATAGTGAAGGGCATGCGTCGAGGTCATCGCATGAAGCGGGACGATCGCCGGCTGTCGCGTCACGAGCTCGGCGGCGGCGAGGCGAATCGCATCGAACGCCGTGGCCGGCGCGATCCCGTCGCTCAAGCCCGTCGCCGTCAGCTCCGCCAGTCCGTCGGGCGATTCGGATCTCGCCCCCGCCATCCACTCGGCCACCCAGCCGTCATCGTCACGCTGCGGTCGGTCCGAGAGCGAGCGTTCGGCGCGCGCCACGTTGTTGCGCCCCGCGCGATCGGCCTCGAAGTCGGCATCGGCCGGGTTCGGTTGACCGGAGTGGTTGAGGGCGGCGTAGGCCAAGCTGCGCAGGACCGGTTCGGCATGTTCCCAGCCGATCGTCTCGAGCGTCCGAAACGCTCCCGCGACCCAAATCGCCTTGTGACCGATGTTGCGGAAATCGCGCGAGCCGAAGCGGGCGAAGAACTCGAGCAGTCGCGATGACGGGATCTCGGCGACCGCCGCCGGGATCGCCGCGTCGGCGCGCTCGACATCCCAGCGCTCCATCGCCTCGCGCAGCTCGACCATCGCCCGCTCGCCGCCGATCGCTGCGCGATTCGGCTCGCGCATCGTCCAATCCCCTTCGTTCCGATCCTGCTCCTGACAGCGCTTGAAGTAGTCCATCGACCAGAAGAGCGGCAACCAGCGATGTTCGTCGCGCGCGGCGAGCGTCGCCTGATGCGCGGCATGCACGACCATCACGCAATGGAACTTGAAGCCGACGTCGGGACGAGGCTGCACGTTGCGGATGCCGGCGAGCAACGTCGCGGCAAGCAGCGGGACGTACGGCGTGCCGTTGCGGATCGTCTCGGCGATCACCGGAAAGAGGCGTTCGCGCGGCGTCGTTTCGAGCAGTCGGACGAGCGGTTCGATCTCGGGGCGAAACCGGACCGCATCCGGCGGCAACTCGACTTCGGCAGCACTCAGCGGGCGGAGCCACGGAGCGACCATCAGCGACGCCCCTCCGAAGAGCATCGTTCGTCGGGCAAGTCGAATGGCGGTCATCGGTTCGGTCTCCTGGCGGCGGGAAGGGAGAGAGTTCGGTCCACCGTAACGGACTCGGGACCGAGAAGGAACCGTTCCAGGGAAGGGGAGGCTTAACCACGGAGGGTTAACCACGAAGCTCACGAAGGACACGAAGTCGTCCTGCTTTGCGTCTCACGTTGACTACGTGGTCAAAGAGCGTCGACTTACTCGACACACGACCCCGGTCATCCGACACTGCGGATGCCGTAAATCAACTCGCGCGGGCCGATCGTCCGACGTGCTCTCGAATTCGGAGAGGCGTCGTTCTACGCGAAAGGTCTGTTCATGACGGCCGAAGAGATCAGTCATGCGGTCATCGGAGCGGCAATTGAAGTGCATCGGCAACTCGGCCCCGGCCTTTTGGAATCGGCTTATCAGGTCTGTTTGGCTCATGAACTTCGCAAACGCGGCCATCAGGTCGTTACGGAACTGTCGATCCCGGTGTTCTATGACGGACTCCGATTGGACTGCGGTTTCCGTGCCGACCTGATCATCGAGAAGAAAGTCATCGTGGAACTGAAGGCCAAGTCGGCCATCCATCCGATCGACGTCGCACAGGTGCTGTCCTACCTTCGGCTAACCCGGCTCCGACTGGGATTGCTGATCAATTTCCATGAGAACCGTCTGGTCGACGGTATTCGGCGTGTCGTCAACGGTTACTGAACGATCTCTGGTTTCCCTTTTGCTGACGACCGTGATCACTTTGACTGCGCAGCGGTCATGCTTCGTGGCCTTCGTGAGCTCCGTGGTTAAGAAGGGGCTTCATTCAGATCATCGATCTCCTCCCGTTCCTCCTCACTCCTGCGAGCCCCTCTCATGTCGTTCGACGGTTTCGAGTCTTCGGCCGCTCCGCTCCTTCCTACCGGACTGCGGGCGGTCGATCTGCTCGCGCCGGTGATTCGCGGCAGTGACCTGCTGGTCAGCGGCGAGCCGCGTGCGGGCGTGCGTCTGCTCGGCAACGAGATCGCTCATCGTTTCGTCGTCCGCCGCTCGTGCGACGTGCGGATCGTCGTGCTGCTCGATCCCCAACTGGCCGAAGTGCAGGGAGTTCCCGAAGAGCTGCGCGAAGCGCTGCCGACGACCGAGGCGATCTACGTGCGCGATCGGCTCGATCCGAGCGACCTCGATTCGGTGCGGCGATCGGCGACCGAATCGGGAGGCTGCGTGGCGTTCGGGTTCACGAACGACGAACGATGCGCTCGAGTCTTTCTCGACACGATCGCCGCCGGTCGTACCGCGACCGATTCGAGCGTGCCGCTGACCGCGATCCTGGTCGGCGAGCTTCCCGAGACGCTGGCGCGCGACGGTCTCGTCTGGTGCTCGCGAGCGATGGCGGGGCGCGGAGTCTTTCCGGCGGTCGATCCGCTTCGCTCGCGCTGTTCGCTCGCCGCTTCGCGCTCGTCGGCTCATCGCCGCACGGCCGAGCGCGTGATCGAAGCGACTCGCGCCCTGCCGGCCGACGGCTCGGCCCCCTCGGCCGCTCTCGTGCCGGCGCTCCAGGCCGTGACGTATCTGAGTCAAGGGCTGTATGTCGGCGAACCGTACACCGGTCTCCCCGGAGCCCTTGCGCCGCTCGATCGCGCGCTGCAGGAGTTCGAGACGATCCTGGACGGCCGGCTCGCGACGATCGATCCGAGTCGGTTCCGATTCCGCGCCGAGTTACCGACCGATTGAGGTGATGCCGAAGCGGGACGCGGATCACTCGGTGAACCCTGCGCTCACGAGACTCCGACCAGGCGTCTCGCGCCACCGAGTTCACCGAGCTGCTCGGGATCGATCGGATCGCCGACCGATCCCCTCCTCTCAATCCAGATCGAACAACAGGATCTCGGACTCGGACGATCCCACGATCGCGAGTTCGCTTTCGTCGCTGACGGCCAGGCCGTCGCCGGCGGCCAGTTCGAGGTCACCGGTGCGGACCGAGCCGCGAAGGACCTGGAGCCACGCGTGTCGCCCGGTCTCGAGCGGATGCGTCACCTGCTTGTCGGGGCCGAGCGTCGCGAGCCAGATCCGCGCGTCCTGTCGGATCGCGAGCGAACCGTCGGCGGCATCGGGCGAAGCGACCAGCCGGAGCCGATCGCGGCGTTCCTCTTCCGGAAACCGCTTCTGCTCGTAGCTCGGTTCGAGCCCGCGCGCCTCGGGGAGCAACCAGATCTGGTACAGGTGAGTCGGCTCGTCGGCCGACGGGTTGAACTCGCTGTGCGTGATCCCCGACCCGGCGGTCATCCGCTGAAACTCCCCGGGACGGAGCACCTCGCCGTTCCCCATCGAGTCGCGATGTTCGAGCGCACCGCTCAGGACGTAGGTGACGATTTCCATGTCCCGATGCGGATGCGTCCCGAAGCCGCGCCCTGGCGCGACGAAGTCCTCGTTCATCACGCGCAAGGTCCGAAAACGGACATGCCGCGGGTCGTGATAGTCGGCGAACGAGAAGGTGTGATAGGTCTTCAGCCAACCATGGTCGAAGTGCCCTCGTTCCGCCGCTCGTCGTAGCTGTCGCATGACTTGACTCCCGAATCCCCGCTCGGCGACCGGACCTCTCGTCGATCGTTCGACTCGCTCGGAGCGTCTCGGCTCTCCGCCGACTCGCGCCGCCGGATCGCTGCGGGGAACGGATGACGTTCCTGACGCCGATCTCCTTACGCTCCCGCCCCTTCGGGCGTCGACTCGGTAGGATCGAGGGCCGGCCATCGCGATCCGAGCGAACCTGTCCGACCGGTCGTCGCTCGCGGCTGCGTCGGTCCGTCGATCACCGCGCCTTTCGACCTTTCGAGATTCCGATGCATGACCATCTGTCGATCAACCGGGCCAACTGGGACAGTCGTGTTCCGCAGCATCTGCTCGGCTACGACCTGGATCGGTTCCGTTCGGACCCGCACTTTCTGTCGGGGGTCGTCCGATTCGACCGCCCGCGGCTGGGGGACATCGTCGGTCGGCGCGGGGTCCACCTGCAATGTCATCTCGGAACCGACACCGTGTCGCTGGCTCGATTGGGAGCCCGCATGACGGGCCTCGATCTGTCGCCGGCGTCGCTTGCCGCCGCGCGCGCGATCGCCGCGGAGTTGGGACACGAGATCGAGTATGTCGAGAGCGATGTCGATCGGGCGGTCGAGGCGCTCGGCGCGGAGCGGTTCGAGTTCGTCTATACGGGGATCGGCGCACTCTGCTGGGTGCCGAACGTCCGCCACTGGGCGAGGACCGTCGCGGCGCTCCTCGTCCCCGGCGGCCGACTCTTCCTGCGCGATGCGCATCCGATGGTCTACACGCTCTGCGATCCGCGACCGGATGGTCTGCTGACGGTCGAGTTTCCGTACTTCGAAACGCCGGGGATCGTGTTCGAGGAATCGCAGACGTATGCGGGAGACGGTACGCCGATCGCCAGTCCGCGTTCGATCTCGTTCAACCACGGGATCGCGGAACTGTTGAACGCCGTCATCGATGCGGGCTTGGAGCTCGTCTCGTTCGAGGAGCACGACTCCGTCCCGTGGAATCCGTTCGGTGATTCGGCGGAGTACGATGCCGAGACAGGGGAGTACCGACTGCGCGATCGCCCGGCGCGCGTCCCGACGAGCTTCACGCTCCGGGCGATCCGCCCGCGCCAGCCGCGCGTCGGCTCGCCCGCCGATCGCTGGCTGAACTGGGAGTGCTGAATCGGCGCCACATCGCGCCTCGAGACGACTCAGGGGGTCTCGCCCAACGATCGAGTCCTTCCGGCATCGATCATCATGTGGGTTCGTCGTCGAGTTCATCGAGCCAGCGACGTTTCTCTGCCTCGGTCAGCTCGCGCCAGTCGACGTCTCGGAGCCCCGCGACGAGACTCCAGAGCAAGTTCAGGGTGACTTGCGATCGACGGCGTCGGACGATCCGAAAGGCGAGGGTCGGGCCGAGTCGTTCGAGTTCCTCGACCGTAGCGATCCCGGCCTCTCGTAACCACCGCGCGCTGGCCGGTCCAAGATTGCGGAGCGACTCGATCGGCCTTGCTTCGTCCATTCCGACCTCGACCGACGACACCTGCAGCGACAGTCCGAGTTCCATGAGAATCGTCTCGGTGGAAGGCCGCGATTCCCACCGATTCGATCGGCGCGGAGACTCGAATGCAACCGGCGGCCCGAGGGGGCGGGAGAGTCTCCCGGCATGTCGGTCACGGCGTCTCGACCGGAGACCGACTAGAATCGCCGACAGCTCGCGGCCCCTTCGCTCTCCTTCGAAGCGTTGCTCCCCTTTGCCGATCGATCACCACTCTCCTGCCGACGGAACTCGATGCATGTCGCTCTTTCGCTCGTCGCTGATCGTCGCCCTGCTGTTCGGTTCGAGTCCCAGCCTGTTCGGCCAGGAGCCTTCTTCGCCGGCGCCCCCCGTCACTGACGCAACGCAGACCGCACCGGTCGAATCGGACGAGAAGACCGAGACGACCGAAGCCCCCCCGATGCTGATCGACGTGATCGAGTTCGGCGAGGGATTCGTCGCGCGAGTCGACACGACCGAGGTGCCTGACCTGCGGCCCTGGGTGAACGAGCGACTGAAGCCGGTCATCGTCGAGTGGTATCCGAAGCTGGTCGAGATGCTGCCGAGCGACGATTATCAGGCGCCGCGAGAGTTCACCATCGTCTTTCGTCGGGACATGGATGGCGTCGCGTTCGCCTCGGGCAACTCGATCACCTGTGCCGGTCCCTGGTATCGCCGCAATCTCGACGGCGAAGCACTCGGCTCGATCGTGCACGAGATGGTGCACGTCGTACAGCAGTATCGCGGCGGTCGACGCCGCAACCGGAATCCGGGCTGGATGGTCGAGGGACTGGCGGACTACCTGCGGTGGTTCCTGTACGAACCGGAAGCGAATCGACCGCGAGTCGATCCGCGGCGTGCGAACTTCGACGACAGCTATCGGACGAGCGCCGCGTTTCTGGCGTATGCCGTCGAGACGTACGACCGCGAGCTGATCCGCAAGTTCAATGCGGCGATGCGGGAAGGGCGCTACTCGGACGATCTGTGGAAGGAGTACACCGGCAAGGAGCCGGCAGAGATCTGGGGGGAGTACGTCGCGACGCTGAAGCAGTGATCGAACGTCCGTCCGTGCCGCGATGGCTTGTCGGATGCGGCGATGGTGGTGACGGCCCCCGGGACCGCGCATACTCGAACGACGTCATCCGGACGTCTCGAACCCCCGCGCGATCGGAGCTCGTTCCATGATCGGCCGTCAGCTGCTCGTTGGCCTGCTTGCCGGGGCGGCGCTCGTCGCCGGCTCCACCTCCCTGTCGGCCGATGACGGCGGCAAGGTGATCGTCTTCGTGCTCGCCGGTCAGTCGAATATGGAAGGGCATGGGATCGTCGCGGCCGATCCGTCAAGGAACGAGGGGAAGGGGAGTCTCGAGTACGTCGCCGAGCATCAGCCCGAGTCGCCGATCGCCGCTTGGCGATCCGACGACGGATCGTGGCGGGAACGGGACGACGTCCTGATCTCCTATTTGGACCGTCACGGTCGACTGCGCCCCGGGTTCGGCGCGAACGAGGATCGGATCGGCCCCGAACTCGGCTTCGGAACGGTCGTCGGCGATCGGTTCGATGCGCCGGTGCTGCTGGTGAAGCTGGCTTGGGGCGGAAAGAGCCTGGGAGCCGACTTTCGACCGCCGTCCGCCGGCGGCGACGCTCCGGGGCCGTACTACGTCGAGCTCGTCGAACGGACGAAGAAGCTGCTCGCGAACGTCGGCGAGACGTTTCCCGAGTTGGCGGGGCGCGAGGTCGAGCTGGCGGGGATCGGTTGGCATCAGGGGTGGAACGATCGAGTCAATCAGGCGTTCAACGACGAGTACGAGAAGAACCTCGCCTGTCTGATCCGCGATCTGCGGAGAGAGTTCGAGGCACCGCAGCTGCCGTTCGTCATCGCCGAAACGGGAATGAGTGGCGAAAGCGAAACGCACCCGCGAGCGTTGTCGCTGATGCGGGCTCAAGCGGCGGTCGCGGAGTACGGCGAGTTCCGCGGCACGGTCGCGTTCGTCGGCACGCGAGCGTTCTATCGTGCGGCCGAAGAATCTCCATCGGGCCAGGCCTACCACTGGAACACCAACGCCGAGACGTATTGGCTGATCGGCGAGGGAATGGGGAAGGCAATGTGCGCACTGCTGGACGAAGCCTCGAAGTAGACGACCTCCCGTCATCCGGATCGGCGCTCGTGCCGGTCATCGCTCGTAAGGACTTCGGCGAATCGAGTTCTTCACTTCGCGGCAGGTCTCGAGCGCGATGCGATCGAGATCCCGTCCGAACGAGTCGTCGGACAGACCGTCCGGACGCACGGCCAGTTCCTTGTCGAAAAGCCACGCATGCAGGGTGACGGCGGTCACGGCCGCGCCGATCCGGTTCGAATGATTGCCGTCCGCATCGTGCAGTCGAACTTCGGGATGCGCTGCGAGCGCGCGTTCCCAGACCCGACCGATCGGGACGACCTCGATCCGCGCAGCGAGTGTCGGATCGCGCTCGATCGCCTCGTCACGGATCTGCCGATAGATCCCCTCGATCCGCTCGCGCTCGCCGTCGACCTCGTGGCGGGCCCACTCGGCAAACAGCAGGACGCGCGCCCCGCGACGAGCGAAGGCGACGGTCAGATCGACCGCCGTGTCGCGCGGGTGATCGAAGCGCCCCGACATGCTGATCTTCTGCCCCTGCAGCACGACGACGTCCGGCGGCACGAACGTCGACTTGCTCCACGCGGCAACTCGGGGCGCGAACGAATCGAGAAAGGCCCCCGAGAACGACTGCACGTCGACCGTCGGCCGATCCGCCTGAGCTTCGATCAGTCGTCGCAGCTGACCGAACGGATCGCCGACCGACGAATGACTGTTTCCCAGACTCCAGATCGAAACGTCGGCATCGTCCGCCGCCGACCGTCCGAGATCGGTGCGTGCCGAGGAACTCGGCTCAGCGGAACAGCCGGCGACGATCGCCAGCAGCAGGCCGATCGTCCGTAGAATCCGGTTCGCCATCGACGCGTCATCCTTCGGTCGGACATCATGACCGGACGCCGAGTCACTCTCGGCTCGATCGGACGACGATACCACGCGGCGATCGTCGGTTCCTCCCTCGATTCGTTCCTCTTTCGCACGACGAGGCTGTCGATGAGTCGCCTGCCGCTGCCCCGCTTCGATTCGCGATGCTTCGATCGGGCGAGGCGACTCGGCTGGCGGTTCGTCCTGATCGCGCTCATGACGAGCCCGCTTCCGGCTCAGTCGACGACCGAAACGACTCGCCGTCATCTCGCGCTCGATCCGGTCCCGGGGGAGTCGTGGCCGACGCGAACGCCCGAGGAGAGCGGACTGGACGCCGCGGCGCTGCGGGAGTTCGAGTCGCTCGTCGGCGGAAGCGGCTGCATCATCCACCGCGGTCACTTGGTCCATGCCTGGGGGGAGTACGACCGGCCGCACGATGTCGCCTCGGCGCTCAAGCCGGTCTACGGCTACTTCCTGATGCGCGCCGTGGCGGACGGGCGACTCGGATCGTTCGACGAGCCGGTCATCGAGCAGCTTCCCGAGGCGCTCGACCTTCCGGTCGACGATCCCGACCGGACACTCACCTTTCGCCATCTGGCGTTTCAGACCGCATCGCTCGGCTACACCGAGAGACCCGGAGAAGCGTTCGACTACAACGACGGAACGATGGGGCTCTTCTGGGACGCGCTGATCAACGGCGTCTACGGAACGCGATGGGAACAGGCCGAGGAGCAGGTGATCGCGCCGCTCCTGTCGAAGCCGCTCGGGCTTCAGGACGGTACGCCCGCGGTCCTGCAGCGGAACACCGGCCGCTTTCGATTGTCGTGCCGCGACTTCTGCCGCTTCGGGCTGCTCTATCTGCGCCAAGGAGATTGGAACGGCACCGAACTGCTGCGACGCGATCTGGCGATGATCGCACTCTCGGATCCTTTGCCGTTGGCGGTTCCGAGGACCACCGGCGTCGAATCGCCGACGCGTCTTCCGCTCCGCTCGATCGGCGGCGGCGGCAATCAATGCGATCACGCCGGCGGCTACAGCTGGCTCTGGTGGCTCAATCGTCGCTGCCGAGACGGTTCGCTCTGGTTTCCGGACGTGACCGAGTCGATGGCCGCCTGCTTCGGCCACGGCGGTGCCGAAGGGATGGCGATCTTTCCCGAGGAGCATCTGATCGTCAGTTGGGTCGGCAACGAGCTGCATCAGGATCGCCGGCGAGGGAACGCGGCGTTCGCGAAGCTCCTGTCGGCGGTCCGTTCGCCGGGGCGGATCCGCTACGAAGACGGGCGCGAGATCCGCCCCCTTCCCGGCCAGGTCATCATCGATCCGCGCCACCCCGGCCGACTGGCTCTCTACGTCGACGGGTCGACCGACCCGCCGGGCTCTCTGGTCCTGCAGCCGTGTGTGCCGGTCGGTCCGGGCGATCCCGAGGAGCTGCTCTGGCGTGATACCGAGGCGAACGTCGATCTGCTGATCGAGCGCGGAGCCCGCTGTGCGTACGTGACGCTCGAGCTGCGCGACTTCGGCGGCGGGTCGGCTCCCGAAGGCCCGAACCTCGAAGCGACGATCGCCGCGTGGAATCGGACCCTCTGCCGACTCGAAGCGGCCGGCATCGTCACGGTGCTTTTCCTGTTCGACGACGGGGCAAGGCGAGACGACTGGCCGGAGTTCGTCGAGCGGGTCGTCGAGCGACTGAAGCACCGACGTTTGCTGATCTGGTGCGTCGCCGAGGAGTATCGGGAGTGGGGAGACGATGCCGCCAAGACGATGTCGGCGATCGCGGCGCGCTTGCGTACCGGCGATCGGTTCGGCCATCCGATCGGCATCCATCAGTGGAGCGGAACGACGTTCGACTTTCGCGACGATCCGAGCTTCGACCTCTTTCTGATGCAGCTGAATGTCGACTCGGCCGAAGCGCTGCATGCCGGCGTCGGCGAAGCGCGGCGATCGGTCGGAGCGGGGCAGGGGGTCGCCATGGTCGAGTGCGCCGGGCATGCGGACCGAAATCTCGACGAGTTCCGCCGCATGAACTGGGCTTGCCTGATGGCAGGTGCGAGCCTCGTGCAGGTCCTCGACCTGGGGCGGGCGTCGGATCGTGCCGAGCGCAACTCGATCGAAAAGTTCCGCGCCTGCGAGATCGCCTCGCGCTTTCTCGAATCGCTCGACTTCGGCGCGTTCGAGCCGACATCGATTGCGGGGATGATCGGACCCGAGTTCGCGATGCGGTCCGAAGCGGGGAGTCGACTGCTCTACGGCGCGACGACCGAGCGGTCCTGGACCCTCGACGGCGTCCTGAAAGGTTCCTATCGCGTCCGATTCCTCGATCCTGCGACGGGCGAAGAAGTCCGTGAGTCGATCTTGGTCGATCGACCGACGGATTCGGTCCCCCTGTCGATCCCCGAGCGGTTCCGCTCCGGGGCCGTGCTGCTGATCGAGCCGTTCGCGGGCGAGTGATCGCGACTAGCGCAGCCGACATCCCGCGAACGATCAATCGGCTCCGTAAGAGATGCGAACGGTCAGTTCTCCGTCCGAATCGACTCGCAGCAGCAGGAGATAGTCGGTCGCCCGCAGCGTCGTCGGAAGGTCGATCTCCCCGGAGGGGGCTGCCGGGACCGACACGATCGGTTCGGCGGGGGGCGTCCCCGTCGCGAGCGCCTCGGTCATCGCCAGCATCCGCGCGACCTCGGTCGGATCGGTAGGTTCGAAGGGCATCAGATACGCCTCGACCGTTCCGGTCGCGACCGCAAAATGCACCCGTCGGGCCGCAACTCGGCGGCGGTAGGCGAGTTTGGGAGTGACGATGGCTCGTCGAACGTCGCCGGCCGAGACGGGGAACATCCGCACCTCGGTCGGTGGTGGAGCGGCCCGCGGCACGAGCCACAGGAGGCCGAGGACCACGACGACGATGCCGCCGGCCGCGCCGAACTGCAAGCGATTCATCGGCCGACTCCGAGGCGATGGTCCGTTCCCGTGCGGAACGTGGGGAGCAGGGGATGCGGACGATTCGGCGCGGATTCCGACCCGCACACGCGGTGCGCCGATCCGCACAGGAGAACGGGGACGATCATCG
>CAZZBI010000076.1:0-16910 GCA_964652385.1 uncultured Pirellulaceae bacterium | reverse complement strand
ATGACCACTCGGAAAACTCGACCGAGTTTATACTGGCGGAAGTTGCTTCCTCGGGTCTCCAGAACTTCTGTGGGTCCCAAACCCTCTCGGCTGTTGGGGCCTGCCGGCAGGGGGCGGTACGAGGAAACCCCGCGGTGGGGTGTTTGCAGCCGATCCCTCGGCACGCGCGGGATCCCTTTCGCTATTCCGAGTCGTCATGAGTCGGTCATTGGGCTCCGAGAGTCTGTTGCGGGAAGCGGCCGTTTCGGTGCGCCGCCACTTCGTGGCGAGCACCTTCGTCTTCCTGCTGCTCTGTGCCGCGACCGTCGCGGTGCTGCTCTTCTACCCGCGACTGTATGCGTCCGAAGGGATGCTCTTCGTGCAGCTCGGACGCAGCGTCGCGACGCTCGATCCGACCAGCTCGAACGGCCAGACGGTCAACGTGCAGGAGACGCGCGAGACCGAGATCCGGTCGATCGCCGAGATCCTGCAGGGGCGACAGATGGCCGAGAAGGTCGTCGATCAGATCGGTGTCGATCGGATCATGGACGACGGTTGGCCCGAGTGGCTCACGATCCCGAGTCTGCCGAGTCTCTCGCCCGGCAAGGACGAGGCGAAGGTGTCGGACGAGCACACGATGTCGTCCGCGGAACTCGAACGAGCTCGCTTCCGCGAGGCGGCGGTCAATCGAGTCATGCAGCGACTCGAGGTCCGCCCCGGTCAGCGCAACACCGTTATCGCCGTCTCGGCTCGCGCTCAGACGCCGTTCCTCGCCCGAGACGTCGTGCAGACGCTGCTGGAACTCTATCGCGAAGAGCATGTGCGGGTGCATAAGACCGAAGGGTCACTCGAGTTCTTCGAAGCTCGGGTGCGCGAGCACCAGCAGCGGGTCGAGGAGTCCGAGGGTGCGATCCGCGAATTCAAGATCGCCCACTCGCTCGTGACGATCGACGGCGAGCGTTCGCTGCTGCAGCAGAAGATCGATCGGATCGAACTCGGCATGATGGACACCGATGCCGAGATCGCCGCGACCGAAGCGCGTCGGCGCCGGTTGATCGAATTGGCGGAATCGTACGACGAGACCGAGACGACTCAGATCGTTCGCGGTCTCGAGAGCAGCACCGCCGGGGGTTTGCGAGTCAGCCTGTTCGAGCTGCAGAAGGAATACTCGCGGCAGCGGGCGTTGTTGGCTGACGGGCATCCGCGCTTGCAGGTGCTCGAAGAGCAGATTCGTCTGGCTCGCGAAGAACAGGGAGAAGTCGAAGAACAGGTGGTGCAGCAGACCGAGGAGCCGAACGCGAAGCGTCGGGCGCTCGAACTCGAAGTCGATCAGGAGGGAGCCAAGCTCGAAGGGCTCGTCGTCCGTCGCCGAACCTACGAGACGGAACTGACGACCGCTCGCGAGCGGCTCGAAAGGCTCGCCGAGACCGAGGTGCTGCTGGCCGATCTCGAACGGAATCGCGACGTCGCGGTCGGCGATCTGCTCGAGAGTCAGCGGAAGCGTTCTCAGGCTCAGGTCAACGCCGGCCTGGATGACGTCAAGATCGCCAACCTGTCGACTCAGCCCGCTACGCTCGTGCTCAAGCATGTCGCTCCCAAGGGGTCGATCGTGCTGCCGCTGGGGGCCGTCGCCGCCGGCTTTCTCTCGATCGCCTTCGCGGTGTGGCGCGAGCGGAGCCGGCCGTCGATGTCTCCGCGCGAGCTCGCCGAGCGCGGTCTCGATCTGCCAGTGCTGATGACGGTGCCGCGAGTCGCTCCGTCGGTCCTCGATCGGATTCGAGTCGTCGCGATGGAGCGGCCGGCAACTCCGGTCGACGAAGCGACGACCGCCCCCGTCTCGGTCCGCTGATCCGTTCTCTCCGATTCGCCAATTCGCTCAGGGATCATCCCGAGATGCTCGGTCTCAAGTTCTCTCGACGACGTCCGACCGCTCCTCCGGAGCCCGATCTGCTCGCGACCGAGGTCGGTCGTCAGTACGCCGCCTTGGCGCGTCAGGTGGTGACCTGGTGCGCGACCAACGGCGGCGTGAAGCGTCTGGGAGTGACCGGGCCGCGCGACGGCATCGGCGTTTCGACCGCCGCGCGCAATCTCGCGATTCTGCTGGCGCGAGGAGGGACCGGCGACGTCCTGCTGATCGACGGCAATCTCGAAGAGCCGCAGTTGAGTGCCAAGTCGTACGCCGACGACCGCGACGGCCTGGCCGAAGCGTTGGTCGAACGGACCGAAGCCGCGAATCTCACGATGCCGACCAACGTTCGGCGTCTGCATCTCCTTCCCGCCGGTCGCCGTCCCCTGGCGGCCGGCTATCTCCTGGAACGGTTCGACGACGTCCTCGCGGGGCTGCTCGGCCACTACCGCTACGTCATCGTCGACCTTCCCCCCGCCACCGAGATGACTCCGTGCATGGCGATGGCGCCGATGCTGGACGGAGTCCTGTTCGTCTGTGATCGGGATGAGGTTTCGCGCCCGGAGACGCTTCGGGCAAAACGACAACTCGAACAGACCGGATCGCGCCTGATCGGCGTGATCCTCAACGGCGAGTAGTCCTTGCGTCTCCCTTGTCCTGTCACGCCGCTCGATTTCCTCGGAACCACGATGAATTCCCCCAAGACCCAGGACGAGGCGCTCTGGAAGCGAACCGCCTCGGCCGCCGAAGATCACGTTCCCTCACGCGAGTTCTGGACCGAACCTCAACTCCGTCGCTTGGTCGAGAAGGAGCGGTTCCGCGCCGGACGTCGAGAGATTCCGTTCGCCCTTCTGATCTGGGAGGTGATCGACGACGAGTCTTCCGAGCGCCTCGCCGCGTTCGCGCGTCTCGCCTGCTCCACCTTGCGATTGACCGACGAAGTGGGACGTTGGGAGGATCGGATCGCGACGCTGCTGACCGACACCGATGCCAAGGGGGCGACGATCGCGGCCGACAAGCTGCGGCAGGCGGCGGCCGAAGCGGGAATCGGCACCGTCTACGAGATGTTCGTCTATCCCGATCCGCCTCGCGGCGGCAGCGACGGTCGGAAACATCGGATCGATGCGCCGCACGTTCCGATCGGCGCATCCGAAGACTCGGCGTCGCCCGAAGAACGCGTCTCGTCGAACGGTGTTCAGGCGAACGGTTCCGCCGCGACGTCGGTCGGCGATTCGGCTTCCCTGATCGTCGGCAATCTCGACGAGCTGTTCGTCCGCTCGACGCCGTTCACAAAGCGACTGTTCGACATCGTCGCGTCGCTCGGCGGCCTGATCGTCCTCGCGCCGGTGCTGCTGGCGATCGGTCTCGCGATTCGACTGACCAGCCGCGGGCCGGCGATCTTCACGCAGGTTCGCGAAGGGCGCGGAGGACGCAACTTCACGATGTACAAGTTCCGGACGATGGTGGTCGACGCCGAAAAGCGTCAGGCCGAACTCCGGATGTTCTCGGAGCAGGACGGGCCCGCCTTCAAGATGACGCGCGATCCCCGTCTGACGTCGATCGGGCGCTTCCTGCGCAAGACGACGCTCGACGAGGTGCCTCAGCTGATCAACGTGCTCAAGGGCGAGATGTCGATCGTCGGACCGCGCCCGCTCCCGGTCGGCGAATCGCACGGTTGCCGAACCTGGCAGCGGCGACGCTTGGACGTGCTTCCCGGCATGACCTGTTCGTGGCAGGCCCAAGCGGCTCGGCAAGTCACGTTCGACGACTGGATGCGTCTCGATCTGCGCTATGCCGCTCGACCGTCGCTCCCCGAGGATCTGCGACTGATCGCGCGGACCGTCGTGACGCTCGTCCAGGCCAAGGCATCGGTCTGAAGGAATCCTCGTCGTACCGAGACGGACTCGGCGCGACGATCGAAACGGTCGGCAGGAATCGCTCGACCGAACCGCCTGCTTCGATCGGACGATCGCGGTCGGCGTTGCTGAAGCGACGGAACGCGACGCTCCGACGCACGGGATGTCCCCGAGCGTCATGTGACGGCGATCCCGCGATGCACGTCGAACTGACCTCCGGAACACGAATTCCCGAGGAGTGGTCTGCGCAATGGCGCGGCCTGCTCCGGACGGATCGTCGTTGGCGGAGTCCGTTCTGGCGCCCCGAACTGATCGAGGCGTTTGCGCAGTGCGATCCTTCGGTCGAGGTTGCCCGCATCTCGTCGCCCGACGGTACGATGCGCGGATTCCTGCCGTTTCGTCGCGCAGGGCGACAGGGAGGACCGGCGGGCGATCTCTGCAGCGACCTGCACGGCCTGATCACCGATCGGGAGCTGACGCCGATCGAGATGCGAACGCTGTTCGCGCAGTGCGGCCTCGCTTCGTTCCGCTTTCATCATCTTCCCGAAGAGCAACGCAGCTTCGACGCGGGAGTCGACTTTGCGGAACGCTCGCACTCGATCGACCTCTCGGCAGGTCTCGACCGATATCGCGACGATCTCGAGCGTCGCGGCTCGGGACTGTTCCGTCGCATGGGGCAGCGGCTGAGAAAAGTCGAGCGCGAGGTAGGGGCGGTCGAGTTGCGCGAAAGCCGATCGACCGACGATCTCGATCGACTCTTCGCCTGGAAACGCTTCGCCTGCCGCCGCAAGGGCTGGCGAAACCTTTACGACCGTCCCTCGCCGAGGCTCCTCTTCGGACGGTTGCTGGCGAGCGACGACGCGGCGTTGAGCGGCCGGTTGTTCCTGCTGGAGGTTGCTCAGCGACCGATCGCCGGACTCTATCTGCTCCGCTCCGGCTCGGCGTGGCATGCCTGGATGGTCGCTCACGATCCGACCGCCGCCAAGTACTCGCCGGGACTCGCTGCGTTCGTGAAGCTGGTCGAACGTGCCGAGGAGATCGGTCTCGAGACGCTCGATCTGTCCCGAGGAGAAGAGCGGTTCAAGCAGGAACTCGCCAATCGCTCGTCGATCGTCCGTGAAGGAGAGTTCGGCGGCAGTCGCTGGCGGCGCGAATGGCGCCGCCGTTGGCTCGAAGGAAAGCGGTTCGTCGATCGCCTGCCGATCGGCGAGCACGCTCGGCGCTGGGTTCGAGCGGCTCGTCGATTCGCGTCGGGGGTCGGTCCGCCGATTCCCGCTGCGTCGGTCGGTTCTCAGATCGAAGCGAGGGATCTCCCTCGATGAACCACGACCGTTCGATAGCCGATTCGTCGCAAGATCGCGACATGCCGACCGACCTCGGTTCGCCTCGGCCCGATGCCGTCGCGATCGCAACGGGACGACGCCGACGTCGTCGCTCGGGGTTCCTGACGCTGGTCGATCAGGCGGCGCTCAGCGGCGGCAGCCTGTTCGCGACCCTGCTGGTTCGCCGAGCGACGGGTGAAGAGGGACTCGGCATCTACTTCATCGGCTTCCCCGTCCTGATCGTCCTGATGACGATTCTCGCCGCGGCGGTCACCCTCCCCTACTCCATTCTCGTTCAGCGCATGGAACGGGAGCGCGCCGCGACTTGGCTCGGTTCGGCTTGGCTGGCTCAACTCGGCCTGCTGGCCGTCGTTTCGACGGCGATGACGCTCGGCGCGCTCGGGATCGGCTGGCGTTTGGGGAACGAGGCGAGGACGATCGCCTTGTCGGTCGTCGCGGCGGGGGGGGCGATGTGGATCCGCGATTTCCTGCGGCGCGTGACCCTCGCCGACTTTCGCGGGTTCTCGGCGTTGGTGATCGATCTGGTCGCCGCGTCACTGCATATCGCGGCGCTCCTGTGGCTGCGGCAACGCGGCGAACTGACCGTCGCCAACGCGTTCCTGGCGACGGCGTTCGGTCACGGTTGCGGCATGCTCGTCGGATTCGTGTTGCCCGGACCGGCGGTTCGGTTCGATCGCTCCCGATTCCTGGCCGACCTGCGCGAAGGTTGGCGATTCGGTCGCCTGAGTCTGGTCGCCGCGATGGCCGGAACGCTCCAGGGATGGTCGATCAATTGGATCGTCGTCGCCGTCACCTCGATCGCGGTGAACGGGCGATTTGCCGAGGCGATGACGATACCGCTGCTGATCAACCCGCTCTCGCTCGGTCTCGCCGCCTACCTCTCTCCGGCCTACAGCCGCGATCTGCAGGAGTCGGGCTTCGACACGCTTCGCCGCGACGTGGCTCGACATGCCCTGGGACTCGGGCTGTTCGGTGCGATCTTCCTGGTGCTGGTCGGTGTCGCCGGCGTGCCGCTGCTCGAACGCCTCTATGACCATTCGGCACCGAATCTCGCCTGGTGGACCGTCATGGCGTTGACGCTCCCCTCGATCGTCCAGCGCCTGACGCTCTTGCCGGTCGAGGCGGCGTTGCTCGCCGAGAATCGGCCGAGCGTCTTGATGCAGAGCAACCTGATCGGACTGGTCATCACGTCGCTCGGCGTCGCGATCCTGACGCCGACCTACGGCGAGTTCGGAGCGGCGTTGGCGGTCCTGATCGGAACCGCCTTCGGCGAACTCCGCAAGGTGATCGCTTTCTTGTCGAGCGAGACGGGACGGGGACTACGTCGCTCGAACGGCTCGACCTCTTCGTCCGTCTCTCGGGGAGCGGAGCGCGCGACGCACGATGCGTTGATTTCCCGAACCCTCCCCAACGGCGAACCGAACTCCTCGAGCGTTTCGGTCCTTCGGACGCTCGGTACGCCGTTCGCACCGGAGGGAAGTTCGAGGCGGATCGGCCGATCCGGTTCGTCATCGCTATTGTCGCCGCTCCCGGCTGCCGGCTCGATCGCCGTCGCCGGCGAGCTGTCGCGACTGCCCGGATCTCTCCCTCGGAATGCCGTGACTCGTCCCTACTGGCATAACGACGAGGCCGAATCGGAGCGCCGCGAGGCGCAGGAGTCGGCGCGTCGGCGCCGGTTGAACTGGTTGCTCGTCTGCATCTGGATCACCGTGCTTGCGACCTTCTCGCCTCCGGGCCGCGACGGGACGGTCACGGTCGAGTCGCTGGACATCGTGGCGAAACTGAAACTCGTCACGCGACTGCTGTCGACGTTCGTCATCATGTTGCTCGTCTTCGACCGTGACAGTTGGCGAAACAACGGCTGGCTGCAGAGCGTCTTTCTGCCGATGGCGGCGTTCCTGGCCTGGGGAGCGGCGAGCGTGACGTGGTCGGCGATCCCGTCGATCTCGGTCGGTCAGGTGATGAGCTTCGCCGTCGCCGCCGGTCTCGGGTACGTCGCCGCCGCGAACGTACGAGAGGAAGGAGAGATCTCGCGCGTCCTGTTTCACTTGTCGGCCGCGACGTCGATGGTCAGCGTCGTGCTGCTGACTGCTCATTTCGGCTTCCCCGATACCGGACGCCTATCACGCGAAATGGTGACCGGCTACATGCATCCGACCTCGGTCGCCTCGACCGCCGCGGTCGGACTGCTCGTGACGTTGGCCGGCGCGATGATCTGGCAATGGGACTGGGCTCGAAAGGCGCTCTTCGTCGTCGTGCCGCTGCAGCTGCTGATGCTGATCGTCGCCGAGAATCGGATGTCGCTGCTGATGCTCGTTCCGGCCGGAGGCGGACTGATCGTCTCGCGCATCAGTCGTCGCCGATTGCTCACCGGAACGGCGTTCGGCGCCGCCGTTCTCCTGGCCTACCTGCTGATCGACCCGGGGTTGAGTCTGATCGATCTGGTACTCGGCGGTACGTCCGATTTCGCGTCGCGCGGTCAGACCTCGGACGAGATCGGTTCGTTCTCGGGACGGTTCGAGATGTGGGGAGTTCAGTGGGCCTCGTTCCTGCAGTCTCCTTGGATCGGGCACGGCTACTTCGTCACGAGCCGAACGGGGGAGCTGTACGTCTGGTACACGTTCAGCAACTGGACGGCGCACGACATTTGGCTGCAAGTCCTGGTCACGACCGGAGTCGTCGGGTTCGGACTGTTTCTGTGGATTCTGTTCAGCTGGATCGGTCGGATCGTCACCGCCGCACGTCGTCGGTCCGATCTGGCGAACGTGCTGCCGACGCTCGGCTGGATCTTCCTCTGGTACCTCGGCTGGAGTTCGATCAACGAGTCGATCTCCGGTCCGCTCGTGCCGGAGTCGATCACGTTCTTCCTGCTTTGCGGCATCGGACTCTCGCTGGCGGCGCCGACCGAGAGCGAGGCGGACGAAGCGCGCCGCGCTGCAGAGAGCGATCCGATGGAACGTCGACGTTCCGCGTTCCTCGGGCCGAAACCTCGCGGCGACTTTCCGTCGACGTCGATGAACGGATCGCTCGTGACGGAGACGTCGCGATGAAGATCCTGATCGTGCACAACCATTACCGGTTTCGCGGCGGCGAGGATCTCTGCTTCGAAGCCGATACCGAGTTGCTTCGCAATCGCGGCCACCAGGTCGTGCACTACACGCGGCATAACGACGATGCGGGCAATCGTGGTGCGATCCGCGAGGCGCTCGACACGCTTTGGAGTCGCCGGACCTACGACGAGGTGACGGCGCTGATTCGAGGCGAACGGCCCGACGTAATGCACGTCCATAACACTTTTCCCCTCGTCAGCCCGAGCGTCTACGACGCCGCGGCGGATACGTCGGTACCGGTCGTCCAATCGCTGCACAACTATCGTCCCTTCTGCGTCGGCGCCGCGCTGCTTCGGAATGACCGGGTCTGCGAGAGCTGCATCGGGTCGACCTTCGGTTGGCAAGGTGTCCGACACCGTTGCTACCGCGGGAGCCTAACCGCCAGTACCGCCAGTGCTGCCGTCAACGCCCGCAATCGGATGCGGGGGACCTGGAAGCGAAAGATCGCACGGTTCGTCGCCTTCAGCACGGCGTCGCGGGACCTGTTCGTGCGAGCCGGCTTTCCGGCCAGTCGGATCGTGCTCAATCCGCACTTCGTCTCGCTCGATCGGACCCCTCGCGAGAAGCGAACCGACGCGTTCATGTTCGTCGGTCGTTTGGTCCCCGAGAAAGGGGTCGATCGGTTGCTCGAAGCTTGGAAGGGCTTCGAGGGAGACTGGGAGCTGCGAATCGCCGGCGAAGGACCGCTTGAAGAATCGGTCCGAAAGGCGGCCGCGTCCGATCCGCGCATCAGGTTCTACGGAGTCATTCCGCGTACTCAGATGCTCGATCGATTGGCCGAGTCGGCGGCGCTCGTCTTTCCCTCGCCGTGGCACGAGACCTTCGGACGGGTCCTGGTCGAAGCGTTTGCGCTCGGTCTGCCGGTCCTCGCCTCGAACCTGGGTGGGCCGCTCGATATCGTCGACTCGCCTGAACTCGGACAGCTGTTCGATCCCACCAGCACCGCAGCGATCCGCGCGGCGATGACGTCGTTCGTTGCCGACCGCTCGAACCATCCGGCGATGCGACAAGCGGCCTATCGGGCCTATCTCGACAAGTACACCGAGGATCGGAACTACGCCCGACTGATCGGCACCTATCGCGACGCGATCGCTTCGCTCGGAAAGGCCGCGACGGCGGCGGGAGCGATCGAATGAGGTTCCTCACGACATCGTTTCCGGGACTCGTCGTGATCGAGTCCGATCCGTTTCGGGACGATCGCGGGTCGTTCGGTCGACTCTTCTGCGAGCGGGAGTTCGCTGACCGCGGACTGCCGACCTCGTTTGCGCAGCACAGTCTGAGCGTCACGCCGCGGCGAGGCACCGTCCGTGGCCTGCACTTCCAGCGACCGCCGCACGCCGAAACGAAACTGGTGCGTTCGATTCATGGAACGATTCTCGATGTCGTCGTCGATCTCCGCGCCGAATCGCCGACCTATCGCCGCTCGTTCTCGATCGAACTGGATGACCAGTCGGCTCGCGGCCTGCTGATTCCGCCGGGTTTCGCTCACGGATTCCAGGCACTGACCGATGATGTCCGCCTCCTCTATCTGATCTCGCCGGCTTACGCGCCGGAGTTCGCGGACGGCGTCCGCTTCGACGATCCCGCCTTCGAGATCCGGTGGCCGCTCGAACCGACCGGACTGTCGGATCGTGATCGGAACTGGATCGATTGGGACGTTCGTTCTTCGCTTCCCTTCGCGAACGGAGACCGTTCATGAATCCGACCGCGACGGTGACGCAACGATCGATCCTGCGGAGCGACGCGGATGTTCGACCTACCGAACCTCCGTTCGACTCGTTCGAGTTCGTTCGTCGACTCTTTCCGCTGATGCGCACATCGGTCGGACCGTCGTTCGGTCGCTCGCTGCGCATCGTCGGCGAGTATCTGCCGATCGAGATCGATTCGGTACCGAGCGGTCGGCCCGTCGGCGACTGGACCATCCCCAACGAATGGCAGCTCGACGAGGCGTACGTCGAGGACCCGGACGGACGTCGGCGACTGGACGTGGCGGACCATTCGCTGCGAGTCGTCAACGGTTCGACCGCCGTCGATCTGGAACTCCCGTTCGAGCGGCTTCGAGAACGGCTGCACGTTCATCCGGTCGACGAGGATGCGATTCCGTATCGGACTGCCTACTACGAACCGTCGTGGGGCTTCTGTCTGACGCGGCGAGAGCTGAACGAGTTGCAGTCGAGCGACGACGGCCGGCCTTGGCGTGCGGTGATTCGCAGCCGACGAAGTCCGGGACGTCTGGAATGGGGAAGCCTGGTCCTGCCGGGACGACGGCCAGAGGAGATCGTCTTCTCGGCGCACCTCTGCCATCCGTCACTCGCGAACGACAACCTCTCGGGAGTCGCCGCGGCGATCGGTCTCGCTCGTCGGCTGATGTCTCTCGACCGGCGCTGGACCTACCGATTCCTGTTCCTCCCCGGAACGATCGGTCCGATCGCGTGGTGGTCGAAGGAAGCGCGATCCGGTTCGCGAGCGATCGGCGGTGCGGTTCTGTCGATGGTCGGCGACGACGCGCCGCTCCGTTATCGCTGCTCGCTCGACGGTGAATCGCTCTGGGATCGCGCCTGTCGCGAAGAGGAGTCGCTTAGTGAACATCTTGAGCCGTTCGTTCCCGACGGCTACGACGAACGGCAGTGGAACTCGGCCGGTATCGGCATGCCGATCGGTCGATTCAGCCGAGCCGATTGGGCATCCTGGCCCTGCTATCACAGTTCGCTGGACGATCTCTCGGTCTGCTCGCGCGAGGCGATCGACGCGACCGTTCGGACCTTGGCGAACATCGTCGATCGCGTCGAACGCCGTCGTCTCCCTCGGGCGATCTGGGGTCCCGGAGAACCCCGACTCGGGCGCCACGGCTTGTGGAACTCGCCGATTCCCGGACTCGACGATCAGGCATGGCGACGCACCGTCGGTTGGCTGACCGCATTGGCCGACGGCCGAACCGAAATGGCGGCGATCGCCCGTCGATCCGTAACGGACGAATCGATGCTGCATCAGGTCGCGATCCGCCTGTCGGCATCCGGCTTGCTTGATTTGGGGGAAGGTCAACCCGCTGCCGATTCGGTCGCGATTCGGCAGCAGGACGAGGCGGTTTCGCCTCGCATCGAGGCGTTGTCGCGACAGGAGGACGCCGAACGACAGGCGACCGAACCGTCGTCGACGCTGCCGACCGAGGCGCGACTGTCCGGGAAGACCCGACGAGGTGCACGATGACGGAAATGAAGAAGTCGCCTATTCCCGATGATGTCGCGCCCGCCGGATTCCGGTGCCGGCTGTGCGGCGGAACCGGTCTGGAGAGCGTCGTCGATCTCGGCATGTCGCCGCTGTGCGAGACGTTTCCGTCGGCCGCAGAGATCGCCGGCCCCGAGACGCTCTATCCGCTGCATGCGTTCGTCTGTCGCGACTGTCTGCTCGTGCAGCTCGACGAGTTCGTCAGCGGTCGCGAGATCTTCCGGGAGGGGTACGCCTACTTCTCTTCCTATTCGACGACCTGGGTCGAGCACGCTCGACGGTTCGCGGTCGAGACGATCGCCGCCGAGGGACTGAGCCCTGGGGATCGGATCTATGAAGTCGCCTCGAACGACGGCTATCTGTTGCAGCATTTCGTCGATCGAGGCTTTTCGGTGCTGGGGATCGAGCCGGCGGCGAACTGCGCGAGGGCTGCCGAAGAACGAGGTATCGAGACGCTCGTGACCTATCTGGACGCCGAGACCGGACAGTCGATCGCGGCATCGCGCGGTCGGGCTCGACTGGTCGTGGCGAACAACGTGCTGGCACACGTTCCCGATCTCGGCGGTTTCGTTCGCGGTCTCGATGCGCTGCTCGACGAGGACGGTCTGTTGTCGATCGAGATCCAGCATCTCGAATCGCTCGTCCGGCTGAATCAGTTCGACACGATCTATCACGAGCACTTCTGCTACTTCTCGCTGCATGTCCTGATCGATCTGTTCCGTCGGCATGGGCTGACGGTGACCGATGCGGCCTTGCTGCCGACTCACGGCGGAAGTCTTCGTGTGCACGTCCGGCGACGTCCCGAGGAGTCGTTCAGGCCGACCGAGTCGATGCGGGCGATCCTGCAGCGCGAGGTCGACGCAGGTTTGGTCGGTCTCGAAGGGTATCGCTCGTTCGAACGAGCGGTCCATGACGTGAAGTGGGAGCTGCTCGAGTTCCTGATCGACAGTCGTCGCAAGGGACTGCGCGTCGCCGGTTACGGTGCGCCGGGCAAGGGGAACACGCTGCTCAATTTCTGCGGCATCCGCCGCGACCTGATCGACTTCGTCGTCGATCGCAATCCGCACAAGCAAGGGCGGTTTCTCCCCGGGACCCACATTCCGATCCTGGCTCCGGAAGCGCTCGACGAGCGACGGCCCGACCGTGTCCTGATCATGCCCTGGAACCTGCGGGACGAGATCGCGGCGCAGCTCGATCCGCTCGTGCGAAGCGGGACGCGGCTGGCCGTTCCCATTCCGCGTCCGTCGGTCCTGGTCGACGGCACCTGGGTTCCGTGGCGCGAGCTGCATCGTGCGGACGGACGATGCGGCGGAGGGGATCAGATCGCCGATTCGCATCGTCGCGACGCCGAGGCCGAGGAGGTGGTGGGATGAAGGTCGTGCTGTTCTGCGGAGGACAAGGGCTTCGACTGCGCGAGTACTCCGAGACGATTCCGAAGCCGATGGTTCCGATCGGTCAGCGACCGATCCTCTGGAACGTGATGAAGTACTACGCCCACTACGGACATCGGGAGTTCATTCTCTGTCTCGGCTGGCAAGCTCAGACGATCAAGAACTATTTCCTCGACTACGACGAGTGCGTTTCCAACGACTTTCGGCTCTCGGAAGGAGGCCGCAAGGTCTCGCTGCTCAACACCGACATCGACGATTGGCAGATCACGTTCGTCGATACCGGAGTCAACTCGAACATCGGCGAGCGCCTGCGCGCGATCCGGCCGCACCTGGCCGGCGACCGGACCTTTCTAGCCAATTACTCCGACGGTCTGACCGATTGCGAGCTGCCGCGACTGATCGAGCGGCATCACGAGACGGGAGCGGTCGCGACCTTCCTATCGGTCAAGCCGACTCAGAGCTTTCATGCCGTGAGCTTCGACGAGAGCGGCGCGGTCACCGGACTGAAGCCGATCGGCGAAACCGATCTGTGGATGAACGCCGGCTACTTCGTTCTCGATCAGTCCATCTTCGACGTGCTGGGGCCGGGAGAGGAACTCGTCTGCGAACCGTTCGAGCGGCTGGCCCAGCGTCGGCGTCTTCAGTCGGTCCGCTATCAGGGCTTCTTCGGCTGCATGGACACCTACAAGGAAAAGCAGATGCTCGAGGACCGGTATGTCCGCGGGGATCGTCCTTGGGAAGTCTGGCGCGAAACGCGTGAGGTCCTCCCCGTGACCGGCCCGGCCGTCGCGCCGGTCGCTGCTCCTTTCGACCAGCTCTCGGAGCCGACTGCTGCATCGCTTCCGCGCAAGGCCCGTTGAGTCGCCGAAGGCGATTCCGACCTCTCGTTCCGTCCCTCGTATCCGTCGACGACCCGTAACGATGATCTCGTTGAACCTTCCGCACCGACTGAGCGTTCTCTGTCTCGCAGCTCACTGCGACGACATCGAGATCGGTTGCGGCGCCACGCTGCTCAGTTGGGCCGAGCAGGGGACGTCGATCGATGCGACCTGGTTCGTCGCGGCCGCGGGAGGTGAACGCGCCGACGAGCAACGGGCGAGTTCCGACCGCTACTTCGATCGGTTTGCCCAGGGGCGTCTGGAACTCGGCGACTTTCCGGACGCCGGATTCCCGACCGTCTACGCAACGCTCAAGCAACGCCTGGTCGAGCTCTCCCGAACGGTGCGCCCCGATCTGATCTTCACGCATCGGCTCGAAGATCGGCATCAGGATCACCGACTGTTGGGCGAACTGACGTGGAACGTCTGGCGCGACAGCCTGGTGTTGGAATACGAGATTCCGAAGTGGGAAGGAGATCTCGATCGGGCCGCGGTGCTGGTCCCCGTCTCCGAGACGGCGCTGCAGGCGAAGCTCGATTGGCTCGGCGAATGCCATCGATCGCAGCGCAGCAAGGACTGGTTCGATCCCGAGCTCTTTCGCGGATTGGCTCGCCTGCGCGGCGCCGAGTGTCGCAGCCCCTCGCGTTGGGCCGAGGGGTTTCATGCCCGCAAGCTGATGATCGGTGCCGGACACGCTCCGGCAGGCGCCGAGGTCCGAGGCAGATCGATTTCGTAGGCAGAGTCGCGACTCGAAGCGTCGCGCAACAGGAGGATCGGATTCGATGAGCAGTACGGTCGAACGAACCGAGCGAGGAACGGAGCGTTCTCCTTTGCGCGATGCGGAAGCGGTCCGAACGCCTCGCGTCGACGTGCTCGGCGTCGGCTTGTCGGCGATCGACATCCCGTCGGCGATCGACTCGATCGAGACCTGGATCGAGCGGCGCGAACCGCACTTCGTCACCGTCTCCGGAGTTCACGGCGTGATGGAGAGCGTGCGTGACGAGTCGCTCCGGCGGATCCACAACCGCGCCGGTCTGGTAACTCCCGACGGCATGCCGATGGTCTGGCTCGCGCGCGCTGCCGGGCATCGGAACGTGACGCGCGTTTACGGTCCTGACCTGATGCTCGAGACGTGTCGAGTCGGGGTCGAGCGAGGCTGGAAGCACTACTTCTACGGCGGCAACGTCGGCGTGGCGGACGAACTGAAGACGGCTCTCGAGGGGAGGTTTCCGGGGCTGCAGGTGGTCGGGACCGAATGCCCTCCCTTTCGGCCGCTGACCACGGACGAGGATGCCGACGTCTGCCGCCGGATCGCCGAGTCGGGAGCCGACATCGTCTGGGTCGGACTCAGCACCCCCAAACAGGAACGCTGGATGGATGCCCATGTCGGACGGATCGGTGCGCCGGTCGCGATCGGCGTCGGGGCCGCCTTCGACTTTCATACGGGGCGCGTGAAGCAGGCGCCCCGGTGGATGCAACGCAACGGACTCGAATGGCTCTTTCGACTGATTCAGGAGCCGAAGCGACTCTGGAAACGCTACCTGACCAATAACCCCGCCTTCGTCGCCGCGCTGCTGCTGCGTCGACTCGGGCTTCGCAAGTACGGCTCGATCGACGACCGGTAGTCGACCGATTCCGGACCCGCTCGGACCTTCCGACGTCTTCGCTCCCTGCCGAAGCTTCGGACGAAATTCGCAGGGAAACGAACGGTAACTAGACTGTCCTGCATCGCTGTCGCGGAGTGTGCGCCGCACTCCCCCGATGATTGCCCTCCTCGTTTCGGTCGCTCGCCGCGATCCGTGCGGACGAGGAATCGGGTCGACTCGATGATTCGTAACGCCCTATCCGTCGGAGTCGCTCCGACGGCGCACGGAGGAGAACTCGGAGACCCGCATGAACGATGTGATCCTGGTCGCTGGTGGTGGTGGCTTCATCGGAGGTCACCTGATCGCGGAGCTGCGCAAGCGGTACGACGGGCCGATCCGCTCGGTCGACCGCAAGCCGCTCGAAGATTGGTACCAGCGGTTCGACGACGTCGAGAACGTCTCGGCCGACCTGTCCGATCTCGAGGCCTGCCGCAGCGCCTGTGAAGGGGCTCGCGACGTCTACAACCTGGCCGCGGACATGGGCGGGATGGGGTTCATCGAGAACAACAAGGCGCTCTGCATGCTGAGCGTCCTGATCAACACCCATCTGTTGATGGCCTCGCGCGAGGCGCAGGTAAAGCGGTTCTTCTTCGCTTCGAGCGCTTGTGTCTATGCCGCCGACAAGCAGACGTCGGCGGCGGTCGAGCCGCTGAAGGAGAGCGACGCGTATCCGGCGCTCCCCGAGGACGGATACGGTTGGGAGAAGCTCTTCTCGGAGCGGATGTGCCGTCACTTCCTCGAGGACTTCGGCCTCGAAACGCGCGTTGCTCGCTTCCATAACGTCTACGGCCCGCACGGCACCTGGGACGGCGGACGCGAAAAGGCGCCGGCCGCCATCTGCCGCAAGGTGATCGACGCCAAGCACAGCGGCACCAACCGGATCGACATCTGGGGGACCGGCGAGCAGACTCGCAGCTTCATGTACATCGATGACTGCGTTACCGGCATCCTGAAGTTCATGGACAGCGAGATCGCCGAGCCGATGAACCTCGGTTCCGATCGGCTCGTCTCGATCAACGGATTGGTCGACATCGTCGAGGCGATCGGCGGCGTCAAGCTCGAGCGTAACTATCAGCTCGACGCTCCCAAGGGAGTCAACGGTCGCAACTCGGACAACACGATGATCCTCGAGAAGCTCGGCTGGGCTCCCGGCATCACGCTCGAAGAGGGGCTCGCCAAGACCTACGCCTGGATCGAGCAGCAGTATCTGGCCCGGATCGAGGGGCAGGTGGTTCCGGTCTGAGATCGGATCCGCGACAGTGACGAACGAACGCGAGCGGGTCGCCCTTCCGGCGGCCCGCTCGTCGTTTGGCGATCCCCCTCCCGGCTCTTCGGTGAGGGTTGCTAGAATGCCGCTTTGCGCGAGTGCTCTTCGTCGAGGAGGCTCGACACTTCCGCTGGGACGATCATGGAACGCACGCTGCTGAAAGCGAAGCTGCACCGGGGGACGGTCACCGGAGCCGATCTGCACTACGAGGGGAGCGTGACGATCGATCGCGATCTGATGGATGCGGTCGATATCGTGCCGTTCGAGGAGGTCGACGTCTACGACATCACCAATGGCGCACGGCTGACG
>CAZZBI010000075.1:0-16922 GCA_964652385.1 uncultured Pirellulaceae bacterium | reverse complement strand
CCGGCGCCCGCCGTGTTCGTCCGTCATCGATTCGATTCGAGCCCCGCTGCGCCGCGTCCGCACGATCCGGACCGAAACGGCCGGGTCGGTCGCCCGTATGCGGTCGACCAGTCCTTCGGCCGATTCCTGCCCGTCACAGACGGCGAACAGAGTCGGCCCCCACGAACTCTGGCCGACTCCTGCTTGCCGCCACGCACGCAATCGATCGACCCAGGCCGCGATCGACGCGTTCCGATACGCCCCTCCCTGAACCGACGCGAACGCCTCGCCTGCTCGGCGACCGTAGTCATAAAGCGTCTCGGAGTACGTCGCGAAGTCCCCGGCCGCCGCCGACGGGATCAACCGCTCGGCGACCAGACGTCGCAACGCATCGGCCTGACGCTCGTCCATCGACGGGAGCTGCGCGAACGCCTCGCGTTCCGCCTCGCCGAAGAGCCCTTCCGGAGCCGCGGGGCGCAGCAGTACCCAGCGCCAGTCGTCCGGCAGATCCAGCCGCGCCTGCAGCGGCGAAAGACTCTCGTCCCCTCGCTTCCCCTGATCGACGATCATCCCGCCGTAGAAGAAGCCGTAGGAGCCGACCGCCGATCGGAGCCCTCGCCCGACCCGCACGGCGCATCGTTCGAGCCCCGGGACCGCGCCATGGACGAGTCGAAAGAGCGCCGCCGAGACCGCCATGCCGAGTTGCGTCCCTAGCCCGAGGCCGACATGCTCGTCCGGACCTTCCGGAACCTCGATCGCGATCGAGCCCCCTCGGCCGCCGCGCGACAGACCTTCTGCTTCCGTCTGTTCGTCTTGCCACCATCGTTTCGCGAAGTCGACCGCCCGCTCGACCAACGCCCCGGAGCCGACGGCGGTGACATCGACCGCTTCCGATCGCTCGGAGGTCCGGTCCGCGTCTCGCCAGGTCGCCCGGACGACCAGCGGCCAATCGACCATCACCCCTGCGCCACCGAAACGGCGCACGAGGCGATCGCCGAACCCGTAGAGTCCGAAATGCAGGCGTGCTCCGGTCGTGACGACGACGGTCCGAGTCATGCGAGCGATTGTAGCGATCCTCGCTCCCCTCGACAGAGCCGACTCGGGGGGCAACGCGGCCAGCCACCGACACCGCGACACACTCCGATCACACTCGATTGCCCGACGAACGAGTCGGCGTAGGTTTCGCCATCGGCGTCGCGGTGCGCGCCGAGTCCTGCGAGTCCCGTCGTGCGGAGTCTGCCGAGGATGCGTTCCCCGAGACGTTCCCCTGATCGTCGCCGAATCGACGGCGGCCTCCGGCCGAAGGCCGCTACCGAGATCCCAGCAGCCCGCTCGTCGATTGCGTCTTCTGCCGTGCGGAGGCAGGGTCACCGGCGTTCGGCGGCACTCGATTATCCGCGAGCCCTCGCCGCTCGACTGGGACCGGCTCGCATCGCGGCGATCGCGCTGCTGATCGTCTGGGGCTCGTTCGCTGCACTCGTCAGCGCTTCGCGCGATGCGGTCGCCGCGCCGCCGATCGCCGCGCCCCCCTTTGCTCGGCCCGCGACGACGCTCGGGACCGGCACGCTGGAACTGATCCTCCAGGACTTCGATACCGGCAAGCCGGTCGCAGCGCGACTGGCGATCTACGACTCGAAGAATCGCCTGAAACGTCTCCCCGGCGTGGTGACCGAAGGCAACGCGTTCTGGGTCTTCTACCAGGTGACGCTGAAGCTGCCCGAAGGGGACTACCGCTACGATCTTGACGCCGGTCCCGAGTATCGCCCGCTCACCGGCACCTTCTCGATCAGCAACAACGACTCGTCGCGCCAGGTCGCCGAACTCGAACGGACCGTCGATCTCGGCAGCGAACAGTGGGCAGTGATCGAGCAGGGATTCTTCGCGCCGCGCGACGAAGCCGATGTCCAAGCGACGGCCATCGGCGCCGATCTGATCGCCGTCCGCTCGGGAGCCGTTCCGCCGCGGCGAGGGCGTCGCGACTTCGCCGCCCCATCCGATCCGCAGCACGTTCCGTTCACGATGCACGCGCTCGAACTGGGCGAGGTGCGACTGACGCTGTGGGATCCGGCGGTCGAACCGTTCGGCGACTCGCCGACCGATCCGGCCGCGCTGCCGACCGATCCCCGCTCGCTGGCCGATTGGAAACGAGCCGACTCGCGGCGACGCATTCTGCTCGATTCGGTCAACGCGCGCTCGTTGCCGCTGTGGGTCGGACTCGAACTGATCGACGGCGTCGGTCTGCTGTCGTCGTTCGACGCACCGAGTCCCGAGCGAGTTCCGACAGCCGCGTACGACATCGAGACGACCGAGGCACGCGATCCGCGGGCCCTGCTGCGCCGGTCGATCGACACCTACGCGCAGCTCCTCGCCACCGGAGTCACGCTGCCGCCGGTCGCCGCCAGCCGCTGGACCGATACCGATCAGCCGCTCGGTGCTCACCGGACGATGACGGCCGTCGAGATCGAGGGGCGTCAGGTCGCGCCGTGGGATGCCCTCTCCGAAGGGATCGTCTGGATCAGCAGCGGCCCGCTCGTCCGCTTCGACGCCGACCGGAAGCCTCCCGGAAGTCGCTTTGCTCTCGAAGGGGCTCCGCTGACGCTCGATATCGGATTGAAGGTCTCGACGCGCGGAGGGCTCGAGCACCTGGAGTTCTACCGCGACGGCCAACTCGATCGGCGCGTGACGCGCGACGACCTGGCGAGCGGTCAGGAACAGCTCCGTTTCGAGTTCTCGAGGTCCGGCTGGCTGTTGCCGATCGCTTGGGCCAAGGAAGGAGACGCGCCGCGTATCGCAGTCGGCGCTCCGTTCCGAGTCGAATCGAACGAGCCGGCGCCGATCGACGTCACCGCGATCGATCGAATGCTCGCGCGACTCGACGAGCTTCAGGCGGATCGCGGCTTCGTCAGGGGGACCGGCGCGACGGACACCGATTTCGGTCAGGCACGGGACTTCTGGAACTCCCGCCGCAGCGACTGAGTCGCCCAACCGGTTCGCCCGAGCGATTCACGGAACCGAGTCGCGGGACTCGGTCGCTCGAAATCAGGTCTCGCGTCGCATCGATCGGAACTCAGCGAATCGGCCCTTCCTTCAGCGGCTCGACGATCGGGCCGTACAGGTCGGGACGGCGATCGCGAAACCGGTGGATCTCGTGCTTGCCCGGAATCCGCTTCAGGTGCTTCTGTCGAGCGAACTCCGGTTCGATGGTCGCGATCAGGATCTCCTCGCGCGGCGGTTCCTGCGCAAGCGCCAGCGTGCAACCGTTCGGATCGACCAGTCGACTCTTGCCGACGAAGGCGAATCCTCGTTCCTCGCCGACACGATTGACCGCGGCGAAATAGACGGCATTCTCGAGCGCCCGTGCGCCGGGGACGAAGTCGGCCGTGCAGCCGGAGCCGGGAGGCCAATTGGTCGGCAGCAGGATCAGGTCGGCGCCGGCCAGCGCCAGCACGCGACTCGGTTCCGGAAACGAACCGTCGTAGCAGATCAGCAGCCCGAGCCGCAGTTCCCCCGTCTTCACGACGCGATAAGGTTCGTCTCCCGGATCGACGAAGCGATCGATCCCGAGAAACGGCAGGTGCGTCTTGCGATACGTGGCGATCAACCCCTCGGGGCCGACGACGTTCAGGGCATTGTGCAGCCGATCGCCCCGCCGTTCCAGATAGCCGTAGACCAGATGGACGCCGAGCTCGCGCGACGTCTCGATCAGCTCGGCGCACGACTCGCCGTCCCGAGTCTCGGCAACGGCGAGCCCCTCGTCTCGCGACTCGAAGCAGTACCCGCCGAGGGCACATTCGGGAAAGACGATCAGCGTCGCGCCATGCTCGCGACTTGCTTGTCGAGCCCGCATCTTCATTCGTTCGCGATTGGCGAGACGGTCGCCGATCGTCACGTCCATCTGCACGCCGGCCAGAACGGTCGCCATCGTCATCTCCCTGGGTTTCCTGTCGTCACCTGTCGCCGCGATTCTTCGAGCAGCAGTCGATACTCGGACGAGCGCGGATCGAGTCGCACGAGCGTCTCGGCGAGCGCCAGGACGTCGGCCCACCGCCCCTGTTCCTTCCGAATCCTCGCCAGAAAGTAGAGCTGATCGGCTCGATCCGGTTCGAGCGCCCGGACTCGTTCCAGCACCTCACCCGCCTCATCGACGCGACGATTCAGGTACAGCAGCATCGCGTATCGATACTGCAGTCCGACCAGATTCGGTCCCTGCTCGGCTTCGCGCTGCAGGAGCGGCAACTCCTCGGCCCACAGACGCTTCGCTTCCTCGCGCAGTCGAGCTTCTTCGCTCCGCAGCTCGTCCAGCGCGCCGCGCAGCTCAAGCGCGCGAGCACCGCCCGACTGCATGGCACCGGCCAGACTTCGTTCGGCGCTGGCGGCGAGCGAGTCGGCCTGATCGGCCAACAGTCTTGCGAGATTGCTGCGCGGTCCGACGACATTCGGCTCGACTCGGATTCCGTCCCGATACGCCTGCATCGCTCCGTCGAACTCGCCGAGATCCTCGGCCAGCAAACCGAGGCCGAGATGAGCCCCTGATCGATCGGCATTCAACCGGAGCGAATCGCGGAGCGCCAGGATCGCCGCCTCGAACTCGGGCCGTCGATCGCGATCGAGAAATCGGTCCCGTTCGGGACCGAGCGCGGCGATCGTCGACGCTGCCTCGTTCCTGACCCATCGCGACGGGTGTCGCAACAGCGGCAACACCGGTTCGACCAGTTCCGCGACCGGATCGAATCCTCCCGGCTCCGCGATCCGCACCAGCCGCCGCCGAAGCTCGTCTCGCACGCGTTCGAGCGCCGCCGCCTGAACCATCGGCTCCGGATCCTCCAGCGCCGCGATCGCCTCGTCGATCCCCGAGCGAGCATCGAGCAGTCCCATCGAACGAAGCGCCGAGGCGCGGACGATCGCCGCCGTATCGGTCGACCGGACGATCGCCGCCAGATCGTCCGCTGCCGTTTCGTCTCCGCGCCAAGCGGCCGCGAAGGCCGGCGCGAAGGTCTTCGGACGTTCTTTCGGACCGTACCACTGGATCATCGCATCCGCGGCAAAGCGATCGATCCGCTCCAGCTCGGCGCGAACCTCCTCGTCTCCGCCGCGAGCGGCGGCGAGCCAGTCCTGATAGCGTCCCGGATTCGAGCCTCGCGATTCGGGAAGCTTCGAATCGGCCAGATGACATTGCGTGCAGGCGTTCGGAGTGCCGAGCGAAACGCTCAGATCGGGACGAGGAATCCGGATGCTGTGATCGCGCCGCCCGTCGATCTCCATGTAATGCGACTCGGGCATGTGACAGTCGACGCACTGCGAGCCGGTCGAGCCGACCTTGTGATGATGGTGCGCCGCGGTGTCGTACTTGCCGGCCGGATGCTGATGGCAGGTCGTGCAGAGCGAATTGCCGGGATAGCGGGTACGAGCGGTGTGCGGGTCGTGGCAATCGGTGCAGCGGATCTGCTTGTGGTACATCCGACTCTGCGCGAACGAGCCGTACTCGAAGTCCTCGTCCAGAATCTGCCCGTCCGGATGGTAGATCGACGGCGCGATCAGCTCGCACGCCATCCCGTCGGTCAATCGCTGTCCGGCGAGCGTCGTCTCGTCGAGCACGTTCCGCCGCGAATGGCATCGAGCACACGTCTCGATCTCGACCTTCGGTTCCTCGCGAGCGAACTTCGCCAGTCCGACGCCGTACCGGCGATCCCAGAAGAGCCCCGATTCCCCCGCCAGCTCGACGTGCAGACTCCCTGGGCCATGACACGCTTCGCAGCTGACGTCGATCTCCTCGTAGGTCGTCCGAAAGTCGAGCGTCGCCAGGTCGAAGTTCTTTCGGACCCCGGTCGAGTGACAATCGGCGCACGAAGTGTTCCAGCACTGGGTCGATCCGGTCCAGTGGAGCGGATCGCCGGGGAGGATTCGATCGTCGACATCGGGAGGTCTCAGCAAGAACCAGCGCCCCTGCTCGACATCCCAGCTCGCCCGCAACACCTGAGCCCGACTCGTCTGGTTCTCGGCGAGCCCTTCCGGACGATTCAGTTCGACGACGTACTGCTGGAGCGGCGCGACGCCGAAGACGTACCGGACTCGATACTCCGTCGATCGCCCGTCGATCCCCTCCGTCTCGACCAGGAACGCATCGTCGCGGCGATAGAAACGAGTCGTCAGACCGTCATGTTCGAGCATCGCGTCATCGAAGTCCGCGAGCACCGTCGCGTCGGTCGCCACGTCCATCGCCAGATCATGATGACTCCCCGTGAACAGTTCGGTCTCGTGCGCATGGCACTGCGCACAGGTCGCTCGACCGACGTAGGTCGGTACGATCCCCGCGGGGCGACAGACATACCAGTCGGCGAAGATCGAACCGCCGACGAGCGACAGCAGAGCGAGCGGCGCGACGATGATCGCGATCCGTCGGCGAGAAAAGCGAGGCCGCGGCGATCGCGTCAGCGACGACGACGCGTCGCTTTCCGACCGGATGCTCGTCCCGCAAGTTCCCGCGCCGCCGCTCTCGCGATCAGCCGCGCCGGACGGAGCCTCGTGCGATGCGTTGCCGAGTCGACGGGCATCGCGAGGGGAGGGTCTACGGGAGCGAGCCATGAGCGCGTGACGGGAGTTCCGAGGTCCGAGTCGACGGTCCGCGACCTCCGCGCCGCGACATCGTCCGGATTCTAACTCCCCCGACGCGATCGATGTACCCGCGACCCGAACGCGTCAGCTCGCGCGGCGGATCGGACCCTTGGGAGTCGCCAGATTGAAGAGACCGAAGATCTCGTCCTGCGTCAGCCCGATGTTTCCCGGTGCTCCGGTCTCGCTGAAGACCGTCTCGAATAGTTCCCGTTTCTGCTGCAGCACGTCGTGGATCCGCTGCTCGATCGTGTTGGCGCTCGTCATGCGAGTCACCGTGACGCTTCCGGCGGCGCCGATCCGATGCGCTCGGTTGATCGCCTGATCCTCGATCGCCGGGTTCCACCAGCGATCGAACAGGAAGACATACCGACAGAACTGCAGGTTCAGGCCGACGCTTCCCGCCCCGTAACTCATCAGCAACACGTGCGACTTGGGGTCCTCCTTGAATCGCTGCAGGATCGCGTCTCGCTTGTGCGAGGCGATCTTGCCGTGATACTCGAGCGGCCCGAACGGTTCGAGTCGAGGGCGGAGCTTCTCGATCGTCTTGACCCACTGGCTGAAGACGATCGCCTTCTGGCCGCTCGCCGCCACCTCGGCCAAGTCGGCCTCCAGTCGTTCGAGCTTCGAGCTGGCGCCGGTACTCGGATCGAAGTTGCAGATCTGCTTCAGCCGCAACACCAACTCGAAGACATGCTGCACCGTCATCGAGTCGCCGAGCTCGTTCAGCCGGATGACACCGCTGTCTTCGGCCTGCGCGTACGTTTCTGCCTGTTCCGGACTGAGGTCGATCTCTTCGTCTCGGTAGAGCTTCGGAGGCATGTCCTCGAGAACCATGTCCTTGGTCCGCCGCAGGACGTATTCGCGGACCTCGCGAGCGATCGTCCGCGGGTGCATCCCGGGGCGCAGATAGCCCTCCGACAGAAAATCGAAGATGCCGACCAGGTCATCAAGCGAGTTCTCGACCGGCGTGCCGGTCAGAGCCCATGACCGCGTGCGCCGAATCGACGTGACGATCTTGTTGGTCGTCCCGCTCCGGTTCTTGATTCGCTGTGCCTCGTCGAGCACGACCAGATCGAAATGCAGATCGGGCGCGAGGACCTCGTCCCGATCGCGCATCAGCAGTTCGTAGTTCGCGATCTTGATCGGCGTGCCGGGCTGCCGCCACTGCCAGCTGCGCTTCGCCGCATCCCCTTCGATGACGCCGATCGGGATCTCGGGAGCCCATTGCTGGAACTCGCGACGCCAGTTCGACACCAGCGGCTTGGGACAGATCAACAGGATCTGCCGCGCCTCGCGCCCGTGCAGCAACAGCCGCATCGTGCTGATCGCCTGCATCGTCTTGCCGAGTCCCATCTCGTCCGCCAGGATCGCCGCGTGGCGCGGATACAGGAACGCGATTCCTTCGAACTGGTACGGGAACGGCTCGAACGGAAACCGAATCGTCTCGGCCGACACCAGCGACTCGAGCGGCGGCTGAAGCAGGTAGTACAGCCGATCCTGCAACTTGATCACGTCGGTCGGCGGCTTCATCCGCGTTCGGCGTTTCAGCTTCGAACGGCGCCGAGCCTCGTTCGCCGAGGCACCGCGATCTGCAGTGTCGCTCCCTTTGTTCCCCCAGGCGAATGACGGGGCTTCGGGAAAGACGAAGCTGCGTACCTTCATCGGCAGCGCTGCGATCTTCATCGAGGCGACCCGCGGGTTCGCGAGGTCGCCGCAGCCTCCTCCGGTGACGTCCACGGCGAAGTCGAGCGGTCCGTCACGGCGCGATTCGTTGCGAGCGCGATCGATTCCCGCATCGTCGCGGCGATCGGCGCCGCGACCGATCGACGGCAGCGGCCATGCGAACGTCGCGACTTTCAGCAGCGAGTCTCCCTCGACTCCGCGCGGGAGCAGCTCGCCGCTCATGCCGCCTCTCCCAGCCGCCGAGCGGCGGGGCGCGAGGCGCTCTTCCGCGCCTCGTCGTGTGCTTCGCGAGTCCGATCGAAGGGCTAGCTGAGGTCCTCGGTCGCCAGCGTCTCGAGCATCGTCTCGATGCGCGATCCGAGCGACGCGTCGCGTGCCGTCAGCTCGAACTCGCCGACCGCTTGCCGCAGCTCCCAAGCGGTCGAGTCGGCGGTCGTACCGGAATCGTCGAGCGAGCGGACCAGGACCGGGCCCCACGCGGCGGCCGGGGCGCCGTCGATCACTTCCCGACGATCGGTCAGCACGAGTCGCAGCGGAAGCTTCGCCGCTTCGGTCAGCGCGCCGACGATCCGCTCGCCGACAAGAAACGGCTCGAGCGTCGCTCCGTAGAGGATCTCGTGAGCGCGCGACGGCTTCACCGGGGCGGTCGCATGGAACTCGAGCGGTCGGCCGAGCGGATTGACGACCAACAGACCGCCGACGTACCCGAGTTCCTCCGACTTCACCACCGTGACGAAACCGATCCCCGTTTCGCTCCCTTTGGTCGAGCTCATGGTTCCTCGCCGACGAACGCCTTGGTGCAGACTCATGCAGGTCGAACTCCCGTTGCATCGAACCGGGCTCGTTCGCTTCTTGAGTGTCGATCGTCGGTGTCGCGACTGTCGTGACGAAGACGCAAGGTCGGCGAACCGCGCCCGGCGAGACGCTTGCGGAGACTAGGAAGACGAGGCCAAGTCAAGAGTCTGCGCGGCATTAGACGAACTTCGCGCCGCACTCGATTTCGTCGCGATTGCCTGCAACTCGACAACGCCGAACGCCGCTGTCTATACTTGGCTTCGCCCGTGTCGGAACGACGCATCGAGCTCTCGCACCAGGCGACCTGTGGTCGCTGGGCATCGCCGCACGAAAGGGCATCGCCGCTCGAGATCGTGCGGCAACGCCGATCGAAAGGGCGCTCGTCCGTTCCGACCGACGCTATTCATCGCCCATCTCGTCATCGCTGATCGTTTCGAGACTTCGGGAGTTCGACCATGGCCGACGAGTCGCAGCAGTCACCACTCTTTCGGATCGACCTGGACGAGACGGTCGGTGCGGATCTGGAAGGGATGGAGGATGCCGAGGACACTCGCGAACTGCTGCGGCAACTGGTGATCGGTCAGGAGCGTCAGAACGAACTGCTCGAGGATCTGGTCGAACATCTGGTCGCGTCCAGCCGCCAGCGAGCGCATGAACTCGGTCAGTGGCGACAACAGAATCCGCAGCTCGCCCGAAAGTGCCGGCAAGCCGCCGAAGCGATCAGCCGGATTCAGACCGAGTTTCTCGAGCAGCTGACCGAAGAGATTTCGAGCAATTCCGAAGCGCTCGCCGACGGCGACTTTCTGCTGAACGAGTTCGTCGATCGGTTCGGTCCGCGACTGGCTCACCTCAACGGCGTCGCCCAGGTCCTCTCGCAACTCGGCAGCGCTCCGACGAACTCCTGAACCCGCGAGAACCGCGTCGGTCGTCCGATATCGCTTCGGTCGTTGACGCGGGAAGCCGAGGCGACCGGTGTTTGCGCCGGGCATCGCCCTTGATTCGCGAGCCGGTCGAGTCGTACGATGCGCGAAGGTCGGCAATCGGTCGATCGACCGCGAGGCTCGGGTCCTCGAGGGTCGGTCCGCTCCGGGTTTGCTCCGCCGACCTACGGACCCCGCCCCCTTGAAGCGACTCGATTCCAGCGCGAACGTTCCCCGATTCGGTACACCGTCGGTCCCCAGCGACCGAACGAGTCGGTTCGACCGTCGGCTGATCGCATTGCTGCTCCCGCTGCTCTTCACGCCGTGGGCCGTCGCGATTTCGGCGCCGCTGCGTATCGATTCGGAACGATCGGGTACCTCCCTGTTCGGCGAAGGCGGGTTCGCCCCGGACACGGTCGGAACGGACGCTCGACGAAGCGACGCAACCTCGGTTGCGACGGCGGTCGACGAGGTACGGGCTCCGGTCAGTTCGGCCCTCCGAAACGGCGCCGGATCTCCTCGCGTCGCCGTCGATTCGCGAGACACCTGGGTCGTCTCGACGATCGTCTTCGGTTCGGTCACCGCGGCTTGGTCCGGATCCCGGATCGATGCCCTCGGTGGCGTCCCACCTCGACCGGCGATCACGCTGGTCCGTCTGTCGGTCCTGCTGCGCGAGTGAGCGGTTCGTCCGCCGCGGCATTCTTCGGACCGCACCGGTTCGCCTGCTCCGCCTGACGACGGATCGTGTCGCACCGCGGCCCCAGGAACGGGGCCCGTTCATTGGCGACCGGTCGGCAGGGGAGACGTTCGCGCGACCGTTCGAGGTCCGATCGCCGCGTCGATCGACGGCATCGCTCTTCGCAACCGAACGGACCGCCGGCGTATCTTCGGCCAGCTCGTCGAGCGGCCTCCGCCGGCCCGAGGAACTGACTCATGTCTCGAACGATTCGTTATTCCGCTTCCGATCCGACCTCCGTCGATCGGCTGCTCGATAAGGTGACCGAACTGGCCGACTCCGGCAAGGCGAACGAGGCGCTCGCGCTGCTGACCAACTTCGACGTGCAGAGCCCGGAATTGCTCAACGCGACCGGCGTCTGCCTGATGCGCTGCGAGCGTTACGACGACGCGATCCGCGTCTTTCGGAGCTACCAGATGTCGGCCGGGGGAATCCGGACGCGCGATGATCTGCCGCCTCATCATCGCTGCAACTTCGCGCTGGCTCTCGGTCTGTCGGCGCGAGTCGGCGGGATGTCGGACGTGCTCAAGGAGATCGGCGACGTGAACGACCCGGACGTCGTTCGGACTCGTGCGATTCTCGACCGCTGGACGTCGTCCCTCTCATGGACCGGACGTCTCGGCTGGTGGCTGGGAGTCGCTCCGGATGTCCCGCTGGCGGTCGACGGACCGGTCGGAACGTTCCGCCCGAAAACAACGACCGAGCAAGCAGCCAAGACGGCGTGAGCGAACGCAGCCGATCACTCCGGCACGCCGAAAATTGAGCCGACCGATTCGTCGATCTCGAGACGGCGAATCGGATCGGCCGATCGGCAACGCGATTCGCCACGCTGCGCGACGATCTCTCGCTCCCCCCGGCAACTCGCCGCCGGAAACCGGCAGACGTCTCGGAGGGAGCGAGCCGCGACCTAAGAACGATCGCGAGATGTCGACCTCGATGCGGTCAGACCGCGTGGTTGACCGCCGTCGAGGCGATATCGAACGCCACCGGACGCTGCCGATCGACACGCGTCAGCCGTTCGACCTCGCGCGACACCGTCGCACCGAGGCGATCGGCGACTCGCGACAGACACTTGGCAAGCTCCGAGTCCTGATCGCTGATGACCAGCACCGGAATCCCTCGGATACCGACGGTCACGCGACAGGTCTTGTCGATGCCGCCGCGAGGCCCGTTGATGTCGTCGACGACCAATCGGACGGAACGGATCCGCGATGCGAAACGCTGCAGGGCGAACTCCAGCCGACGTTCGGCCAGTTTTCGGAGCGAAGCTCCGAGAAGTCCCTTTCGGTCGGTGATCTGCACGTTCATGTTGCGACTCCGGCTAGGTTGCGAACAGGAACCGATTCGTCGAACCGCGTCCTGTCTTGGCAACTCTAGGCGCGATCCGGTCGAGCCGACCAGCCGCGCCCTGGGGGGATGCCTCAGCGAGTTCGCTCGCGCTCCCGGAGGGTCGCCGACGAACGGGGGGAGGTCATCCGCGGAGTCCAAGTCATGCGATCCACCTCAGTTCGCAGCGTTTCTCGGCGAGGCCTGATCTCGGCGTTCCGCTTCAGGCAGGTCGGGGCGGTGACGCTGCCGGCCGTCGGCGTGGGCCCGGCCTCTCCGAGGCCGAGGCATGGTTTCGCTGTGCTGCGGCAACCGCTTCGCAGCTTCATCGATCTTCGAGCGCACCCGCCCCGGGGTACGGAGCGCCCGGGGTTACGTGAATGGACGTCGCCCCGTCAGAAACGACCACCGTCGCACGGCCGCGCGTCGGGGACGACGCGTGCCAACGGCAAGGCATTCTTCGAACCGAGGCACGAAGAGCCCCTGCGCTTGGCGCTTCGGGCTGGCAAGACGCAGAGCCCTCTTGGCTGACGCCGCGACAGGTCGCCGACACAGCGTCCCTCAGTCGATCACCATCGCCTCGAGAAACTCGATCACTTCATCGGCCAGGCGGTTCGCTCCCTGCGCATAGAAGTGATTGGCGCGAGGCACCTCGCGAAAGCGGCGCTGCTGGTCATCGCAAAGCGGCGCCAAGAGCGATAGGACCTCCGCAAACGCGTCGGTCGGCTGGCGCAGTTCCAATTCGCCGTAGGTGAACAGCAGCGGTATCGCGATCCCTTCGATCAGACGCAATACGTCGTAGCGCTCGCCGGGACCGTACTTGTCCAGATACGCCCCGGCCGCGATCCAGAGCGGAAACGGATGGGTCACTCGGATCAGTCGCTCGGGATCCTCTTCGGCGGTGCGCGTCGCGAGTTCGATGGCGGCGAGAAACGCGGACGACTGGGCTCCCCGACGCAATCGTTCGAACGAGAGCAGGGGAGGGGAGCTCGCGATCACTCCCCGGACCGCGGCGCGCCGTTCGCTCGCGACGGCGAAGATCGACTTCACGGCTCCGAGACTGTGTCCCCAGTGGACGATCGGTCGCGAGCCCAAGTGCCGTTCGGTCCAACTCTCCCAGGCGGCCGCATCCAGGCGGCAATCGGCGACGCACTCGAATGCCGCGCCGCATCCCTTGCGCGGCCCGGTCGGTCCGATCGACCAACCGTCATGGCCGCGGTTGTTGGTCCAGACGACCTCGGCTCCCAGTTGTCTCAGGCGAGTCGTGGCGTCGCGAAACAGGTGAGTCGAATAGAAGTTCCCTCCGACACCATGCCACGTCAGAACGACCAGCCCCGACATCGGTCCCGTATCGGTCGGCATCAACCGCAGACCATGCAGACGAATGCCGTCGACCGTCAACGTCTCGACCGGTTCGCAGTTTCCGCTCACGCCGTTCTCCGACCTCGGATCCGATCAGCACCGACTTGCCTGTCGATCTACCTAGCGACCGCAGGCAGGAAGATCGTCGATTCGCCCCGCGAGGGGAACGCCGTCACGAACCCGACCGAGCCGAGTGTCACGCGGTCGCCGTGTCGCATCGTCCGAACCGACTTCATTCCGACGCGTCGCCGGACGAGTCGATCCGCTCGATCCACGCCTGGTCGGCCGACATCGCCCGGTCAATGAACTCGAGATCAGCCAACTGGTCGCGCAGGCGATTCCAGCGTTCGGCCGTCATGCTTCCCAGCGGCCGCCCGTCGGCCGGCTGACAGAGCGGCCGAAGCGACTCGTGCGCCGCCCGCAACCCTTCGGCATCGAGCTCCCGATTGAGGCGGATCAGTTCGGGATCGACGGCCGACGAGTCGTCGAGATAACGCTCCCAGCCCCGTCGACAGGCGCGGACGAACGCCGAGGCGATCTCGGGGCGTTCGTCGAGCAATCGGCGCGTCGTCACGACGCAACTGGCATACGGATCGAAGCCGAGCTCCGAGAGCTTCAGCACGTTGACGCGCACCCCTTCCCGCTCCGCAAAGACCGGCTCGCTGAAGACGAATCCTTGCTGGGCGCTCTTCGGATCGGACAGGAACGACGCGAGTCGACCGGTGTAGGGAACCATGCGGACCCCTTCGAGCGGCGCATGCTTTTCGAGGTAACGGACGAACGGCTGCCCCGCGCCGATCGCCAACGTCACGTCCCGCAGCTGATCGAAGTTCGTGATGCCGCTGGAAGCATGCACCAGAATGCACCGCGGATTGGTCTGGAGCGGTGCGAAGAGGGTCACGACATCCGCTTCCTGTCCGCGCTGGACCAGCACCTGATCGGCGCTGGCCAGTCCGAACTCGACCGCCCCGCGAACGAGCTGCGGAATGACCTGGATTCCGGGCCCTCCTGGAACGATCTCGACGTCGAGCCCTTCCGCGGCAAAGTCTCCGGCCAGCAGCGCCGCGTAGAACCCGCCGTGCTCCGGTTCGGGAAACCAGTTCAGCGCAAGCCGAACCTTGGTGCGTCCCGGCGTTGCGGAGCGATCCGCGGCACGCTCCGATTTGCCGCAGCCGAACAGCAACGCCGCTCCGCCCGAGACGACCGCTCCGAGAAACTGTCGTCGATCCCCTCGGACTCGCATCGATTCCCCTCACCTGACTTCCGCCTGCCGCGGGCGCGTGACCGGATGCAGGACCGTTTCGCTTCATTCCCGATCGCACGATCGACGCTCATCGCCGTTCGTCGACGGTCGGGTCGCGCCAATAGAGTAACAGACGGTCGCCGATGATGCTGGTCGCGAAGAAGAGCGCGATACCGAGCAGCCCCGACAGGAGAATCGCCACGAACATCCCCGACACGTCGGTATCCCGCTTCTCGTAGATAGTCCAACCGAGTCCCGGGCGCGAGACGACTCCCACGAAGATCTCGCCGACCACCGCTCCGAGCACGCAGCCGACACTCGCGATCTTGCACCCGGCGACGAGAAACGGAAGGGAATTGGGGAGCTGCAGCTTGATCAGTCGCTGGCGTCGAGAGGCACCGTACAGGCGGAGCAGATCCTGCAGCGGCGCGGGAACGGCGAGGAGCCCTTCGGTCATGTTGGTCAAGATCGGCAGGAAGCTGACCAAGCCGGCAACCGCGACCACCGCCCAGAATCCGTGCCCGATCCAGATGACGATCAGCGGCGCGATCGCGATGATCGGCAGCGTCTTGAGAAAGACCGCGAACGGATAGAGTGCGGCACGCACCGGTCGGAACTGCGCGAAGAGGATCGCCGTCACGCCGCCGACGAACAGACTCGCCGCATACGCGACCAGCACCTCGGTCAACGTCACCACGAAGGCTCCGACGAGCTCGCGACGCTGAGCCGCTCCGGCGGCGACCACATCCCACGGACTCGGCAGGATCAGTTTCGGCAGCGACCAAAGGCGGACGATTCCCTCCCACGCGACGACCAGAACGACTCCTGCGATCACCGGAGGCAGCAGCGCACCGACGACTCGCCCTCGTCGTTGCGTTGCCGAGCCGCGATCGGCGCCGGGCCGCCGGCTTCGGACCGAGCGATCGGAACGCCGCTTCATGCCGAGCCTCCCGTCCGCCCTTCGCGGCGGATCAGCTCGGTCGTCGTCTCGTCCTCTCCCCGCTCCGACCGCGTCGCACGTCGGAGCGACGCATGCAGTTCGGCGACGACGCGATGGAACTCGGGGTCGGTCGCCAGCTCGCGCGATCGAGGTCTGCCGAAGGGGACTCGAACCTCGTCGACGATCCGCCCGGGCTGCGTCGCCATGACGACGACTCGATCGGCCAGCGCCACCGCTTCGGCCACCTGATGCGTCACGAACAGGACCGTCGGACGACGTCGCTCGAACGACGCGACCAGGCGATTGCCGAGTTCCTGGCGAAGCACGTCGTCGAGCGCTCCGAACGGCTCGTCCATGAGCAGAAGTTCCGGGTCGGTCATCCAGGCTCGGGCGAGCGAGACTCGCATTCGCATGCCGCCCGAAAGCTGCCGCGGGAGCTTCGACGCGTCGCTCGGGCGAAGGCCGACCTGTTCCAGCAGATCGCTCAGACGCTGCGGATCGACCGCGCGACCGGCGAGCTCTTCGGGCAGGCGAACGTTGCCGGCGACCGATCGCCACGGAAGCAGGGCCGGGTCCTGAAAGACGAACGCGCGGCGGCCGCGACGGCGGTCCGCCTTGGCGGCCGATTCGGCGTCGGTACCCCCGACCTGAACGCTCCCCGAAGTCGGGCGATCGAGTCCGGCGACCAGTCGCAACATCGTCGACTTGCCGCAACCGCTCGGTCCCAGCAGAGCGACGAACTCGCCCGCCGCGATGTCGAGATCGATCCGCTCGAGAACGGTCTCGTTCCCGAACCGACGACCGCACGCGACGAACCGAACGCCCGCCCCTCTCAAGATGACTGTCCCCCGATGCTCGACGAATCCCTGCGGTTCGGCCGGGAATCGGTCGTCCGAGACCGTCCGGTTACCGAGACGCCTTACCGTAAGGGGCTCAGGCGCTTTCGGGGAGGGTCTCGTTGGGGAAAAGAGGGATGATCGTATCCGTGTCCCGCGACTTGTCCGCTCGAAACGAGAGCGACCGCCCGCGGAGGACTTCCTCCGGGGCGGTCGACCGAGCGATCGGCAGACGGCCTGCGACGAGGCGATCGGCAGTTTCCGCCGCGGCTCAGCCTCCGGCCAGCCAGCCGCGATCCTCGGCCATCAGACTGCGCGATCGCTTCAGATCGTCGCTCGCCATCGACGCCCGAGTGCCCCCCTGGTTGTCCAGTCGCAGGAAACCGCCGACGACTCCTCCCACATCGACTCGGGCACCGGCGAACGGCGGAAGGCCGGACGGCATCGGGAGTTCCCCGCGCGAGTCGGCCAGACTCGACAAGGTCAGACG
>CAZZBI010000074.1:6437-17487 GCA_964652385.1 uncultured Pirellulaceae bacterium | reverse complement strand
GCCTTAACCGAGCCGTAAACGGTAACTCGCCGGATCATTATGCAAAAGGCACGCCGTCACACTTATTGAATAGTGCTCCGACCGCTTGTAGGCGCATGGTTTCAGGTTCTTTCCCTCCCCTTGTCGGGGTTCTTTTCATCTTTCAGTCGCCCTACTGAGTTTGCTATCGGTCGTCGAGGAGTATTTAGCCTTACGGGATGGTCCCCGTGGATTCAGTCGGGGTTTCACGTGACCCGACCTACTCAGGTACCTTCCGAGAGGCAGTCATCTTTCGCGTACGGGGCTGTCACCCGCTATGGCCGGCCGTTCCAAGCCGTTCCGCTAGATGCTGCTTTGTAACTCCCATATGGAAGGCCCTACAACCCCGAGAAGGAAACCCTCTCGGTTTGGGCTGTTCCGCTTTCGCTCGCCACTACTTACGGAATCGATTTTTCTTTATTTTCCGCCAGCTACTGAGATGTTTCAGTTGGCTGGGTTCGCCACGAACACCTATGGATTCAGTGTTCGCCGATTCGAGGATCCCGGGATCAACGCTCGTTTGTCAGCTTCCCCAGGCTTTTCGCAGACTTCCACGCTCTTCATCGCCTCTCGACGCCAAGACATCCCCCATGCGCCCTTAGTAGCTTGACCACCAATATCCAGTCCTCTCGGAGTCGACTCTTGCGGGGCGACAACCGGTCGTACCGATACCGGTGACACTACCAGGTAACGATCTCACGATCTTATTTCGAACTAAGCGCTGCTCAGAATACCCCATCCGTCACTCGCCCGAAGGCAAGGGACGGCGTGTACCCTGGCTCGAGATGCCGTCATTACCCACAACCGAATTGTCAAAGAACGAAGCACCCGAAGGTGCTCCTCGCCCATCAGGCGAAGAGAAGGCTTCGTGAAGCACTCTCTTGGCTTGATGTCGCAAGGTCGAAGGGGCCAATCTATCCGAGTCGCCGGGCGGCCGTCAAGGCCGACCCGAGACTTTTTTCGACTTCGGCGAGGAGGAGTCGTGCGAGCCGCCAGGCTGCAATCGACTCGCCCTGCGGCGAGGTCGAGGCTCGTCAGGCGGCAGCGACTGGAGTCGCTCGTACCGTCGTGACTTGCCTGCTTCCGGAGTCGCGTTTCGCACTCGTGCGAGCCGCGTTTCCGTCAGCGAGAGAGCGAAGTATATCGATCCGCCGTTCTCGCTCAAGGCCCTTCGAGAAGTTTTTCGGAAGGATCTCCGAGCTTCTCGCGAACCCCTTGTTTTCCGCTCGAAACGCTCGTCGGTCGCTGCCCGGAACCGAGCCGCAGCTCGTGATCCTCGCCTCGACCGAACCGGTTTCGACCGGCCTGCTCGCGGTTCCGATCGGTCGATCTCGAGGATCGTATCCGACGCGGTGCCGGTCGCTCGCAATCGCAGCCGAGGCTGCCTTGCGATCCGGAATCCGCCGCACCAGGCGACTGGTTCCGTAGTGGAGACGATCGGGATCGAACCGACAACCCCCGGCTTGCAAAGCCGGTGCTCTCCCAATTGAGCTACGTCCCCGGGCCTTGCTTCGAGCGATGGCCCGTTCCGCCGCGACCAGGTCGCGAGCGGATCGATCGTTCCATCGTCGTGCGTCCTCAGTCGGCTCGCCGAACCGGTCGGTCAGGATCCGGGTTCGCGATGCCTCGATCGGACAAATGAACCGCCGGTCCCGAAGACCGGCGATTCGAGTGGGCGTGTCAGGATTCGAACCTGAGACCTCGTCGTTATCAGCGACGTGCTCTAACCAACTGAGCTACACGCCCGTTTCACGCTCGGCTCGCCGGACGCTGGGCGTCCGATGAGCGGAGGGTCATTCTAGAAACGGATGCGCGGCTGTCAAAGGGGTTCGCGTTCCCTCTGCCCGGATCCGCTTCTGTCGATCCCTGCGGCCAAAGTCCGTCCGTCGCACGGCCGCCGGATCAGTCTCGGCTGGTCCTCTCCCCGCGACGGCACTCGGACCGGCCCTGCGCCGCCCGAGATTCGCGGACGAACCGCTCGGTGTTCTCTCGCTCCTCCTCGGCCCGCGTCTCTTGTCCCCTGGCCGATCTCGGGTTCCCGAGGACCGAGCGGTGCCGGGCCGATCCGCGGGAGCCCCGCCGCGATCGACCGGCCGTTCGACTCGGGAGCCTTGGTTATCGGCCACGGTCGCCGCTCCCCGCAGTCCGCTGCAAGCCGCGCCTCGAGGTCGACGCCGCTTGCCGAACCTGCCGAACGGAGCGATCCGCGTTTGAGCCGCCGGTCGTTTCTGCTATAGACGGTCGTGGCGACGGGCGGAGGTCCGTCGAGCCCGGTCGCAGGTTACGGCAAGCAGGAGTGAACGCCCGTGACACAGTCCCCCTTCCCGCCGTCTCGATTTCCCGCCCCGAAACGCAATCCCCGAGCGGTGCTCACGGGAGCCGCTCTGACGCTCGCGTCGCTCGCTCCGGTCTCCCCCGCCTCCGCAGCTCCCGTTCCCGCAGCGATCGTCGTCGCGCTGCCGGCCTCGGCGCCGCTGCCGACCGCCGCGCCGCCGACGGTTGCTCAAGCGCTCAAGCTCGCGCCGCTCCAGAAAGGGATCGACTACGACCGACCGACCGAGGCGCAGCAGGCGGGATGCAAGGTCGAGAGCGCCGCCGCGATCGGACAGCGCGGCTGGATCGTGCGCGACGAGGCGAACAAGACGCTCCGCCGCTTCGTCGATTCCAACGGCGACGACAAGCTCGACCAGTGGTGCTACTACAAGGATGGTGTCGAGGTCTATCGCGACATCGATTCGGACGGCGACGAGCGAGCCGATCAGTACCGCTGGCTCGGCACCGCCGGGACCCGCTGGGGACTCGATCCCGACGAGGACGGCCGCATCGATTCCTGGAAGACGATCTCCGCCGAGGAGGTGACCGCCGAGATCGTGGCGGCGGTTCGAGACAAGGATGCCGCGCGGTTTGCCGCGGTGCTGCTCCGCAAGGAAGATCTCGATGCGCTCGGCGTCGCCGCAGGGCAGCGGACCGAACTGGAGCGTCGGATCACCGAGGCGCGAGCCAAGTTCGACAGCTTCGCCGCCGCTCAGACCGTCGTCGGGCCGACCGGCAAGTGGGAGTACTTCGGCGGCACGCGCCCGTCGCTGCTTCCCGAAGGGACCGACGGAGCGACTCGCGACATCGTCTTCTACGACAGCGTCACCGCGATGATCGAGCAGGACGGGCAGCATCGCCAGCTGGCGGTCGGCACGCTCGTCCGACTGGGCGACGGTTGGCGAGTCGTCGATGCTCCGGAGTCGCTCGTATCGGGGCAGGCGATGGCTCAGGGGAGCGTCTTCATCCAGCAGGTCGCCAGCACCCGCGAAAACGAAGGGCCCGGCGGCGCGCCCGGCGTCGACGGGTTCGGCCCCGAGATGCAGGCGGCGCTGCTCGAGCTCGGCAAGTTCGAGGCGCAGCTGCAGGAGGCCAAGACGCCGGCCGCTCGCGCCACCGCCTTCAACGGCTATCTCAACCAGCTCGTCGCCCTGTCGCGAACCGCGACCGATCCGGCGGACAAGGTGAACTGGATCCGACAGGCGACCGACGCGATCTACGTCGCGGCTCAGCAAGGCGAACTGACCGACGCCCCGAAGCGTTTGGCCGACCTCGCCGCGACGCTCACCCGCGATGCCGCTCCCGCCGACGGGCTCGCCTATGCCAACTATCGCGCGATCGAACTCCGCTACATGACGACGCCGGCGGAAACGGCGGAGCAGTACGAGGAGCGACAGAAGAAGTGGTCGGCCGATCTCGAGAAGTTCGCCGTCGACTTCGCCAGCAGCGAGGTCGCCGCCGAGGCGCTGCGTGAACTGGCCTTCGTCGACGAGATCTCGGGACGCACCGAACAGGCGCTCGCTCGCTACCGCACGATCGCCGAAAAGTACGCCGACAGCGACAGCGCGGCCAAGGCGCGCGGAGCGGTCTGGCGGCTGACGGCCGTCGGCCAAGCCGCCTCGCTCGCCGGCACCGATCTCGACGGCAAGCCGTTCGATCTGGCATCGATGCGCGGCAAGCCGATCGTCATCCAGTGCTGGGCCACCTGGTGCGATCAGTGCGTCGCCGAGTTCGAAACGCTGCGGTCGCTGCAGGCCAAGTACGCCTCGAAGGGGCTCCAGTTCGTCGGCCTGAACGTCGACATGGAACGCAACGAGGTGAAGAGCTTCCTGCAGGGGAAGCGAGTCGCGTGGCCGCAGCTGATGGACGGCGACGGCGTCGACGGCGCTCTCGCCGCGCGTTTCGGTCTGGTCAACTTCCCGACGCTCATCCTGATCGGAGCGGACGGAAAGGTCGTGAAGGTGATGGAGTCGGCCGCGGAACTCGGCGACGAACTCGACAAGCTGCTCCGCTGAGCGAGCCGCCTGCGCCGAGTGACCGAAGCGGAGCGGCGCCGCCGAGTTGCCGCTCGCCGGCCTCGCGCCATCGCTCGCCCGCCGCACGGACGCAATCCCTGACGGCCTCGATCTTCCGGCGCGGAAGTTCGAGGCCGTCGTCGCGCGCGGACCGAACGCGGCGCCTGCCGCGCCCGTTCGGCGAGAGGCGTGACGAACGATTCGACCGGCCGTCAGAATCGCTGCAGACCGCTGAATTTCCCAGGGTTGACCGCGCCGCCCCCTCGCGACGCCAGCACTCCGCGAGCCGCGGGGGCCGCGCTCTTTTCGCCACCGTGCCGCCGCCGTAGATTGGACGCCTCGGTTCGCGGACCGCGACGAACCCTCCGCTCGATCGGCTCGTCGAAGTCCGGGATTACCGTCGCTCGCGCTTCGCGATCGCTCCTCGATTCGCAACGGTGGATGCATGGATCGGCGACCTCGGATTCGCGTTGCCGCCAGTCAGCTGATGTCGCCGCGAACGAGCTTCGAAGACGACGTCATCGCCGTCCGGCAGGAAGGCTACGAGGGGATCGGCCTCTTTCGCGACAAGCTCCTCGAGTTCGGCGTCGAGAAGGCGATCGAGATGCTCGACGAGTTCGGGCTGAGCGTGTCGAGTCTGCAATGGGCCGGCGGTTTCACCGGCGACGAAGTCCAGTCGTACGAGTCGTGCGTCGCCGATGCGATCCAGCTGATCGAAGCGGCGGCGGCGCTGCGAGCCGGATGTCTGGTCGTCCATTCCGGTTCGCGGGCCGGTCACACGCGGCCGCACTCGTGGCGTCTGTTCAACGAAGCGATGCGTCGCCTGCTGCCGCACGCCGAACGCTTGGGAGTCGTGCTGGGGATCGAGCCGATGGATCCGGCGGCCGGTCAACGCTGGTCGATCGCCGAGTCGGTCCCCGATCTGCTGACCTGGGTCGAAGAGCTCGACTCGCCGCACGTCAAGTTGGTCTTCGACAACTACCACATCTGCCGCAATCCCGACTGGCCGCTGTGGCTCGAACGACACCGCTCGCGAATCTGTCTGATCCATCTGGCCGACTCGAAGGATCCCCCCTCCGACGAACAGAATCGCTGCCTGCTCGGAACCGGCAATCTGCCGCTCGAGTCGTTTCTCGAGAAGCTCGGCACCATCGGCTACGACGGCTACCTGGAACTCGAACTCTTCGGCCAGGAGCTCGAAGGACAGCCGTTCCACGAGATCCTCGCCCACTCGCGCTCGGTCGTCCGCTCGATGATCGCCTGAGCGGCGACACGAGGGCGGGATCGCCGGAGCAAAGGGGCGAATCGAAAGCGAGACCGGAGCGACGAGGGGCGCTCGGATCGAGCCGCGCCGGCGGCTCGCGAGTGTCGGCCGCGGCGTCTCGCGGCTCGAACCGCCGCGACGGCGATCGTCCATGGGCTCGCCGCAGAGCGGCTCGCGTCCTTCGATCGGCGCACGAAAAGGGCCCGGGCGAGCGTCGGTCGGCGACGGGGATAGCCGACACGACTGCCCACACCGGGCCCAAGATCGATTTCGATTTTCCAACCTTCGGGGGTCGACAAGCTGCTGCTCGCCGAACGTTGACCCTATTATCGCCGGGTTTACCCTGGGTTGTTGACCTAATGATCCCCGTATCCCGAGATCCTCGCAAGATGGTGATCCGCGGGAATGCGGAATTTTCGTCAGCGGACTTCCGCCCGACGACCGCTCAGTACCGCTCGTCACGCTCCGTGCGATCTTCGGACGAGGGGGAAGTCCGTTCGAGAGCGGGGCGTTCGGGGCGCGTCGGCCCCTCGGGCGGCGAGTTCGGAAAACGCCGCGAGCCTCGACCGAAGCCGCGACGGAGATAGAGATCGCGGAGTCGTTCGAGCCGGTCCTGGGGGGACTTCTGGTCGAGTTCGGCTCGGGTCGCGTCGTCGAGGTCTTCGGCGAAGAACCGTTCGAGTTCGGCCGACGAGATGCCGGCTCGCATACGACTGGCAAAGTCGGCGGCGAGCCAGCGACCGACCTGCGCGATCTGCTCTTCCTCGGTCAGATCGGCATCGAGCACGCTTCGAGCCTGGTCGCCGAGGCTGCTGCGGAGCGTCGCCATGTCGTCGTCCGAAACGACATCGGCGATCACGGCGGGAGGGAGCGCCATCATGGCGAACGCGAGCCAGCGGGCCCGAGCGGCCGGTTCGACCGGCGGGTTCGCAAAGAAGCGACTCCAGTTCGCCGGCATGTTGCGGCGGTGCTCCTCGATGCGAACCAGCAGCACGTCGCCATGCCGTTCCGCCATCAGGTTGGTCCAGCGCCCGATCTGCTCGATGTCGGCTCGTCCGACACTGGCGGCCAGGTCGCGGAGGGTCTGTTCCTCCTGCAGACGCATCAGTTCCTTGATGCGTGCGATCCGATCCTCGATCGTCAGATCGGCCAGCTCGGCTCGCTGGATGCTGGTCAGCGATTCGAGCCAGCGGTTGTAGTTGAGCAGCACCTCTTCCAATGCCCGAGCGTCGTTGCGTCGCGTCAGTTCGCGGTGCAGGCGGCGGAGTCGTTCCTGTTCGTCGTTCGCCAGGCGATCGAACCGCTCGCGCCGGCGCGATAGCGTCTCCTTCCGCTCTTCGGGCAACGAGCGGACCTCGAACGGATCGGTCGGCAACGCCGGAAGGAGTTGCGGATCGTCCTGCGAGGGAGCGGAGGAAGCCGGCGACGCGGGAGAAGCGGGCGTTGAAGCGGCACCGGAACCGGTTTCGGCTTTCGTCTCGGTCGGCGTCGCGGGAGCTCCTGGCGAAGGGGACGCGGTCGTTGCAGCGGTCCCTTCGGTGTTCGCTTCGGACTCGGCGGCGACGTTGTCGGCGCCACGGCGGTCGCTGCCGAGCGACCACGATGCCGCGACTCCGAGCGAGCCGGAGGCGAGCGTGAGGAGACCGAGCGCCCATCGAGCGCCGATCGTCACGCGATTCGGCTCATTCCCCATCCGCCGTCGGCGCATCGAACAGTCCTTCTTCCGAGAGTCGCACCAGAAACTCGATATCGCCGACGTTCCGATACAGATCGACTCGCTCGATCACCGGCAGGTCATCGATCAGTTTGCGATTGCTCTGATCAAGGCGATAGCGGACCGCGAGAAAGCCGGCGAACGAAGCGGCGACCGCCAGCGAGCCGATCAGCAGCCAGCCGCCGCGCCGACCACGACGCCCCGTCGGGCGCGCCTGAGCCAATTCATGCTGCGCCGAGAGCGCGACCATTTCGAGCGTGCTGCGCGTGAAGCTCTCGGCGACGTTCGACCGCGGGATCGCTTCGAGCAGGTCCCACGACTGCTGCAGCGTCGCCAGTCGTTGGCGCAATCGCGGCTCTTCCGTCAGACGGCGGTCGATTCGAGCGGTGTCGTCGGCCGACAGCTCGCCGTCGAGATAGGCGACCAGGTCGTCATGCTCCGCATCGGCCGGCGCGTCGGCGTCGTCGGGCGGAGGATCGATCGGTCGGTCATCGGTCGTCATGCAGCGACTCGCGAAACGTTGGGCGGCGAGCGACCTCGATTGTGGCCGTCGCTCGCGCCGGGTTCAAGACTTTCCTGCCTCGGCATCGCCCGGTGCATCGGCCTCGGTGGCCGGAACGTCGTCGACCACGCTCCCGTCGTCGTCGTCATCGTCGGCTCGGTCGTCTCGCGATTCCGCGACGCCGCGGCCATGTTCCACGTACGGCTCCAGCATCCGCCGCAGCTTCTCGCGAGTCCGGCTCATCAGCGACTTGACCGCCTGGACCGACAGCCCCATCGTCTCGCCGATCTCCTCGTAACTCATCCCTTCGAAGCGGGACAGGAGCAGCGCCATCCGTTGCCGTTCGTTCAGGCGGGCGATCGCCGAACGGACCGCTTCGGTCAGCTCCGCCCGGTCGGCGACGCGAGCCGGCATGAAACCGCTGCCGGCCGGGGCGAGAGACTCCAGTCGGAGCGGTCCCGACTGGCCGAGCGCCGAACTGCCGAGTTGCACTTCCTTGCGCTTGGAGAGCGAGCGGATCGCATTGCTCGCGACGTTGTTGGCGATCGTGAAGAGCCAGGTCGAGAACTTGGCTCCCGGCACGTACGACTTTCGCGCCCGGTAGACCCGCAGAAAGACTTCCTGAGCCAGCTCCTCACCCATCTCATGGTGCGGAACCAAGTGGTCCAGAATCGCGATCAGTCGCGACTGGTAGCGTTTCACCAGCTCCTCGAAAGCCGCGGCATTGTCGTTCCGGACCTGCAGCATCAGCCGCACGTCCGGATCGATCAGCTCGTATCGGCGGGCAAGCCACGCCGCGGATTCCGATAGGTTCAAACCTCACCCCACCCCATCCAGGTCGGTCGCGTTCGTCGCAAGGCACGCGCGCTGTTCGCACCCCTCGCGACGCTCTCCGCCAGCTGCTCGGCGTTGCTCCTCGCGACGCTCCCGTCCCGAAGAGCCCCGCGACCGACGACCGAATCGCCCAGCGACTCATGCCGGTCATCGACTCGCGGCGGTCAGCACTCGTGGACCGGCCGCGTCATCCTGCGGCGGATCGAGTCGAGGGGCTCGGAACCCGAGGGACCGCGCGGCCACTCCCCGACCCAGGGCCGGCTCGCTCCCCCGTTCCGAACGACGACGTCCCTGGTCCGAGCATCCTGACTGATTACGGAGAGTCCGTGCCGTCGGCCGCGCCGACCGCAAGAATGCGATCCCCGTCTTCTCGAGGCGCAATCCGACACGCATCTAACCGCCGAATGACAGGCAGGTTTCGCGTGGGAGCGAAAAAGAGGCGAATCGCTCCGCCGGTCCCCCTCCCGTGCGATCGATCGGGCGTCGGCCGGCCGCGGGGGGAGCGACTCTCCCCCTGCGGTCAACCGCCATCGACCACGGGTGAGACCGCTTACGGGTTGACCGTGATGGCGGTCGAGGCGGCGATCGGGTCGACCGAGCCGGTGCTGGCGGCCGCCGCCTGAATCACCTGATCTCCCGCCGCGATCGCTCGCAGCTGAATCCGTGCGGTCAGGACATCGCCGGGACGCATCTCGCGGCGCGTCGCCCGGAGCAGATCGGGGAACCGCGGATCCTGAGCGAAGTTCAGCGTCCCCTGATCGGCTTGCACGAACTGCAGTCCGGCCGGCAGACCGAGGGTCACCTCGATCTCGCTATCCGCTCCCTGACCGACGTTCCGAAGCGTCACGATCACGAACGTCTCGCCACCGCGATCGACCGGGTCGACCAGCTCGGTCAGCGCGAGTTCCAGGCGACCGTTGCCGGCCGTCGTCGGCGGATTGCCGAGGTTCCCCGAGCCGCCTCCGATCGGCGGCACGGTCGGACCGGGGTTCGGAACCGCCGGACCGATCGGTTCGCCCGGCGGAACGATCCGCCCCGGGAACTCCTCGACGATGTCGCCGCGAGCCGGCATGATCTCGATCGAGAAGGGGCGGAGCGGCGAGGCGACCGGATCGCGATCGATCGCCCCGATCCCCTCGGCCACCACCTCGAAGACCGCCGTCGCGGGAGTCAGCCCCTCGAGGTCCAGCGAAATGATCGTCGAGGTCTGAGGATCGAGCGGAGCCAGATCGATCACGAACGCCTCGGGTTCGAAGCGGCCGGCCGGGTTCGAGCCGACGACCTTCAGTTCGTTCGAGAAGCGAGCGACCATGCGGGCCCCGGTGACCGGGACGTTCCCCGGATTGATCACCCGCACCTCGTACGGTGCCACGATCCCGCGGGTCAACTGCTGCGGACCTCGGATCTCGACGTCGAGCATCGCTCGCGGCACCTCGCGGGCATCCAGGCAGCTCTGCGCCCGCACCGTATGTCCGCCGTCGGCCGACACCGCGACTCGCAGGCACTGATTGCCGGGAGCGAGCACGACGAGCGGCAGCGCCACCTCTTCCGACTGACCCGGAAGCAGATCGAACGGCGGGAGTCCGATCGGCGTCGGCTGGTTGCCGAACGAGAGACCGGGATCGAAGTCCGCTTCGACCTGAATCCCGGTCAGCGGCTGATCACAGTCGTTGGTGATCCGGAACCGATAGTCGGCCGTTTCGCCGACTCGGACATCGCGAGGTTCGTTCAGGAAGGCGAAGTTCAGGCAGGTCACCGCGATGTCGGTCTCGACGCAGGCTTCGGCCTGAGACGGAACGTTCGACGCGGCGACGGTGAAGCAGGTTTTGATCTTGCCGCGGCCGACCGCTCGCACCACCACCTCGACTCGAGTCGTCGAGTGCGGTTCGAGACGAGCGAGGTTCCAGATCCAGTTCGCCCCGAACTGAGTCGGGCTCGGTTGCGACGAGAGGATCTCGATCGCGTCGGGGCGGCCGATCGCGAGCTGGACGTTTTCGGCGGGGAGATAGGCGAATTCGCCGCCGCGGCCGCTGCTGCTCGGCCCTTCGGCTCGGATCGTCAAGGCGGGGGCCGACCAGGTGATGGTCGAAACGGTCGAGGCGACGCGCAGCCGCTCGCGAGTGCCGGCAAGGTTTTCGGGGCGGATCAGATCGATCTTCACCTGCGAGGTGCCGGGGCCGAGCAGATCGTTAGGCTGACGGATCATCAGCGTCGCGTTGCCGTTCTCGTCGGTCAGGACCGCTTCCTTGGTGGCGAGTTGACCGGTGCCGGTCACCAGGCCGGCCGGGACGCTCCCCGGCAGCACCTCGTACTCGACTCGCCATCCGGGAACCGGTTCGCCGTCCGACTCGCGACGGACGCTGACCGTCAGCGGATGCAGGCTTCCCGAC
>CAZZBI010000074.1:2688-6427 GCA_964652385.1 uncultured Pirellulaceae bacterium | reverse complement strand
GTCGTCTTGCGGCGCTTGTCCCAGCCTTCGGCATCGGGAGACCAGACGGTGACGCGGCTGGTGCCTTCGCTCGGACTGGTGATCGTCACCCAACCTTGACCGGCCGAAACCGGGACATCATCGAGGGTCGACGGGGTCCCGCGATCGATCACCTGAGCGTTGCGTGCGGCGGTCGTCTTGATGAAGTTGGCGCTTCGCTTGCCGTTGGTCGGATGGATCAACTGCTGGAGCGAGCCGTACGGGCCGCGTCCCGCCTGGACGAAATTCCCGACGCTCTCCTGACTGAGGACCCACTCGAGCGTCTTGCCGGGGACATAGCGGCCGTTGGTGCCGCAGATGCCGCCGACGATGATCACTTCGCTCGAGACCGGAGCGACGACCTGCGTCGGCACGACCTGCAGTTCGCCGAGCTTGGCCGGGCGCAGACGTCCGGCGAGACCGGCTCCGGTCGGATTGCCGAGCAGACCGTCGCACGGCGGCGGGACCGGGGGCTGCGTGAAGGCGGGAGAAGGAAAGACGCCGCCGCGGGAGCGATCCGGCTCGGCTTCGGCGAGCGTCGTGTAGGCAGGAGCGGGGAGCAGGAATCGCTCGCCGCTGGGATCGATCGCCGGAAGGCGAAGATTCCCGCAGCCGGCGAGGCCGACTACCAGCAGCCAGCCTGCCGCCGTGAATCGAAGTCGTTCGCCGCGAGACGCGATCGTCGCCATCAGCCGTGCTCCTGCCTGGGCACCTCCGTGCAGGGGCGAAGTCGCGAGACCTTCGCCGTTCCTACCGACTCCTCCGAGCCGGTCCGCAGCGCTCTCGTCCGGTCCCGATTCGCTCCATCCTCGGAGCGATCCTTCCGTGACCGCGACGGCGCAGTGCGGCATCCTCGAACGGCGAAACGTACACGGCAAACGAGACCCTGTCGGATTTCCGCAACACGAGTCATGGCGAAAAGGGAGCGAACGCGAACGACATCGACGGACCTGACGGTTCGCGCGGTCCGGCAAACGCTGCTCGCTGCGGTGACTCTGACGACCAAGGCACGGCAGCGCGTCGCGACTGAAGTCGACTCGATCGACGTCATGCTCAGGGGGTTATCATGAACCGCGGTCGATGGCCAGGGGCGTCAGAACGCGCCGCGCCGGCGCGTACGAGTTCGATCGGACTTCCGGGAAAACGACGATGCGAAGCGAAACGGATTCCTGTCGTCGGCGATCGCTCATCCGGCGGTTGTCGTGCTGGCTGACGATTTCCTGTTTGCTGATCGGATTCGACCGGCGTCCGCTCGCGGCGCAGCGGCCGTCGCCCGACGAGCCTCTTGCGGTTCGTCGCCCCAACATCGTGCTGATCGTCGCGGACGATCTCGGCAAGGATCTCGGTTGCTACGGCCACCCGATCGCCCGCACGCCGCATCTGGATGCGCTCGCGGCCGCCGGAACCCGTTTCGACGCCGCGTTCGCGACGACCGCCAGCTGCTCGGCCAGCCGGAGCGTGATGCTCTCGGGGCTGCACAACCATGCCAACGGTCACTACGGCCATGAGCATTCGGTTCACCACTTCGCCGCGTTCGATTCGGTCGTCTCGCTGCCGGTCGTGCTCGGTCGAGCCGGCTATCGGACCGCTCGGATCGGCAAGTTCCACGTCGCTCCCGAGAGCGTCTTTCGCTTCGACTCGGTCCTGCCGGCTGCCGATCATCGCTCCTCGATCGCGATGGCCGACGCCTGTCGCGAGCTGTTCGAGTCGCAGGACGAGCGGCCGTTCTTCCTGTATTGGTGTTCGGCCGATCCGCATCGAGGCGCGGGCTTCAACGACGAACTGCCGGAGCGCCCCGACCGCTTCGGCAATCGCCCCGGCGGTTATCCGGGGATCGAGCCGATTCGCTTCACGCCCGACGAGGTCGTCGTCCCCCCATTCCTTCCCGACACGCCGGCGTGCCGCGCCGAGCTGGCGGAGTACCACCAGGCGGTCGCTCGCTTCGATGCCGGAGTCGGACGGCTGATGGAGCTGCTCGAAGCGAGCGGCCAAGCGGAACGGACGCTGGTCATCGCCACATCGGATCACGGCATCGCGTTTCGCGGAGCCAAGACGAACTGCTACGAGCCGGGGCTTTCGATTCCGCTGATCGTCCGCTGGCCCGGCGTCGTGCCGGCCGGAGCCGTCTCGGCCGTTCCCTACAGTCACGTCGATCTCATGCCGACGCTGCTCGAAGCGGCTGCCGGTCCGCTTGCGCCGAACGAGCGGCACGGGACCTCGCGCTGGGCACAGTGGCTAGGGGGACCGGCGACCGACGACGGCACGCTCTACGCTTCGCATACCTTTCACGAGGTGACGATGTACTATCCGATGCGCGTCGTGCACGAGCCGCAGCGGAAGCTGATCTGGAACCTCGCGCACGAACTCCCCTACCCATTCGCCAGCGATCTTCACGAGTCGGCGACCTGGCGGGATGCGCTGCGGCGCGGGGAGTCGTTCGTTTACGGACGCCGTACCCTCCGCGACCATCTGCATCGCGCCGAGTTCGAGCTGTTCGATCTCGAGAACGACCCGGACGAGACGACCAACTTGGCGAACGATCCGGCGTGGGCCGAAGAACTCGCGCGAATGACCGAGAAGCTCCGCGCGTTTCAGCAGCGGACCGCCGACCCGTGGCTGCTGAAGTGGGACTACGAATAGCTCGGCCGTTCCCGAGCGATCTGATCGGGACGCCGTGCGTCAGACGCCGACGATCCGGACCGGGCTCCGCTTGCCGCCGGTCGAGCGAGCGATCGCCTCGGCCAGTCGTTCGGCCCAGCGCCGCAGCGTCCCTTCGTCGATCGCCTCGTCCGACGCATACAGACAGACGCCGAACTCCCGATCCGCTTCGGTGATCTTCCCCCACGCGGAATCCTTCACGGGGGAGCCGACCGAGATCCGGTCGACCAGATTCTCGGCATCCCCTTCGATCACGATCGCGCCGGCGACGTCGATCTCCTGCCCCGCCGAATTGAAGACGAACGTCTCCCCTTCGCGACCGTACCGCAGATGCCACTCGGTCCCGCAGCGATCGAGCGACAGCATCGAGATCGGCAGGCCCGAGGCGACCGAGACGGCATTCAGGGCATCGACCGCGTTGAGGATCTGCGGCAGTCGGCCGTCGCGCTTCAGCACGCCGAGCAGGTACTCCTGAGCCGGCTTGCTCCGGCCCGACGGCTTGAAGCCGCCGCGGCGCAGCAGTCCGCGGATCGCCTGGCGACGCTCCTCGCCCCCTTCCGCATCGCCGTCGAGAACCGGCTTCACCAGGCGTTCCCACTCGGCCGCCTGGTCGGTCGTCGACACCGCGACTCGCGCGCCGCGGACCGCAAAGACGGCGACCTGCAACCCTTCGAGCCCCGGCGCGACCGAAACGCGCCAGTCGATCTCGACCGTCCCCTCGGTCGCGATGCCGCCGGCGGTTCCCGACGTCTTGTCGGTGGTCGGCGCCGTCCGGCCGACGCCGATCCAACCGGTGACTCCACGCCAGGCCTGACCGAACGCGCGGCCGCTGAGCACTTCGGCCGTCACCGTCGTCCGGTCCGCAGCGAAGTTGCGCCAGACCGCGTCGTAGTACGGCTTCGACACCTCCGAAAGCGTCTCGTAGTAACCCTTGTCGCGGATCGTCCGCAGACTCTCGGAATAGTGCTCGAGGATATGCCGGTCGAACAGGTTGCCGGCGACTCGAACGGTCGACAACGCTCCGCCGCCGAACTCGCCGCCGCGCGGCAGCGTGAACATCGAC
>CAZZBI010000074.1:0-2678 GCA_964652385.1 uncultured Pirellulaceae bacterium | reverse complement strand
CATCGACATCGCGCTCGAGAGTTCGAAGAGGCCGACCTTCTGCTTGTCGGCGACGTCGCGCATCTCGTTCCACAGACGCTGCAGTTCGGCCTGCGGGATCAGCGTCGTCGGATCGATCCGGCCGACCGCCTTGCGCGTCTGGTCGATCGTCGACTGGAGACCTTCGATGCTCAGCGGCGGCAGATCGAACGCCTGAGCCGCGGTGCCGCTGGCGTCGCGCAGCGCGTCGAGCAGGTCACCGGCGTTGTCGATCGTCGACTGTTCGGGGACGATCCCCTGCCGCTTCAGCTCGGTCGACAGCTCCTTCAGGAAGGTCTGCGAGCCGTAGGCGACGTCGCTGACCACCGCCAGGATCGTCATCGGCGAGAGGTGAAAGGTGGCGAGGCCGGCCAACTCGACGAAGTTTCCGACCGCCTTGCGGGCGACGAAGTCGTCGACCTCGGTCGGCGACGGAGCTGCGCCGCCGGGCCGCTCGACGCCGCCGACCTTCTCGGACAGGAAGTCGAGCGCCTGCTGCACGAAGATCGAATACGACCGACTGGTGCGAAAGGCGTTGGGAACGAGCAGATTCGCCGATTCGCGCAGCGCCCCGCCGACCATCGCTCCGGTCGCTCGCATCGCCCGCTCCGGCAGACTCAAGCCGTAGACCAGATGGTTCCAGACCTGAGTGACCGCCGGTTCCGCAGTGCGCCGTCCGCCGTCGTTGCCGCTCGTCTCGTTCGCCACGCCCTCGTCTCCTTTCGCTCGCCAGTCGCGAGCGGATCTCGTCGCCGTAACGCTCGACCTACCGCGCTCCGTCGCTGGCCGGCTTCAGTACCAGGACGAAGCCGCCGAGCATCGCCGCGCCGCGAGCCGTCGTCGGGTCCCAGCCGAATCGCTCGGGAGTCTCGATCCGGCCGAGGACCACCGCCGTCGCTCCCGGCTGCAGCGCTCCGGGCAACGGCGCCCAAGCCGCGACGCGCACCGTCGCTCCCCCGCCGCTCCCCAGTCGCATCACGACGGTCCGAAACGGACTCCCCGGTTCGATCGCTGCCACGGTGCCGACGAACGCGATGCCGGGTGAGCCGTCGACGGCGGTCGAATCGGCCAGCTTCCGTTCGGTCCGATTCGCCAGGAACGCGCGGAGCTTGGCGTCGTCCAGCCGTCCCGCCAGCATTCCGTCGACGATGCCCAGCACTCGATCCGCCTCGGGATCGCGAGGATCGAACCTCGCCAGCCGTTCGCCCAGTCGGCAATACGCTTCGAAGTAGGCGTCGAGTCGCTCGGTCCGCTCGTCATCCCCCAGCGTCTCGGCTTCGATCCAGTCCTCATGCGCCACCAGGAGCGTGCGGACCTCGGCATCGATCTCGTCGACCTCGGCCGGGGCGAGGTCATCGAGTTCGGCCGGACGCGTCGGCAACGAGGCGAGCGTACCGGGCGCGCCACTGCCGTTCGGCGGCGCGACCGAGAGCGATCCGGGGCCCGAATTGCCCGAGCGGCCGTCGGCATCGTCCGTCGCCGGAACACGGCGATCGACGCCGCTCGGATCGTTCGAGCCGTCGGGATTGGCGAGCGGCGAGCGGCGCGGCCCGCGCTCGTCGCGCCGCATTCCCTCGCGACGGTCGTCGGCTCGCCCCGCGTCGTTCGACTCGTTCGGCCTCGGCGCCAGCGGGCCTCCGCGCAGCTCCGACGGGACCACGAACGGCACGTAGGCCGCGACCTTCGGCCCCAGCTCGACCGGATCGCGTCCGAAGAGCCACCAGAGAACGAGTTGCGCCAGCGGGAGCGCACAGAGTCCCCCGCCCAGGACCGCCGCGATTCCGAGCAGTCCGCCCCCCTTGGGCTGAGCCCGGCGCCGGACCGCCGTCGAGGGACGCCCGGTCCGCACCGCCGGCTGCACGGCGACGGCCGACGGAGCGGCTCGCTCGACGAAGTCGAACTTCGGCACCTCCTCGAGCGCCGGTTCGTCGTCGACCGCCAAGCTGACCGGACGCGGCATCGGATCGTCGATCACGGTCAGCAGCGGCGGGAGCGCGGCGAACCAGGTCGCGAGCTCGCTGCGAGTCCCGCAGTGCGGGCACTCGACCGTGGCCCGACCGGAAGCGCCCGACGGAATCCGCACCTCGTCCCCACAGACGCTGCAGCGGGCGATCGTCATCGATGAGTCCTCGAAGGGAACGGTCGGTCGAATTCGGAACGGTTCGAGCGGAACGGAGCGCCGGTCGCGCGGCCGACGCCTCACGCGGGATCGAGCAGTCGGTCGAGCTTGGCGTTCAGATAGGCGATCAGCGGGCGGGACGAAAGGGCCTGGCCGCAGACCCGCTGCAGTAGTTCGGGAGGGAGATAACAGCGGCCATGCCGGTGCAGGTGTTCGTTGAGCCAGCGGCGGAGCGGCACGAAGTCGCCGACTCGGAACATCGCATCGAGGTCTCCCAAGTCGCGCTGCGCCGCTTCGAACCAGTGCCCGGCATACAGGTTGCCGAGCGCATAGGTCGGGAAGTAGCCGAAGAGCGCCGCACTCCAGTGGACATCCTGCAGCACGCCGACGCCGTCATGCGGCGGGACGATTCCAAGATACTCGGCGTACTTCGCGTTCCACGCGGCCGGCAGCTCATCGACCGGCAAATCCCCCCTTACCAACGCCTCCTCGAGTTCGAACCGGGCGATGATGTGCAGGTTGTAGGTCAGCTCGTCCGCCT
>CAZZBI010000073.1:8160-17755 GCA_964652385.1 uncultured Pirellulaceae bacterium | reverse complement strand
GTGCCGAGGACTACCAGGCGCTGGCGATCGAGGTGATGGGGAACGAGGCGGCGGGGATGCCGGACCCCTCGATCGCGACCGGCACCGTCGCTCGCCCCGCGTCGTCGCTGATCGACTGACGAGACTCGAGAGAGCTCTCCGGCACGCCGCATCCGCCGAGGTCCTCCGCGTCCTCGACGTGCTCGCGAACCGACGTGCTCGCCTTGCGGCACCGACGATCCTGGACCATCGTCCGAGTCGTTTCGAAGCTCGCACACCCGCCGCGGCGAGGGGAGTCGATCGCACACCGATCGCTCGTTCGTGCGAATCCGCTCGCTTCGGCCGTCGGTTTCGCTTCTCGGTCGCCGATCTTCGACTACAGTCCGAAAGCCGACCGACTCGGTTCCGCCGAGTCGCGGTCGATCGGGCGGTACCTGTCGAATGACTCGGCAACCCAGTCGAATGACCCGGCAACATCGAGCGGCGACATCGTGAAGAAGGTCCTCATCACCGGCGCGTCGGGACTGGTCGGGCGAGCCGTCTCGGATGCGCTGCGAGCCGAGGGGCATTCGGTCGAGCCGTTGCGTCGAGCGACGGGAGCGACCGATTCCGGATCGGCGATCACCTGGGATCCGGCCTCGGGGCGCATCGATCGCGATCGTCTGGAAGGGCTCGATGCGGTGATCCATCTGGCCGGCGAGAGCATCGACGGACGATGGACCGCCGCCAAGCGGGCTCGAATCCGGGACAGTCGAGTCGTCGGGACCCGGTTGCTGTGCGAAACGCTCGCCGGGTTGAACGCGCCGCCGTCGACGTTGGTCGCCGCTTCGGCGATCGGCTTCTACGGCAACCGCGGCGATGAGGTGTGCGACGAATCGAGCAGTGCGGGGAACGGGTTCCTGGCCGATGTCGCGGAGCGGTGGGAAGCGACGACCAGTCCGGCGCTCGAGGCGGGGATCCGGACGGTCAATCTGCGGATCGGCATCGTCCTGTCGTCGCGCGGCGGAGCTCTGCCGCGGATGCTCCTGCCGTTTCGCCTGGGTCTCGGCGGACCGGTCGGATCGGGGCGGCAGTACTGGAGCTGGATCGCGCTCGACGATCTGGTCGGCATCATCCTCACGGCGCTCGACGATCGTCGCCTGATCGGACCGGTGAACGCGGTCGCTCCGGGAGCGGTTCGGCAGCGCGAGTTCGCGACCACGCTCGCCCGCCTCCTTCGCCGCCCTGCGTTCATGCCGCTCCCCGCCTTCGCGGTGCGGGCGATGCTCGGCGAGATGGGAGATGCGTTACTGCTGACCGGCGCCCATGTCGTTCCGAAGAAGCTGACCGAGATCGGATTCGAGTTCCGCCATCCCGATCTCGTGTCGGCGCTGCGAGCCGCGTTGGCCGAACGTTAGCGAACCGGTCCGCGGCGGCATCGCAGCCGATGTCGATCGGTCAGGGCGTTCGACTGCGGAATCGACAATCTCTGGGGTCTCGTCCGGAAGGACGACTAGAATCGCCGTTGGTCCTGCGGGTGCCGCGCTCGCGGCAGCTCGGGGCTTCTCTCGCGATTCCAGCCGACTTCGAGACGACACCGATGGAGAGCGGTCCGACCGAGGATCGAACCTCGCCCCCGGCGCACCATCACGGTGCCGGCCGGAAGCGGCGGCGTTCGACATCGACCGCGTCGGACATGTCGGACAAGGGGGCGAGCGCCGCGACGGAACGACCGCCGATGTCGCTCGCCCGGCGCATCGTCGGCTGGACCAACAACCTGCTTGCCTCGGCCCTCGTCATCGCCCTCGCACTGACCTTCGGTCTGAGGGCGCTCGGTCTCTGGAGCGACGTCCGTCCCGAGGCGCGAACGCCGTTCGTTCCCCTCCCCTCGTCGATCGCCGCGTCCGGCGGATCCCGTTCGCTGGTCGAGTGGTCGCTGGGGAGTTGGAGCGGGCGGTGGCGTCGCGACGAATTCGTCGGATCGCGCGCCTCGCTCCTCGACCGCATGGCGATCGATCTCGAATCGATCCTGCGCCAAGGCGAGACGAGCGGAAGTTTCGACACTCCGGCCTCCGTTCGGCTGCTCGACCGACTCGCTCCCGAGCAAGCGGTTCGCTCGGTCGGCGATTCGGGCGAGGTGCATGTGATCGCCGGTCCGGTCCCGCTCGGAGCGGCGATTCGTCGCGATCCGAGCGGCACGCGGCGGATCGTCGCGTGGGGGATCGCGATGCCGGGCGAGACGATCTCGGACGTCGACCGGAATCCGGATGCCCCTCCGGTCCCGGAGCCCGACCCGGCCACCGCGAGTCTCGAAACGCGAGCCGCCGACTCGACCGCCGCCGACTTCGACGCGCGAGACCGGACCGCTCGGGAAACCGAGACCGAAACCGAGCCGAACCGACGCTGGGTCGTTACGCTATGCCGACCGGCTGACGAGAGAGGCCGACCGGCAGCCGCCTCGGGCTCGATCGACGATCGTTCGTTCGAAGCGGACGCCGATCTGCCGGCCGACTGCGAAATCACTTTCGCGATCGATGATCCGGCCGCGGGACGCCTGGTCGGCTTCCGCAGCGCCCTGCGTCTCGATCGACTGATCGCCGCGATCGATGCGGCGCGCGCCGCCGAGCATCGCTCCCCGCTTCGCTGGAACGTCACCGTCGGCGAAGCGGTCGGTTCGGCCGATCCGCCCGAGCGGACCTCGATCCGACTGACGGTCGATGCGGGAGGGATTCGCGGATTTCGGGTGGAGTGACGCGGAGTCGGGATCGACCAGGGGCGAGCCGCGGACCGGACGACGGCCACGGCGCGCAGCGAACGAAGCAAGACGTACAGGCGGAGAGACGACGATGAAGGGACTGACCGGGATCATCGTGGCGGCGATCTTCGGCGTGCTCGGCGCCGCCCTCAATTGGTTCTACCTGGCGAACAAGGCGACTCAGCTCGAGACGATCGCGTTCCTGGGGGTGCGCGAGGGAGCGAATCTCCAACCGGGGACCGAGTTCCAATCGAGTCATTTCGTGCCGGTGCGGATCCCCAAGGCCCTGGCTCGCGATCTCGAGGACTTCGTCTATCTGTATCAGGATCTGCCGACGCTCGAACATGTCCGCGCGACCAAGGCCTACGCCGGCGGCGAACTGCTCTTCAAGCAGGACTACCGCACTCCGGCGACCGACCTGGAACTCCGTCCGGACGAGGTGCTGGTGACGGTGACGGTGGCCAACCGGAGTCCGCTGATCCAGCCGAACGACCGGATCTCGTTCTCGATCTCGCAGGGAGGTTCGGACGAGACGCAGGAGCTGATCGGTCCGTTTCGCGTCGCCGCGATCGGCAACCAGATCGGCAATCGGGACGTGATGCAGGCGCATCGGATCCAGCCGGTCCAGTCGAATCAGATCGGGATCGTCTGTCGGCTCGAAAACGGCGTGCTCGAACCCAAGGCGCGGACGCTGATGAGTCGGATCGGCGGTCAGGGGGCTCGCGACGTGATGGTGGTCTGGCACGGCCCCGACCGGAACTGACCGATCCGACGAGAGTCGCATCGAGCCGCCCGAGACTCGATGCGCTGCTCCACAGGAGACGACGATGGCCGCTACTGCTCCGACGACCGATCGCGTGATGACGATCTGGTTCAACAAGCTGAACGAGAGTCGTCGGACGGCGATCGAAGTGCGCGGCGACGAGGTGACGTTCGGCCGCGATCCCGACTGTGATGTGCAGCTCCGCAGCTCGCTCGTCTCGCGCCGCCATGCGGTCGTCCGGCGGCTGGACGACGGCACGCTCGAACTCCGCAATACCGGCACGAACAGCTGTCTGGTCGGCGACACCGAGATCCTCGGCGGACAGCGCGTCACCTTCTCGACCGACACCAAGGTCCGGATCTGGCCCTTCACGATCTCGTTCGAGTCGGAGCGGCGCGCCTCGTTCACGCGGAGCGAGGTCGAAGCGCACCTGCGGAGCATCGTCGCGAACCTGGAGCTCCGGATCCATCGCCAGCTTCTCGAGCGTCTCGACCTGTACGAGATGGAATCGACTCGCGGAGGATCGACCGAGAGCATTCTGCTCCTCGAGAACAACATCGAGGACGTCTGTCGCGAACTCGATCTGTTCGGCGAGGCGAATGCGGGGCTGCTCGAGGAGATCGCCGGCCTCGGCCTGCGCGATCATGCGATCAACCAGCTGATCCTCGAGACCGGCGACGACGACGCCGTCTTCGACCTGGCCGCGCTGACCAGCAACGAGTTCGACGTTCCGGCGACGCTCGTTCCGGAGCGAGAACAGGAGCTGCACGGGCTGTTGCAGCTCCTGCGCAAGAAGGCGGAACTCGATGCGCTCCCTGACGTCAGTTCGCGCATCCAGCAGGTCGAGGCACGCTTTGCCGAGATCTTTCCGCTGCTGAGGGTCCATCTGCATGCCGAGCTGCGTCGCTACCTGATCCTGCGAATGCTCAAGAAGGATCTGAAGGACATCGTCTTCGGCTTCGGTCCGCTACAGGATCTGCTCCGGGCTCCGACGGTCAGCGAGATCATGGTCGTCCGCTCGGATCAGATCTACGTCGAACGGGACGGGGTGATCGAGAAGTCGGGGCGACGATTCATCTCGGAGAAGGTGACCGAGTCGATCATCGAACGGATCGTCGCTCAGGTCGGACGCCGGATCGATCGGAGCCAACCGCTGGTCGACGCGCGTCTCCCCGACGGCTCGCGAGTCAATGCGATCATTCCGCCGCTCGCCCTGTTCGGCCCCTGTCTGACGGTCCGGAAGTTCCCGATCCATCGTCTGACGATGGACGACCTGATCGAGTACGGCACGATCTCGGAAGCGGCGGCGAAGTTCCTGCGCGCCTGCGTCATCGATCGGCGCAGCATGCTGATCAGCGGCGGTACCGGTTCGGGCAAGACGACGCTGCTGAACGTCGTCAGCAGCTTCGTTCCGTTCAAGGAACGGATCGTCACGATCGAGGACACCGCCGAACTGCGGCTGCATCAGGAGCATGTCGTGGCGCTCGAGAGTCGACCGGCGAACGTCGAAGGGAGCGGCGAATACACGATCCGGGATCTGGTCAAGAACGCCCTCCGCATGCGCCCCGATCGGATCATCGTCGGCGAGTGTCGCGGCGGCGAGGCGCTCGACATGATCCAGGCGATGAATACCGGTCACGACGGATCGATGACCACGGTGCACGCCAACAGTTCGGAAGAGGTGCTGCAGCGACTGGAGCTGCTGATGCTGATGGGAGCCGATCTGCCGATCACCTCGATCCACCGTCAGATCGCCTCGGCGATCGACGTCATCGTGCACATCGATCGGATGGTGGACGGTCGTCGCGTGATCGGCCAGGTATCGGAGGTGACCGGACTGCATCCCGAGACGGGGCACGTGATGCTGGCCCATCTGTTCGATCGGCGCGACGGACGGTCGCTCCAGCCGACCGGTCGCCTGCCGACCTTCATCGACGACCTGATCGCCAAGGGGCTGCTCGAACTCGAGTTCCTGTACGTCCGACGGCATCGGACCTGATCGGCGACCGGTCTCGCGCCGCGAGCGAGCGCACCTCGGAGAGACGTTCCGTGACGCAACTCGAAACCGCACTGGTGAGCCTGGGGGTCGGCTGCTGCGTGGCGCTGGCGGTCGGGATGAACCATGCCAACATCGAGACGGGAATCGACCGGATCGAAGCCGATCTGCGGCGGCGACTCCGCACGCTCCGACTGAAGTTCCCGCAGTTGCGGCTGTGGATCCGGATCTGGATCGCGTTGACCGTCGCCGCCGCGGTCCTCGTCTCGATCGCCGCCGGCTCCCCCGTCTTCGGTCTGCTGATCGCCGTGCTGATGTCGATCGGTCCGTGGTATCTGGTCGCCCGCGCCGCGAAAGGGCGCAAGGAGAAGATCGAGGATCAGCTCGCCGACTCGATGGTGATGTTCTCGAGCGCCGTCCGCGCCGGCCTCTCGCTCCCTCAGGCGCTCGAACTGCTCGCGCACGACAGCCCCAAGCCGATCCGCCAGGAGTTCGCGCAGATGATCGGCGAGTATCAGCTCGGCAAGCCGCTGGAGCGGACGCTGGAAGAGGCGAAGGTGCGATTGGAGAGCGAGAACTTCGTCCTGTTCGCGGCCGCGCTGCTGGCCAGTCGCGAGAGCGGCGGTCGACTGAACGAGACGGTCGAGCGGATCGCGAGAGCGATTCTCGAGATGCAGCGTCTGGAACGGAAGATCCAATCCGAAACGGCTCAGGCCAAGAAATCGGCGATCTACATGGCCGCGGTCCCGCCGTTCGTGCTGGTCGTCTACGCTTGGCTCGACCCGAACAACGTCAGTCTGCTCTTCGTGACCTTGCCCGGGCAACTGATGCTGGCGACGGCGGTGGTCCTCGAGATCGTCGCCTACTTCTGGGCGCTGAAGATCCTGAACCCGGACATCTGACGCACGATGACTCGATGAAGGACCGGGATGCCCTGAACGACCGTGATGCGATGACCACCGCCTGCCACGATCTCGACCGAGGAGACTGCTGATGGATGCCGCCTTGCCGATCGGACTGGTCGCCAGCGCGATCGTCGGCGTCGCCGTCGGGCTCGCCGTCGCCTGGGTCATTCGTTCGCTCGCCGCCGACGATCTGAAGCAGGGGGACGAGTGGCGGTACGACGTCAGCCGGATCAACGGCCTCCGCCGCGCCGATCCGATCTATCGCCTGCTGCAACCGGCCGTGCAGCTGTTGGCTCGACTGAACCGGAACGCATTCCGCGGCGATCTGGCCGAAACGCAGCGACGGATCCAGGTCGCCGGATTGTCGCGTTTCTGGTTGGCCGAAGAGTACCTGGCCAAGCTGCAGATCGTCGCGCTGCTGACCGCGCCGTTCTTCGCGATCGTGGTGATCGGCCAGCTCGGACCGACCGGCATCCTGCCGACGCTGATGCTGGTCGTCATCACCTTCTTCATCCTCCGGCAGCAGCTGAAGCGCCGAGCCGAGAAGCGATTGCTGACGATCAAGCGGCGACTCCCCTACCTGCTCGATCTGCTGACGCTGCTGATGGAGGCGGGGTCGAGCTTCCTGCAGGCGATGGCTCAAGGAGTCCGCGAGTTCGGTTCGCAGCCGGTAGCGGTCGAGTTCGGCCGAGTCCTCTCGGACATGAACATGGGCAAGGCACGCGTCGAGGCGTTCGATGCGCTCCGCAAGCGCCTGGCCGACGACGAGATCGGCGGCATCGTGGCGGCGATCCTCCAGAGCGAGCAGCTCGGCACGCCGATCTCGAAGATCTTCCGGACCCAGGCGGACGTGCTCCGGATGAAGCGCAGTCAGCGCGCCGAGAAGATCGCGGGCGAGGCAGGCGTGAACATGCTGCTGCCGGCGATGCTGGTGATGGCGGCCACCGTCATCCTGATCCTCGGTCCGTTCATCCTGAACTACATGGTCTTCGGCCTCGGCATCTGATCGACGGCCCGTTCGGTTCCCTTCCTTGATGACGAGACGACGACCGATGGAGGTCATCATCCGCTGCCCGAACTGCGGGATGGAGCTGGAGGCTCCGTCGGATCTGATCGGCCGCGCGGCGCTCTGCCCGGGCTGTCAGGTCCCGTTCGTCGTCCGCCCGATCGATGCGCCCCCGACCGAAACGTCGCCGCGAACGAACGACGTCGTCTCGACGGCCGCGACGACCGAATCACGAGCGGACGACGTCGGTTCGAGCGGCGAACGGCGCGAGCGACGGTCCAGACGCCCTGCGTCGACCACCTCGGCCGACGTCGAAACGCGGCGCAGCGAGTCGCAGCGGGCGGAGTCGCGACGCAGCGAGTCCGAAACCGCTCCGGCGCCCGTCCCTTCGGGAGCGCCTCGCTTCAAGGGACTCGATCCGTCGTTGTTGGCCGAATTGGGAGGCGACGGTGGAACGAGCGGCAAGCAGGAGAGCGGCCGTGCGGACCGAAAGAAGGATCGCCGCGGAAACGGCGACGCGAAGGGGAGCGTCGAGACCGCCCCGCCGCTCGAACCGATCTCGGACGAAGAGTCCCGCTCGATGCGCGGAACCAAACCGGCCAAGCGCGAGCGGCGCGCGGCGCGACTGGTGACCGAGACGACTGATGCGGGGAAGCTGGCGCTCGGCGCCGACGGTCAGCTCCCGCAGCTGGTCGTGAAGGAGACGGCCGCGGTCGAGAAGCCTCGCGACGCCGAGTCCGACTCGAATCCGATGGTCCTGATCATCGCCGTCGCGTTCAGCGTCCTGATCTCGGTCGTGCTGCTCTTTGCGCCGACCGGCGGCGGATCGGCTCAGGCGGACGTGTCGGACAGTCTCGCGGCGCTCCAGGAGCATTACATCGGCCGACGCCAGCCGTTGGAACCGTATCAGGTGATGGTTCGCGAGGCGCTGCAATGCGAGAACAAGGGGGACCGCGGGACCGCCACCGCGATCTATCGGCGATTGCTCGACATGATCCACGCCGAACGTCAGGACCCGAACCAGGGGCTGACCGGCCCGAAGATCTCGCTCCAGGAGCCGAACGACCAGCGTCTGGAGACGCATCTGAAGGTGCTGCTGGCTCGGTGACGGCATTCGGCCGTCGTGCCTGTCGCGCACGCCGGGCTCACGGCGAGATCGTTCTGCGACGACGAACTCCGAGCGGCGAACTCCGCACGGTGAGCTCCGCACGGTGAACCGGCGTTTCCGTCAGCGGCGCTGTCGCCACGCTTCGTAGGCGAGAATCGCGGCGGTCGTCGAGACGTTCAGGCTGTCGGCGATGCCGGCCATCGGCAGACGGATCCCGAGGATCTCGGGGCGGTGCCAGACCTCTCCGAGGCCGTGCGCTTCGCTGCCGACGACGATCGCCGTGGCCCCTCGCAGATCGACGTCGCCGAACAGCGCTGCCCCGTCGACTCGCGCCGCCACGATGCGGATCCCGCGTGCCGCCAACAGCGACAGCGTTCCTTCCGTGGTCCCGATCGCGACTCGCTTCGACAGCACCGTTCCCATGCTGGCGCGGATCGCATTGGGCGAGAACGGATCGGTGCGCAGGTCGGCCAGGATCAGCCCGTCGACTCCGACCGCATCGGCGGTGCGCGCGATCGCGCCGATATTCCCCGGCTTTTCGATCCCTTCGGCGATCAGCAGCAGCGGCGCCGCGGGCAGCTCCAGACGTTCGAGCGAGCGATCGGGACGTCGCGCAACGGCGATCGCTCCGGCATCGCGCTCGCCATATGAGAGTTTGGCGAAGAGTTCGTCGGTCAGTTCCAGCGGCTCGCGTCCGATTTCGCCTGTCAGTCGCGACAGCTCCTGAGCCTGAGCGTCGTTCCGGATCGGGCCGACGAACCAATGTTCGATCGCCACGCCGCAGCGCAGCGCATAAGTCGTCTCGCGCACGCCGTCGATCAGCAGACGGTCTCCCCGGTCACGGCGATCGCGCAGACGAATCGCATCTCGCAGTTTCGGATTGGCGGCGCTGGTGATCCGCATCGTCGGTCGATTCCGAGCGGGAAGAGGGTTCGTAGCATGTCGGCCGCGGTTCGCTTGCGGCGACGCACGCGGCGCTAGTCGACGGCGACTCGCCAACCGACCGTCAGTCCGAAGTCGAGAGCGCGTCCCGAGCGGTCGAGGATCCGATTGCGGTGCGACAGCGGAATGCCTCGCGCGATCCGCGGTATCGCCCGCTCGACC
>CAZZBI010000073.1:7766-8150 GCA_964652385.1 uncultured Pirellulaceae bacterium | reverse complement strand
ACCGCGCGGCGGCTGTCGATCGTCGGCGAATGCGAATTGAAGAGCAACAGCCGCTCCCCGGCCCGACAGGCCGAACCGAACAGCAGGCGTCCGATGTCCTCGAGCAGCGGGATCAGATCCTCCTCGATCGACCACGCCTTTCCCTTGACCCCATGGCCGTAGCTCGGCGGATCCAGGATCACCGCGTCGTAGCAGCGCGTCCGTCGGACTTCCCGGCGACAGAAGTCGCGGACGTCGTCGACGATCCAGCGAATCCGACGCTCGGCGAGGCCGGATCGTTCGGCGTTGCGCCGCGCCCGCTCGACCATCGGCTTGGACGAATCGACATGCACCGTCTCGGCGGCGTGTCGCGCGACCGCCAGCGTCGACCCGCCGGTATAGCCG
>CAZZBI010000073.1:3408-7756 GCA_964652385.1 uncultured Pirellulaceae bacterium | reverse complement strand
GGTTCAGGACGATCGGCGGTCGAGGGGCCTCGGCCGCGTAGCGCGACAGCAACCGCCAGTTCGCCTGCTGTTCGGGAAAGACGCCGACATGGCCGAACTCGGACGGCTCCAGGCCGAGCACGAACCCCTCGGTTCGCATCGCCCAATCGGCCTCCGGTCGACGCCTCCACTGCCAGAACCCTCGATCTCCGGCCGATCGCTCGAACCGACCGCAAGGGTCGCGCCACTGGGCCGAGCCGTAAGGGGTCATCTCGTCGGCTGCCGGACTCGGCCGATCGAGAATCCGGTCGCCGAAGCGCTCGAGTTTTCGCCCATGTCCGAAATCGATCAGTTCGTAGTCGTCGTCGAGACTCAATCGTGGCTCGCGGAGCGAAGGAACGTTGGCCGGAGAAGTTTCGCCCTCTATCGTAACAACGGCCGGCCGGACGATGACGAGCGAGATGACGAGCGAGACGACGAGCGAGACGACGAGCGATTCGTCACGCGGCGAGCACAGGGGCGTTCGGGCTGGTGTCGGGAGGCGATTCGTCGGACAATCGTCGGTCCTTTCCGAACGGAACCTCCCTCGAGCTTTGCCGAGTCAACGCGTGGCCGAACCGGTACGGAGATCGCGATCGCCGCTCGGACCGTTCGGTCACCCTGCGGGACCGCGCCGTCGCGTGGCGCGGCGGACGCTGGTGGTCGGGGCGCTCGGATTCGGGAGCCTCTTCTGCGGGGGGGACAAGGTTTCGGCGCAGCAGGGATTCGGACCTGGATTGCCTCCCGGAACCGCTCGCGCGGAGGTCGATCCGGATCGGATCGAGCAGCTCGTCCGGCAGCTCGACGCCTCGCGATTCGAAGAGCGGGAAGAGGCGACTCGGCTGCTCTACGAAGCGGGGCCTGCCGCGATCGGACCGCTGGAGCGGCTGGCGCTTGACGGCAGTCGCGAGCTGACGTCGCGGGCGATCCATGTGCTCGGGCGGCTGGCGAACGACGAAGAACCGCTTGACGACTCGCCGGCGCGCGTCGCGCTCGAACGTCTGGGGAACCGCCCCTCCCCCTTTGTCCGGTCGCGCGTCGCCACGACGCTCGAGCAGGTCGACCGGATCTGGCAGAGTCGGACGATCGCCTACCTGCAGCAGCGCGGCGCGATCTTCCCGACCGATCTGGTGATCATCGAGACGCGGGCGTCGCTGCAGCAAGGGTTGGGAGTCGTCCTGGACGAGAACTGGCGCGGCTCGATCGAAGACCTCGCCCGGTTCCGGTTCATTCGGGATCTGTACGGCGTGCAGGTCTCGGGTGAGGCGTTCGGCGACGAGGCGATCGAGGTGCTGGTGACGGCCGGACGGCTGCGGGCCCTTTCGGTCCGCAACGCCCCCCTCACGCTCCGCGCGGTCGAGCTGCTGTCGGCCTATCCGCGATTGGAACGCCTGGAGCTCCGCTACTGTCCGATCGAGAACGACGCGGTGCCGCTGCTCGGAGCGATGAACTCGATCGAGCGGCTGAAGCTGATCGGGACTCGGATGACGCGTGACGCCGTGGCTCCGCTGATCGAGAAGTTCGGCGCGACGATCGTCGATTTTCGCGAAGGGGGCTTCCTCGGCGTCTCGTGCTACACGCTCAACCAGCAGTGCGTCGTGTCGCAGGTGGTCGAGGGGACGGCGGCGGCCAAGGCGGGAATCCGCCAGCAGGACATCATCGTCCGCGTCGGCGACATCGCCATCACGTCGCAGGATCATCTGATCGAGACGTTGGCTCGTTACGGCGTCGGCGACAAGGTGAAGCTCGTCTGGTCGCGCGGAAGCGAAACGTTCGACCAGGAGCTCGAACTCGGCGTCTTCGCCGATCTGGACCCGAACTGAGTCGCCGTAATGCGACCGACCTCGGTCGCATGGAACGAACGTCGCCCCCACGTGGGCCCGGCCTCTCCGAGGCCGAGGCAAGGGTTCGCTAGGCCGCTGAACGAGCTGCGCAGCGTGAGCGGTGTCGGAATCCACCCGACCTCGGGCACGGAGTGCCCGGGGCCACTCGAGCGCATCGTTCGCTCGTCTCAACGACGCGACGCCGCTCCGCGTCGGCCGCGGCGCATCAGATAGAGCCCGACGAACAGGATCGCGCCGCCGACCACCTGAGAGACCAGCAGCGCCTCGCCCAACACCAGGACGGCAAAGGTGACGGCGACCAGAGTGACCAGATTCTGATAGACCGCGGCATGCGACGCGCCGAGCTTCGACACGCCGTAATGCCAAGTCGCATAGGCGACGCCGGTCGAGAGGGCTCCGGAGTACAGGAACGCGGCCAGGAGCATCGGCTGGTCGAGTGCCGCGATCGTCGCGGGGAGCTTTCCGGCGTACAGGATCAGATGAAAGGGAGTCGTCGCGAAGCTGGTGTAGAAGGCCAGACGGAGCGGGCTGATCCGGTTCATCAGCGGCCCGCTCACCACCGTCGCCCCTCCCCACGCCATCGCCGCCATCAGGATCAGCAGGTTGCCGAGCATGTCCTCGAACGACAGGCTCACTCGCCCTCCTGCCGCGATCACGACGATCGTTCCCGACAACGAAGTGAGCAGACCGATCCAGGTCAGTCGCGGCAGTCGCTCGCCGAGAAACAGGCGCGAGAAGCCGGCGGTCCAGATCGGCATCGTCGCCAGCAGCAGCGCCGTGTTCCCCGCCTCGGTCCGCTGGATTCCGTACATGAACAACAACGGATAGGCGATTCCGTTGAGCGACGCGAAGAGGATCGCGCGGAGCCAGGGGAACGGAGCCGGCGTCCCGGTGTCGGACGACGGGCCTCCGGAACGGCCGGAGTCGGACGACGCGGCGAGTGGGGGGGCCGGCCGAGCGGGCGAAGCGACGCGGGCGATCACGCCGAGCGTCAGCGTGGCGACCACCAGTCGCAGGGCATTGAACGCCAGCGGGTCGGCATGGAAGGTCGCCCATTTGACGACCGAGATGTTGACGCCCCACAGGATGGTCGTCAGCAACAGGCTGGCATCGGCCCAGGCGCGGGATGTCGGTCGGGGTTCCATGCGGTTTCGGCGGGCAATCGGCGGCGGACCGGACGGAGCAACGATCGGCGAATCGGCAGGGACCGCTCGACGACTCGACAGGTTCGGACAAGGTCGGGTCGGAAAAAAGGAAACCCCGCCGAGTCGCTGGGACCCGGCGGGGTTTCGTCATCCTGGTTTCAGCCCGCTCACGATGTCCGAAGACCCCGTTCCTCGCGGACATCGGTCGGGACGCGTCGATCAGCGGCAGCAGCGGCCACGACGACGGAGGTTGATCTTGATCTGCGGACGGCAGCGCTGCTTCGGAGCGCAGCTGGTCGAGCACGACGAAGCACAGGCCGAGGCGCAGCCCGAGCAGCTCCCCGAGCACGATCCGCAACCGCTACCGCAGCCGGCACCGGCGCAGCCCGCGGTCCCTTCGGTCGCGTTGGTCTCGCCATCGACGGTGATGGCCGGACCTTCCGAGGTCGCTTCCTGAGCGGCCGGGGCTTCGGTCGCCGGAGCTTCGGCGGCCGGAGCATCAGCGGCGGGGGCCTCGACAGCCGGGGCGACATCGGACGGAGAAGCCTCCTGGGTCACGACCGGAGCCGGAGGAGCATCCTCCTGAGCCAGGACGCTGCGGCCGGTGAGGCTGAGAGCGACGAGCACCGCCGCGGCGAACAGAACGGACTTCATACTTCTGGACTCCGAATTCTCTCGGTCGGATCGCTTGGCCTTCGTCGCGGGTCATTGCGCTCCCGGCGATCAGCGATTCCGGACCAGTCGGCGGCAGCTCCGGGGGTGTCCCAACAACGGAGAAGTCTCCCTACCCTTCACCTCTGCCGGACCTGCCGAACCCCTAGAGTCTAACCGGCGACCAGGACCGAGCCTAGGAGATGCCACGCGCGGCACGCCTTGCACCCTAACCAATCGAGGGGATTTCGAGCGAACCGCCGGAGGGAACCGAGGGAGAGGACCCGAGGAGAAACCGCGGGTCGATAGGCTGATCTGGCGAAAATTCGTGGCTCAGACGATGATCTTCCTCGCGCGAGGCGGCCTCGCTCGACCCGACGATGCCCCCTCTCCGACCTCTCGTTCCCCTCCCCTTTCACGATCCTGTCGCATGACCCTCGCCCCCCCCGAACCTCAGGATTCGAGCCCTCTTGGCGATCCGCGCGGCGAACGGCCGACCGACCGTCCCCCTGACGCCGACGTTTCGCCGAGCCCTGTCGACGATGTCGTGCGGGAGGTCGGCGACCTCGCTCGACCACTCGATCAGGAGCGACCGATCGATCCGAGACGGCCGGCCGATCTGGTGCGGCAAGAGGTGCTGGCGACCTGTCGACTGTGCGTGGTGAAGGTCGGGACGCGCTGTCTGACCGA
>CAZZBI010000073.1:0-3398 GCA_964652385.1 uncultured Pirellulaceae bacterium | reverse complement strand
CGTCGGGGCACCTGGAACTCTCGCAGATCGCTTCGCTCGCCGATCAGATCGCGGCGCTCCGTTCGCGCGGCGTGCAGGTGGTGCTGGTCAGCTCGGGAGCGGTCGGTGCGGGGGTCGGCGAACTCGGTCTGCCGAAGCGGCCGTCGGACGTGGCGAGTTTGCAGGCGGTCGCGGCGGTCGGTCAGGCGCGACTGATGAACCACTACAACGACGCCTTCGGTCGGCACGGGCTGAAGACCGGCCAGGTGCTGCTGACCGCCGGCGACCTGGACGATTGGACTCGCTATCTGAACGTCCGCAACACGCTCTTGCGGTTGCTCGAGTTCGGGGCGGTCCCGATCGTCAACGAGAACGACACGGTGGCGGTCGACGAGCTCGCCGCTCGGTTCGGCGACAACGATCGGCTCGCGGCGCTCGTCGCCAGCCTGCTTCGCGCGTCGGTCCTGGTCATTCTCAGCGACGTCGCCGGGCTTTACGACGGCGATCCCCAGTCACCGACCAGCCGCGTGCTGCCGCTGGTCCGCGAGGTGGACGACGCGACCTTCGAACTGGTCCGCGATCGTCTGACCGGTCTCAGTCGCGGCGGGATGGCAAGCAAGCTCAAGGCGGCTCGCATGGTCACGCTGGCGGGCGAGAACGCGATCGTGGCGAGCGGGCGCGAGACGCGGACGCTGCTCCGGTTGTTCGACGGCGAGCTGCTGGGGACGTTGTTCATCGCGCACGGCAAGTCGGTCAGTCCGCGGAAGCGATGGATCGGTTTCTCGGCTCAGGCCAAAGGAGAGCTGGTGCTCGACGACGGCGCGATCGCGGCGATCGCCCGCAAGGGGCGCAGTCTGTTGGCGACCGGCGTCCGGCGGGTGAAGGGGACGTTCGCCAAGGGGGATGTCGTCCTGATGGTCGACGGCGCCGAGCGGCAGATCGCACGCGGTCTGAGCAACTACTCGTCCGACGACCTGCAGCGAATTCGAGGGCTTTCGAGTCGCGAGTTCGGGGACATCCTGGGGCACGTACCCTACGAAGAAGTGATCCATCGGGATAACCTGATGGTTCTCGATCCGCCGGTCGGTTCGGGCTGACCGATGCCGGGGCGTCTCGCGATCCGAGACCTCCTGGCGCGGCCTGTCCGAGTCGGTTCCGAGCTCCCCCCATTCTTCCTCACGCTGCGCCACCCCACCGCCGATGAACTCGAATCAGCCCGCCCGTCCGGCGCTCGGTACTCGTCTTCCCTGCTACGTCTTCGACGACGGGCGCCGCCTGGCTCGCTACGTCGCCGGGATCGTCGCCGGGATCATTCGCGAGCGGAATGCGCTCGGCCAGGAAGCGGTGCTCGGTCTGCCGACCGGCAGCACGCCGGTCGGCGTCTATCGCGAACTGATCCGGATGCATCGCGAAGAGGGGCTCGACTTCTCGCGCACGATCACGTTCAACCTGGACGAATACTACGGAGTCGCGGCGGATCAGCTGCAGAGCTACCACCGCTGGATGCACGACAACTTCTTCAACCACATCAATCTCGATCCGTCGCGGATCCGGATTCCGGACGGGATGACGCCGCCGGAATCGATCGATCGCCACTGCCGCGACTACGAAGAGCAGATCCGGCGAGCCGGCGGGATCGACGTGCTGCTGCTGGGGATCGGCGGCAACGGCCATATCGGCTTCAACGAACCGTTCAGCGCGCGAGACAGCCGAACGCGTCTGTGCACGCTCGATCCGGCCAGTCGCCGAGCAGTGGCGAGCGACTTCTTCGGTGAGGAAAACGTCCCGACACAGGCGATCTCGATGGGCCTGGGAACGATCCTCGACGCGCGCAAGATCCTGCTGATGGCGCTCGGGGATCACAAGAGCAAGATCATCCGCGAGATGAGCGAAGGGCCGGTGACCGATCGGATCCCGGCCACGCTCCTGCAGCAGCATCCGGACGCGACGGTGCTGGTCGACACCGCCGCCGCGGGGCGACTGACGTCACAGAGCACGCCGTGGCTGCTGGGCAAGGTGGAGTGGACCCCCGCTCGAATCAAGCGCGCGGTCCTCTGGTTGTGCGAGCAGACCGGCAAGGCGCTGCTGAAGCTGGCGGACGACGACTTCCGAGAGCATGGCCTGCATCAGCTGCTGCGCCATCACGGACCGGCGCAGGAGATCGCTCACAAGGTCTTCCGCTGGATGATGGAGACGATCGAGTACCATCCGGCAGGGCGCGAACCGAAGAAGGTGATCTGCTTCAGTCCGCATCCGGACGACGACGTCATCAGCATGGGCGGGACGCTGATTCGCCTGGTCGACGACGGCCATCAGGTCCATATCGCGTACATGACGAGCGGCAACATCGCGGTCTTCGACCACGATGCGCTCCGAGTCGCCGACATGGTGACCGAGTACAACCGCCGATTCGACATCGATTCGGAGCGGTCTCAGGAGGTCGAACGGAAGGTCGTCGATTCGCTCAGCGGCAAGCCGGCCGGACAGCCGGACATCGACGAGGTGCTGTCGATCAAGGGGCTCATCCGCTGGAGCGAAGCGAAGGCCGGCGCCTTGAAGGTCGGGTGCCGCGAGGAGCATCTGCACTTCCTCGATCTCCCCTTCTATCGGACCGGGACGATCGACAAGAAGCCGTGGGGCGAAGAGGACGTGGCGGTGATCCGCGAGTTGCTGGAGCGGGTGAAGCCGGACCAGATCTACGTCGCGGGAGACCTGTCCGACCCGCACGGAACGCATCGGGTCTGTGCCGAAGCGATCTTCCGGACGCTGCAGGTGATCGAGGAAGCGACCGGGTGGCGCCCCGAAGTGCTGCTCTACCGCGGAGCGTGGGAAGAGTACGAACTGCACGAGCTCGAGATCGCGGTGCCGCTGAGTCCGAAGGACTGTCTGCTGAAGCGCAAGGCGATCTTCATGCACGAGAGTCAGAAGGACGAGGCGCTCTTTCCGGGCTCCGACCCGCGCGAGTTCTGGCAGCGGGCCGCCGACCGCAACCAGGGAACCGCCGACCGTTTCAACCGCATCGGCCTCCCCGAGTACTACGCGATGGAAGCGTTCGTCCGCTGGAACGGCGTCCCGATCTGATCGGACGCAGCGGATTGGCGTCGTGCGACCGACCCCGGTCGCAGCGAATTGGCGTCGTGCGACCGACCCCGGTCGCACCGGATTGACTTCGCCGCCGGCTATTTCTCTCGACCTGTTGAGGCCTTTGAGCGAGTTCTCGCGCGACCGGACACCGGGTGTCCTCTCTCGTCGAGCGCAGAGCACCAACCGATCGCCGGGCTCCGAACCCGAGAAGCCCCGGGCCCTCGGTCGACCCGGCTCGCCTGACACGTGTGCTCGGTGGTCGGGAGATGCCTAATGGCCACGGAGGGGACGGAGACCCCTTGCTGACGCGGCGGGCTGGTGAGACGCGGAGGGGA
>CAZZBI010000072.1:5043-17769 GCA_964652385.1 uncultured Pirellulaceae bacterium | reverse complement strand
GTGGACGATCGTCGCGCCGCGGAACCCCTCTTCGACCACATCGGGAAGCTCGAAGGCCGCTCCCGAGTAGGTCGCTTCGAGGAACGCCGCCTGCGCCTCGTTCCACTTTTCCTGAGCCGTCTTGATCCGCCCGATCTCGATCAGTGCCATGCCGGTCAGCGGATGATCGAACCGACCGCCGATCTGCAGCGACGACGCGAGCAGCTCGGCCGCCTTGTCCGACTCGCCGGTCCCTTGTAACGCCATCGCCAGCGGCACCGAGACGAACGGAGTCGCCCAGTGGTTGGCCGGCAGTCCCGATTGGCCGAGCGCCCGAACCAGCTGCGCATTGAACGGGTCATGGATCGCGATCGGTCCGAGAATCTCGTTGCGCCGGCGGATCGCCAGCGCCGTGCAGCGAGCGATCTCGACGATGTCGAACTGCCGGAACTGAGCCCGATCGACGACGCCGCCGCGCTGGAACGCCTGGAGGGCATCCAGACGTCCGGTCATCACCGAGAACGAGTTGGGATAAGCTCCCAACGACGTCGCACGAGTCGACGACCCCCAGGTGATCCGCGCCGGGGCCTGACTGTTCGACGCCTGGATGCCGGCCGGAAACTCCACCCGACTCCACCACTGAGGGTCGGCGACGACGATCTGCAGGGCGGTGTCGTACTGAGCGAGCGCATCGGCCAGATCGCCGACTCGGTACAGGCACTCGCCGAGCATCGTGTAGTAGCAGATCGAGTCGATCCAGCGACCGTTGACGCCGACGTAGCCCGACTGACCGGCGCGGCGGAACTGCCGAGCCGCATCGCGAAAGTCGCCGTCGTAATACGGTGCGAAACCGGCTGCGTAGAACTCGTTGGGATAGGTGTTCGAGCCGGTGAGCTGGGCGGACGCCGGGGAGGGGAGCAGGCCCAGGCCGAGCAGCATGGCGGCGACGATCAAGCCTCGTCCCCGCGGTACCGATCCGGACGAAGCGAGTCGACCGAACGGCGAAACGTCGACAGGACGCATGCGCGAACCCTCGAAAGAGCGGAAGGACGGCGTCGCCGCGGCGACGGGCGGTCGAGGACCGGTGACTCGACCGAACCGATCGCGAACCGCCGAGCGGCCGCGGCGACCGGGGAGCGAACGGAATCGTGAAGGCTCGGGACCGTGGCGAAGCGGAGCCTCGATCGCGATCGAAATTCAGGATATCGCTCGCCGGGGTCGAATGCGAAGCGCCGGTCGCTCTCCTGGGCAGCGATCCCCGAGACCGGTTCCGGTTCGCACGGTTTTCGGTCGCTTTCTCTCAACGGTTCCGACGTTGCCGCCGATAACGAAGGTACCGACCAAACGGATTCTCGGCTCCATGCCGTTCGACGGCGCGGTGCCAAGCACTCGGGAGTGACCCGCCCATGAAGATCGAGTTGTCCAAGACCGGGCTCCAGGCGATGATCCTCGGCGCCGTCGCTCTCGGTCCGCTCATGATGACCGGCTGCCAGGGGACCTACGGCGGCCAGACCTTGCCGAGCCCTTACTATCTGCGGGATGACATCCAGCACTTCCCGAAGGGCCCCGAGTTCAAGCTGTCGAACGAAGCGGCGGCGATGCGGGAATACAAGGAAGAGCAGGAACGGCTCGGCAACTGAGTCGCCGCTCGATCCCACCGAACTTCATCGAGGCTCGGTCGCGCTTTCGCGACCGAGCCTCGTTGCGTTCCGGAAGAGGGCGATCTCGACTCGCGTCCGAGCGAACGCAGCCCCCGAGCGAGCTCGGCTTCTGTCTTGCACCCGACTCGAATCGTTCTGGGCGATGCTGCGCCCTGCTCGAGGTGATGGAGGGCTGGCGAATTGGCGCAAGATCGGCAGGTCGTTCGGACGCCGAGTGGCTGACTCGGCACCGTCCGCCCCCGATCAGCGGCTGACCGGTCACCTTACCCGAGTCGCCTCATTGACACCGGTTTCGCCTCGCCGGTAGATTCCGCTCCTTGATCGATCGCTCTCTCGAAAGACGACTGGCCGAGCCGGAACCTCCGTTCCGCAGGGGAGCTCACGTTCCTCGGAGGGAGGTTCTCGGCGGAGTGCGAACCGGCCCGAGCGGCGTTGCTGCCGGCGTCGTGACCGGGTCGTCCCGCCTCACGCTTCACGGAACGAACGGAGCAACCTGAGATGGACCATCGAAACCGTGCGAGTCGCCGCGAGCATGCCGGCGGCGTGATTTCGAAGCGAAGCCTGTGCGGAGCGATCGGAGCGATCGGCCTCCTCCCCGCGGTCGTTGCGGCTCAGGAGACGGCCGGGAGCGGCGGAGCGTCGCTGTTCGTGACCGAGCTGACGCTCTGGGCTCTGACGGCGGTCGGTTCGATCGCGGCGCTCGTCCAGGCCTTCTTCTTCTACAAGGCGATGCTGCGCCAGGATCCCGGCACGCCGGCGATGATCGAGATCGCCGAGCATGTGCGGGTCGGAGCGGCGGCCTATCTGCGTCAGCAGTACAAGATCGTCGCCGTCTACTTCGTGATCGTCGCGGGGCTACTGGCCTACTGCGTCTACATCGGCATCCAGGCGACCTTCGTTCCGATCGCCTTTCTGACCGGCGGCTTCTGGTCGGGAGTCGCGGGATTCGTCGGGATGCGGACCGCGACTCAGGCGAGCAATCGGACGGCGGCCGGCGCCTCGCGGTCGCTGAACGAGGGACTTCAGGTCGCCTTCCGATCGGGGGCGGTGATGGGGCTCTCGGTCGTCGGACTGGGGCTGTTGGACATCACCTTCTGGTTCGCCTTGCTGCGGTGGGGAGTCGGGCTGGAGATCGAAGCGATCTCGGTCACGCTCCTGTGTTCGCTGATGGGAGCGAGCAGTCAGGCGCTCTTCGCGCGCGTCGGCGGAGGGATCTTCACCAAGGCGGCCGATGTCGGTGCCGACCTGGTCGGCAAGGTCGAGCACAGCATTCCCGAGGATGATCCTCGCAATCCGGCGACGATCGCGGACAACGTCGGCGACAACGTCGGCGACGTGGCGGGGATGGGAGCCGATCTGTACGAATCGTACGGCGGTTCGATCCTGGCGACGGCGGCTCTCGGCGTCGCGGCGTTCTCCCCCGAACTGCTCCGTCTGGAAGGGTTCGATGTCGCCCAGGCGCCGACCTGGCGACTGTACGCGATGTTCCTGCCGCTGGTCCTGGCTTCGATGGGCATTCTGGCCTCGATCGCCGCGATCTATCTGGTGAAGACCGATGAGGACACCAGTCAGGCCGCGCTGCTGAAGGTGCTCGGTCGCGGCATTCTGGCGGCGACGGTCGCCGTCTTTGCGATCGCGTTTCTGGCGACCTACCTGATGCTCGGGCCGAACTTCATCGGGATCGCCGGGAGTTCGGTCGTCGGTCTGATCGCGGGCTGGCTGATCGGCAAGTGGACGGAGTACGCGACGAGCGACGAATACAAGCCGACTCAGGAACTCGCGGCTCAGGCCGAGACGGGGCCGGCGACGGTGATCATCGGCGGCATCGCCGACGGCATGAAGAGCGTCTGGGTGCCGATCCTGGTCGTCTGCGTCGGGACGATGGCGGCCTTCGGCCTGGCGACCGACTGGAAGTTCCAGGAGATGGAGTACTACTCGCTGGGGCTGTACGGAGTCGGATTGGCGGCGGTCGGGATGCTCAGCACGCTCGGCATCACGCTCGCGACCGACGCCTACGGGCCGATCGCGGACAACGCCGGCGGCAATGCCCAGATGGCCGGTCTCGACCCGATCGTCCGCGAGCGGACCGACGCGCTCGACAGCTTGGGAAACACGACGGCCGCGACCGGCAAGGGGTTCGCCATCGGCTCGGCGGCGCTGACCGCACTGGCGCTGCTGGCCGCCTATGTCGAACAGGTCCGAACCAGTTTCGACCGGTGGGTCGACGACTCGACGGTCGAAGTGGCGAGCGAGACGTTCGTCAAGGCATCTCCGGGGCTGGTGGTCTATCGAGCGGCCGATGACGAGCGTTACGGATTTCTGGTGATGCCCGAGACGCGCCGCGATACGCGCGTGCGAGAGGCTTGGGCCGGGCTCACGGTCCAGTCCAAGCCGACTCCGATTCCGGCCGACATGCTGGTCGCCGATCTCGATGCCGACGGCCATCCGACCGCGGTTCGATTCGCGGCGGCCGACCTGTCGCTCGTGCCGGTCTCGACCGCGACGCTCCCCGATCTGGCTCGCTACTACGACGCATCGCTGCTGAATCCCAAGGTCGTGATCGGCGTCTTCCTGGGGTGCATGGCGACCTTCGTCTTCTGCGCCCAGACGATGAAGGCGGTCGGTCGTGCGGCCAAGGGGATGGTGGAAGAGGTGCGGCGGCAGTTCCGCGAACGGAGCGGCATCATGGACGGGACCGAGAAGCCCGACTACGCCCGACCGGTCGCGATCAGTACCCGCGCGGCGCAGCGCGAGATGATTCTGCCGTCGATTCTCGGTATCGTCACGCCGCTGATCGTCGGCTGGTGTCTGGGAGTGGCGGGGGTGCTGGGACTGCTCGTCGGCGTGCTCGCCTGCGGCTTCTGCGTCGCGATCTTCATGGCGAATGCCGGAGGCTCGTGGGATAACGCGAAGAAGTACATCGAAGCGGGGCATCTGGGGGGGAAGGGCTCGCCTGCCCACAAGGCGGCGGTCGTCGGCGATACGGTCGGCGATCCGTTCAAGGACACGAGCGGCCCGAGCCTGAACATCCTGATCAAGCTGATGAGCATGGTGAGCGTCGTCGGCGCCGGGTTCGTCGTTCGCTACAGCCTGACGGCCCTCGGCCTGTTCTGAGCCGTCCCCCCGCCTCGGGAGGGGCGATCCGACAGAGACACACCTGAAGACCCCTCGCCGGATTCGTTCTGTCGAGGGGTCTTTTCGTCGGGCCGCGACGGTTGGAAGGGGTAGTTCGCGAGGGGCGATCGATCGGGAGGCGAACTCGCCTGACGAGTCGGGGTGAAGGAGGAATTTCGTTGGACTTGGATCGAGCCCCGATTAGTGTGGAACCGTAGGACCGCAGGCAATCGCGGCGGCCTGATCGTGCATTTCGCTGGACCCGACGACGAATCCTTCTCACAATCATGCTCACGGGCTGGCCTGGTCCACGTTGCGGGGGCAACATCCGTCCTCTTCATCTCGAAGAGCGGAGACCGAGGTCAATCGGAGGAGAGACTCACCGATGAAGTTGAATCTTGTGGCTTCTTGGGCCGTTCGCGTGGCCGTGCTGGGCGCCTTTCTGGCGGCAGTTCCCGTCATGGCGACCGATCGGGCCGCCGTCACGAAGACTTCCGAGCCTGTCGAGGACTACGATCAGATCGAGCTGTTCCAGGCGATTTCCGAAGGGAAGGTCGAGGTCCAGCTGATTCCCAAGGATGCGACTCGGGCCACCGTCGTCGTCACCAACAAGACCGATCGACCGGTTTCCATCCGCATGCCTGAAGCGTTTGCCGGCGTGCCGGTTCTCGCCCAGGGGCTCGGCGGCATGGGGGGCGGCCTCGGCGGCATGGGCGGCGGCATGGGCGGCATGGGTGGCGGCATGGGTGGCATGGGAGGGAACCAGGGCTTCGGCGGCGGCATGGGCGGCGGCATGGGAGGCGGCGGCTTCGGCGGTATGGGCGGCGGCATGGGAGGCATGGGGGGCATGGGTGGCGGGTTCATGAACCTCGCTCCCGAGAAGGTCGGCCGCGTTCGCATCAACACCTTCTGCCTGGAGCACGGCAAGCGGGATCCGAATCCGCAGATCAAGTACGAGATCCGTCCGATCGCCGAGTTCACCGACAAGCCGGAGATCGCCGAGATCTGCAAGATGCTCGCGACCGATCAGCTCCCGCAGAACAGCGCTCAGGCGGTGGCTTGGCACGTGATGGACGGACTGACCTGGGAGCAGCTTGCTGCCAAAGATCGGGTCCGACTGAGCAACGGCTTCGTTCAGAAGTGGTTCTCGTTCGACGAGCTGATGCTCGCTCAGCGGGCACTGATGGTCGCGATGGAGCGAGCCGAAGGGTCGGATACCCCGAGCCCCGGTGACGCGTACAATCGCTGAGCGGGACCGATCGAGTCGAACCGACGACGCACGAGGCCGGCATCCGCCGGCCTCTTTGCGTTGACGGCAGTCCGATCCGCGACTCGGGTGATCGTTCGGACCGGGCATGGCGAACGGAGCGAAGCCGATGGAGAGCGCGACGAACCTCGAGATGGCCGTCGAATCGGGGGCGATGTCCGGCGCGGCGATCGGCGCGACCGGACCTTCCGCAGGGAGCGACGGCATCTCGCTCGACCACCGCTCCGAAGCGGACCGAGCCGCCGACGCGGCTCGCGCGCGTCGTTCGGCGATTCGTTATCACGCGGCGATGGGGCTGCTCTGTCTGGCGGTCGTCGGGCTCTCCATGCTGATGTCGACGACTCAGCGGACGCGAGTCCATCTGCCCGGTATCGCCGCACCTCTCCCGGAGCTCTGCTTCAGCAAGGCGATGCTCGACGTCTCTTGTCCCGGGTGCGGCATGACGCGCGCCTTCATCTCGCTCGGCCACGGCAATCCGTTCGACGCTTGGCGCTACAATCCGGCCGCGCTCCTGTTCTTCCCGATGGTCGCCGGGCAGATTCCCTGGCGAATCATCCAGATCGTCCGAGTGCGACGCGGGGCAGCCGAGCTTGTCGCGCCGGCCTGGTTCTCGGCCTATGCGATCGTCGTGCTGATCCTGATGCTCGGTCAGTGGCTCGTCGGTCTGGTGACCTGATCGTCGGATGCGGTTCGAAGTTCGCTTCGCCGACCGGTTGGTCGACGACGGGAACGTCGGACGAGTCAGCGGAATGTTCGGCAAGTCGACAGGAGAGGCGTTCGATGGAAGCTTGTGAGGTCGGCGGGTGTCGGCTCGCGCATGTCCGCCGCGGGGATCGAGGGCCGGTCCTGCTGTTGGTCCACGGATTCCCGCTCGATCATTCGATGTGGCGATTCCAGATCGAGCAGTTCGCCGATCGATGTCGCGTCGTGGCGGTCGACCTGCGCGGGTTCGGCGCCAGTCGCTCGAACGACGAGATCGTCACGATGGATCAGTTGGCCGACGATTGCGCTCGGCTGCTTGACCGGATCGGTATCGACGAACCGGTGACCTGGTGCGGCCTGAGCATGGGAGGCTATGTCGGCTGGCAGTTCTGGCGCCGCCATCGAGCCCGTCTCGAACGGCTGGTGATGTGCGACACGCGAGCCAAGGGGGACACGGACGAGGTGGCTCGCGGACGTCGCCGGATGGCCTATGACGTCATCGCCTCGGGCCCTCGGCCGGTCGTCGATTCGATGATCCCGCGGCTCTTTTCGCCCGAGACCTTGCGGCGGCATCCGGAACGGGTGGCGGAGATCGAGCAGGTGATCTTGCGGACCGAACCGCGAGCGATCGCCGCGGCTCAGCGAGGCATGGCGGTCCGGCTGGATGTCACGTCGTGGCTCGGATCGATCGATCTTCCGGCGCTGTTGGTCTGCGGAGCCGACGACGAGATCTCGCGTCCGGAAGAGATGGAAGCGATGGCGGCGGCGATGCCGGCCGCTCGGTTCGTCTGTCTGCCCGAGGCCGGGCACATGGCGCCGCTCGAAAACCCCGAGGCCTTCGGCCGATCGCTCGACGCGTTTCTCTTCTCGGCCTGAACCGACCGAGCGGCTCGACCGACCGAGCGCATCGAGAACGCCTTGCGCCGACGAGCCGATGCGTCCGCGACTACTCGTCGGCCGGTCGCAGGCGAATCGTCGAAACGCCTCGGACGATCAGGCCGTCGTCGGGAAAGGTGTGGAACGTCTTGACGGTCAGCGAACGGCTGCGCGACTGGAGGTCGATGTAGCTGAACGCTCCCATCGCCATCCGTCCGCTCGAGTCGAAGGCATGATAGAGGCCGTCGGTCTCGCCGCACCGTTCGAGCTGGTGCTGGAGATCCAGGAAGTTCGCGGCGGTCGCCGACTCGGAACGGAAATGCGTCTCGTAGATGATCCCTTCGCGATAGTCGATCCGCTCGCGATGTTCCTGCGAGAGCGGACGGCGACTCAGGCAGCGACGTTGCGGGAGCGGGTTGCGCGACGAGGCCGAGACCTCGGTCAGCACGACATGGCCGCAAGTGAAGGTGAAGACGTGTCCCGAATCGGTGATGGCGACCTTCGCTCGGTAGCCGTCCCGTTCCAGCGACCGCTCGGCAAGCGTCCGGAAGAGCTCGGGATGCAGGGGTCGACCGTAGAGGTGAAAGGCCAATTCGGCGAATCGGGGACGAACGGTCAGCACGCCAGCGGTCCTCGCCATCGGTAGTCGGGAAGAGCCGTCTGCCGCCGTTTGCGGCGCTCGACGGTACGTCGAACTCGTCCCCGCTCGGCACCGCGATCTTCGCGAAGAAGAATGCGCCCGGCGAGGGGAGTGTCGTTCGGAGCGAGCCCTTCGCGGGACGTCTCGGATACCGGCGACGAGGCTCATTATAGGGGCGCCTCGCGGAGTCACAAAGAGAGAGTTGCGTCGGCGCGAGCGACCTCGCGGATCGCTCTTGACGCGAGCCGCACGAGGCGAATCGGCCAGCGGGAGTTTCGGTCCCTTCGACTCGCGCCGCGTCCGGTAGGCTTCGCTCGCGACGTCGAGTACAACCGCGGGCGGTCGGTTCGGGGACAGCGGATCCGATCGTCGTCATGTCGTCAGCGCCGTGTCGTCAGCGCCGTATCGCAACTTGTCGAGCGCCGCTCGTTCGTTCACGACCACGCCGCGTCCGGCGCCTGACGACTTGTGCAAACGAGATCCGGTCCGTTTTCGAAGCGAGGTGAACATGAATCCGGTCGACGGTCTGGTGGAGCAGGTCGCGAAGTCGTTGGGGATCGATGCGGCGACGGCGCGCGGCGCAGTCGCTCAGGTGATGTCGTTCCTGCAAGGGCAGCTCGGCGAAACCGAATTCGGCAAGCTGTTGGGGAACATCCCCGGCGCCACCAAACTTGCCGACAGCGCTTCGGCGGCTTCGAGCGACTCGGCGAGCGGCGGGCTGTTCGGCGCGGTCGGTCAATTGGCCGGATCGCTCTTCGGCGCATCGGCGGGAGAATCGCTCGAACTGGCCGGACGCCTGCAGGGGCTCGGTCTCGATCCCGAACAGATCGCGACGCTCGCCTCGCGCGTCGCCGACTTCGTTCAGCAGTTCGCCGGAGACGATGCGCTCGCGACGCTGCGGGACAAGGTGCCGGCGCTGAAGCAGTTACTTGGCTGAAGCGGCGGTCGAAACGCGACACGTCGATGCGGTCCGTTTCGTTCAAGGGACCAGGAAGATGCCGCCGACCGTTGCGCCGGCCTGATACAGTCCCCCTCGCGGATCGATTCGCCACGCGGCTCGGGTCGGCACCATGTCGGGGCTGCCAGGGCGTCGCGGGCCGAGCGCCGTGATCGGTCGCCGGAAGGAATCGCGACCGTGCAGGTAGGGAACGAACGGGACGCGGACGAAGAAGCCGGCCGCCGAAGCGACCGGTTGCAGTCGTCCGTAAGAGAAGCCGTACCGCTCGAGATTCGAGTCCTCGAAGGCGAGCGGTCGGTACCAGAGTTCGGTCGCCTCCCAGCGCACCTCGCTGACCGCCAAGCCGCGTTCGCCTCCGAAGCCGATCGTCTCCGTTTCGTTCGATCGCCATTCGTCGTCGCGGACCGTCGGTTCGGGAAGTCGTCCCGTCGGCGCGACACGCACCCGCACCTCGCCGATCGGCTTGCGAGTCCGAAGGTCGGTGCCGGCGATCGCCGCTTCGGATGCCGAGCGACCGCTTCCGCCGGCGCCGGCCGGACGCGACTCGCCGACGACGCGACGGACCCCCGTCTCGCGCCGACTCGATTCTTCCGGGGCGGCGTTGCGGCCTTCGACCTGAGCCGCCTTGGGACCCGAGCTGTCTCGGGACGAGACGACTCGCACGACCCCGCCCCCTCTCATGATCTCGTCGTTCTCGTTGCGCACGGCCGGCGCGCCACCGATCGCCGGACGGGCGATGAACCCGGCCAAGCCGATCGTCAGCGTCAGGGCACAGAGCGAACGAGGGCTACGGACCACGCGAGGTTTCCCGACGAAGGGGGCGCGACGACGACAGGCCGTCCTCGTCAGGAGGTTCGGACGGAAGTGCGGACCGAGGCGAGCGAAAGCGTCGTTCCCGGCAAGCTCGCCCGAGAGTCGCTCGTTTGACTCGCCTGCCGGCTCAGAACTTGTGCCGCAGTTCGAAGCGGATTCCCGAGACGTCGTCCGAGTTCTCCAGAAAGCCGTGCATCGCATCGGCTCGCAGGATGACCGCGTTGCTGATCGGGATCTGGTAACGCAGGGCGACGCCGTACTGATCGCCCGGAGGGATCTGGTCGACCGCCGAGCCGAAGGTCTGAAGAAAGGCGAACTCCGCGACCAGTTGCTGGGAGAAGTCCTGCGGCAGCAGGTTCATGCCGAGTGCCCCTCCCCACACGTCGTTCGCCGACGCATCGAGCGTCGGGAAGCCGGTCAGCCCGTCGGTCTCGAAGTTGATCCCCGCATGGTTCAGGATCCCGCCTGCGGCCGGTGCTCGCGCTACCGACTGAGGGCGATCGAAACCGGCAAAGAGATTGAAGTAGGGGACGACGGTCGCCGGCTGTCGAGTGATCAGCGAGTTCTCGAAGACCAGCAGGACGCCGTCGGCGCTCTGCGGCACGCCGCGCGGAGTCTGTCCGGCGTTGGCGATCATGCGGACCGAGTTCGACAGGAACGCGCCGTAGCGCCGCGAATAGGCGAGCGCGATGCTGTGGTAGCTCCGATCGAGCGCCTCGCGATCGTCGACGAACGCGTAGCCGACTTCGGTGTAGCCGTTCCAGGCTTCGATCCACGACGTGACGCCGTAGACCTTGGCCGGATCGTCGTCGGGCCCGAAGACCGGCGAATCGACTTCGTCGAACACGGTGAAGAAGGTGACGTCGACGTTGGCGATGTCGAGCAGCGGACTGTGACGCGCAGGAATCGTGAACGCACCGCCGAGAAACGCATCGTTGATCCAGTAGCCGTTCTGCACGAACATCGGAAAGACGCCGGCGGCGAACGGCAGCGTGAACGGCATCACGTCGCCGTTCAGCCCTCCCCAGATCGATCCGGCGTCCCCTTCGAAGAACGCGAGATCGAAGTCGGGATCGAACTCCGGATGCCACGTCGCGTTCCGTTCGTCGTATTCGACGCGCGTGAACTGCCCGTTGCGATCGAGCGGACCCGCGAAGGCGTGAAACCGTTCGGTCGCCGTGATCTCGAGGTCGATCTCGAGATTCAGTCGATTGGCCCAGATCGACTTGGTATTCCCCGCGACTCGGTTCGACGCGATCCCCGAACGAAAGTCGCCGTAGACCAGCAGCTGCGGCGTGATCAGATTCGTCGAGCCCAGGAAGGTCAGGCTCCGCGGATACTGACCGGGGCCGTACAGTTCGCGCCCCCATTCGATCAGCGGGCGCTGGGTCGCGTAGAGTCGCTTGCCGGCGTAGACCTGAACCTGCGCGTCGCCGTCGTACGGCAGCGGTTCGTAGATCGGATCGGGGCTGAAGTCCCACGGAGCCGGCTCGATCAGCGCGATCCCGGGCGAAGTGCGCGGAGTCGGATCGAAGAAGTGGTCCCCCGGCTGCACTCCGGGAGCGAAGTGGCGGCGAGCCGGATCGTCGGTCGGCGCCGCGTAGTCGATCCGATCGGCGGCCGGAGTGCCGGGTCTCGAACTCGAAGCGATCGAGCGAAGCGACGGCGCATCGGCCAGAAACGGAGACGGGATGCTCCGGTCGCGCGCTCCGAACCAAGCGTCAGGATCGCCGATCGAACCCGGTTGAGGCGGGCGAGGGGACGACTCCGAGGCGACTCGTGATTCGGACCGATCGAAGACGGGGCGAGCGGCGACGGTCGCAGCGGGAGGACCGATCGCGACGCCGCGGGCGAAGGGAGCGTCGAACGCCGGAGTCGTCGGCGGACGATTCGGTCGGGCGATGAACGGCCGCGCCGGCATCGCCAACGACTCGGCAGGAACCGTGCCGTCAGGTACCGCGCCCCTGGACATGGCTTCGAAGGGGACCGTGCCGGGGCGACTCGGATCGAGCGGTTCGCCGAGCGGGTCGCCGCGAAACCCCAGCGGTCGATCGAGCGGCAGGCTCGACTGGCCGAACGCCGATGTCGATCCGCACCAGCCGAGCAGCGCCGCGACGAGCGCCGCGCCGGTCGAGCGCAAGGCTCGATCCGCTCGCGCAGTTCGACGTCGGTTCGCGGTGGCCATCTCGATCGGCTTTCCGGGGCAAGGTTTTCCGAGGCGAGGATTCCGGGCAAACGTGTCGGGCTCGGAGCGTTGCGGCTCGAAGCGGCAGACGCGACGTTCGCTCGCCGAGCGACGTCGCGCCGGGCTCATTCGACTCGGAAGACGACGGTCGACACGTGACAGTCGAGCGTCTCTTCCATCATGCGGCGGATCATCTCGGGAGTCGCGCCGACGAACCGCATGAAGTACATCGGTTCCGCACGACTCCGCAGCCGGATCGACAGGCGATACGTTCCCGGGACCGTCAGCGCCTCGCCCGGTATCCGATAGCGGGCATCGCGCGAGCCGAGCGGCGGGAGCGAATGCGCTTCCATCCGGATCAGCGGCGGATGATTGAGCACGCTGACCGGCAGCCCGGGCGGCCTGAGGAACGGGAGCTGATCGATGTCGAAGTTGACCGGCAGGTAGACTTCGCGATCGGTCCCCTTGAGATTCGTCACGAGGAACTTCGTCTGGAGGTTGAACAGCTGATCGTCGTGCGGCAGCCGACCG
>CAZZBI010000072.1:0-5033 GCA_964652385.1 uncultured Pirellulaceae bacterium | reverse complement strand
ATAGCCGCTCTCCCAGACGCGCACGCCGCGCGGATCGACCAGCACGGCATTCAGCCAGACCTGCGGTTGGGCACCGAGCGAAGCGGTCGGCAGGTTGTGTCCCGAGTTCAGGTTGGTGACCAGGTAGCTCAGCGGGAGCGGCCTGCCTCGCGGCACGACCCGTTCGCCCTCCCGCAGGCAGTCATCGGGAAGGAACGGGCCGTCGATTCGCGAGCCGTTTTCCATCACCTGGCGACGCGTTTCGCGCTTGTAGTCCAGCGCGCGGAAGTTCTCGTCGAGTATCTCGCGGGCATCGTAGCGATCGTCGGCGTTCGCCCAGACCTCGGGAAAGTCGCAGCGGAACTCTCCGCGCTCGAGTGCGGTCTCGAACGATTCGGTCCCCCAGCCGGCTCGCCAGTCGAACAGCAACCACTGATCGAAGGTCCAGCGATCCGCCTTGACGTTGTGCGGAAAGACGCCCGGATGCGCGATCGAGTAGCCGGGGCCGTAGAAGACGTGGTTCGAGTGCTTCCGTTCGGGGAGGACCGGCTTGCCGTCGATCACCGCCGCGGCACCGACCGGATAGCCCTCGGCCAATCCCGGCACCTTGCCCATGTGGCAGTCCTGACAGGTGATCCCTTCGCGATAGGCGGGGGACGCGACGTACTGATCCCAGACCACTTCGAGCTTGATGTTCGGATAGACGGCGACCTGATGGCACGACAGGCAGAAGTCGGCTCGGCCGAGCTGTTCGAAGCGGATCGCGCGACGATGCATCGCCAGTCCGGTCCCCTCGGGAACGTCTCGGACCTTGAAGTGATCGGCATCCTGCAGCACCCGTGCGACTCCCGAGCCGTCGCTCGTGCCGGTCACCGGCTCGGTCACCGAACCCGGTTCGATCCGTCGCTCGCCGTTGACCTTGCCGTACTGCTCCGTGACGCGATGACAGACGACGCAAGTGACGCCTTCGCGAAAGACGCGCGGGCCGTTCCAGATCGGTTGGTCGCGCCGCAGGCTCATCAGCGTCGCCACCGGCGCATGGCAGCGATAGCAGAAGTAGCCGAGCGTTCCTTGCGACAAGCGGTTCAGCGTGTCCTCGAAGCGATGGAACATCGGCGACATGCCGGCATAGGCATGGTTCGAGACGGCCCACTCCTCGTAGATCTGCTGATGGCACTTCGCGCATTCGGTCGCCGACGGAAACGGCGTGTCGCGAAAGACGTCGGCATGCGGATCGGGACCGCAGTCGTCGGCCGGAACGCTCAGCACGCGCCCCGCTTCGGTCGCGCGACGGTGCGGGTCGAAGTACGCCTCGACCGAAGCGAGATCGCTCCGCTGCCGATAGACCGGGGCGGCGTCAGGCACGCCGCCGCCGGTCCCGCTCGGCGAGTTCGGAGCGGCGAGACCGGACGTCGAAGCGACGGCGGCGGCCAGCGCCGTCGTATCGAGTCGGCCCGACGGCGGCAGCGACGCGACATGCGGCGCGGTCGGTGCCCGGGAGACGCCCGTATCGTGCGATGCGTGGAGGGGCGTTGCGGGAAAGCCGAGTCCCGGTAGTCCGCTCAGACAGGCCGACGGTAGGTCCGCCAACTCTGCCGGCAACGTCTCGGCCGACAGCCCTTCGGCCGGCATCGGCCCGGTCAGCAACTCGACCGGCAGGCCGAGCGAGGCCGCCGGAGGAGCGCTCGGCAGCGCCGGCGCCGCGCCGATCGGGCGCTGATCGGAGGAGGGACGATCCGAAACCAGGCGGATCGCTGGCGGCGTTTCGCCGACCGGACCGGTTGCCGCCGCTCGCGTTCGGGACGGTTCGTCGGTCGGGAGTTCCCGAGCCGGTCGATAGCGGAGTGCAGCGGGGGGAGCGATTCGCTCGTGACTGGCCGACCACGTCCCGTCGTGCCGCGTCGGTCCGAACGACAGGCGATCGGTACCGCGTCCGAGCAGGCTGGCCAACAGCCATAGGCCGAGCACCGCCGCCGGGAGGGCGAACCGCGCATCGAGCAGCTTCCGGAGGGGGCGAGACGTCATCGGTCGAGTCGCTGGCGGGAGCAACGGCCTTGCCGGTCGGTAGCCCTACCGACGGAATGGAAGGATCGACCGAGCTACCCGTCACATCGACTCGAATCGGGAGAGCCGAATCGGCTGTTACGACAACTTCAAGCCGAACGACCGTCAGGGTTTCGCAGGCTTGCCGCGGCGACTGCAAAAGGGGCTTCGCGAAGGCGCTTCGATCGAGAGCGGGGCGCGAAGGCGCGCCGAGCGGCACGAACCGTCGGTCCGATCAGCTTCGCCGATCGTTATCGTTTCGCCGGCTTGTGTCGTCGCCGGACCGGACGTCCGGCGTCGGAAGAGTCGTTGGCGCGGTCGCCGAATGCAGCGAGCCCGCCCGAAGTCGCGCTTCGGACGGGCTCGCGAGGTTCGTCAGGAGAGAGCGTCGATCAGTCGAGCGGGCGGACGACCGAAATGCTGCGCCAATAGTCAAAGAGCGTTTCGGGCGAGAGAACGCCTCCCCCCATGCCGCTCTTGTTCACGCCGGCGTAGGGGACGCCGTGCACGATGACGTTGTGGGCGTTGATCCAGCCGTTGCCCGCATCGAACGCTTCCGCGACGCGCTGCGCCCGGGCCAGGTCGGCGGTCCAAACGCTGTTGGCCAGTCCGTAATCGGTATCGTTGGCCAGCGCGATCGCTTCCGCTTCGTTCCGGAACCGACCGAGGTAGGCGACCGGACCGAAGATCTCTTCGCGTGCCGCGACGTTGTCGAGCGAACCGGCCAGGAGTGCGGGGCGGACATAGAAGCCGCCGTCGTTCCCCGGCACGTCGCAGCGGCCCCCTTCGAGCACCAGCTTGGCTCCGCCGCGCACTCCCTTGTCCAGATAGCTCAGCACGCGCTCCTGTTGCTTGGCGTTCACGACCGGCCCCATCTGACTCTCGGAGTCCATCTGATGGCCGACGCGGACCTGGCGAAGGCGTTCGGCACACTGCTCGACGAACTCGTCGTAGATCGAATCGTGAACGAGCCAACGAGTCGCGTCGCAGCAGACCTGACCGGTGTGGAACGTGATCGCCTCGACCAGTCGCTGAGCGGTGGTCGGGATGTCGACGTCGTCGAAGACGACCGCCGCTCCCTTGCCGCCGAGTTCGCACTTCACCGGAACCAGATTGCGCCCGCACGCCTCGGCGACCAGGCGACCGACCTCGGGGCTGCCGGTGAACGACATCCGCTTCAGTCCCGGGTGGCCCGACAACGCCGCTCCGGCCGTTTCCCCCCGTCCCGGCACGACATTGATGACGCCGTCCGGAATGCCGGCCTGCTGGGCGATCCGAGCGACGAACAGCGTCGACAACGGCGTGTCCTCGGCCGGCTTCACGACGACGGTGTTGCCGGCGGCGAGGGCCGGAGCGATGCCCCAGCCGAGCAGCAGGAACGGAAAGTTCCACGGGATGATGAAGCCGCACGGACCCCAAGGATGCCGCACGGTCCAGGCGTCATGACCGCGGACCGCGAGTACGGTCCGCGGTTGGACGTGCATCGCCAGATCGGCGTAGTAGCGGATCGTTTGGATGAAGTTGTCGACGTCCCCCTCGGCCTGAGACAGGATCTTGCCGCAGTCGAGCGATTCCAGCTGAGCCAGTTCGTTCCGATGCGACTCGACCGCATCGGCGAAGCGATGGAGCTTGGCGCTCCGCTCGTTGACCGGCAACCGCGCCCACTCCGCCTGACGGAACGCGTCTCGAGCCGCAGCGACCGCTCGATCGACATCTTCGGCGGTCGCATCGGCGAATCGCGCGAGCGGCTCGCCCGTCCCCGGATCGAGCGTCGTCAGCGTCTGGCCCGACGAAGCGGCGACCGATCGGCCGCCGATCCAGAGTCCGAGCGGCTCGTGAGCCAAGAAGGCCTCGACGGCCGGAAGTAGAGACGTGCGGGTGACGGTGGCCATCGTGCGGATCTCCCAAACCGGATGTGCGGGGAAGGCGCGGTGCGATCGAAAGACGACTCGGCCGTCGAACGGTCCGGTCGACCGGCGCCGACGAGACCGAGTCTAGCACTCGCGCCGCCCCCTCTCAACGAATCCCCGGCGCGTCGCGCATCGGCCGAGCCCTCGCGCTACCGCGACGGCACTCGGCCGAGTACGGAACGCTCAGAGACCGCCGTTCTCGGGCGAGGGGGGCGAGCCGCCGTCGGTCGTCACGCCGTCGATCGGAATCGAACGTCCGGTCGGGCGGCGACGCTTCGGGAGCTCGAGCGTCAGGACTCCCAGATCGAGTCGCGCCACGGCGCGATCGAAGTCGACATCGTCGCGGAAGCCGATCGTTCGGACCGCTTCGCCGCGAGCCCGTTCGGCGACTCGCACGACCGAGTCGGGTTCGGTCGTGCGCTCCGGACGCCGGACGCGAATCGCCAACACGCCGGAATCCGCTTCGATCGCGATTGCCTCGCGCGGCGTTCCCGGCAGTTCGGCGGTCAACACGTAACGGTCCTGGTGCTCGACGACGTCGAGCGGGAAGGACGAAACGGACGAGTCCTCGGCGCGGAAGAGGCCGGCGCCGCGGTTGGGGCGAACGCACGCAGCGAACGGCGAGGGGGCGAGCCGTCGTCCGAACGGATCGACCCACGCGAACGGAATGGCTGCGGAACGGGGCACGCATCGATCGGATCGACTGGTCATCGTCCTGCTCCCTTCGGCGGTTCGGAGCGCCGTCGTTCGCGTGACGACTTGTCAGGCGAACGCGGCGAGCGAATCGAACGAAGAGCAACGGACGTGCCGAATCACGATCGACAGGGCCGAGGCGGGCTCGCTCGGCAGGCCGAGCGTCAGCGTCGCAGCGAGTTCGAGGGCATCGACGGGCGGGCACCGAGCGTCGTAGGACGGGCGGAGCGGCGCGACGCATCCGGCCGGATGATCGAGCGTTCGGTCGTCTCGTCCGGGCCGGGGAGAACCTGAGGCGCGTCGGTCTCGGGAGCCGGTTCGATGCGCTCGGCAGGGCCGGGGAGCGGTCGTCCCGGAACGTTCTCGCGAATCGTCGGCACCGTCCGGCGGATCGACTCGGTCGGATAC
>CAZZBI010000071.1:0-17817 GCA_964652385.1 uncultured Pirellulaceae bacterium | reverse complement strand
CATCCGACCGACTCGTCGCTCAACGTCAGCTTCACCGATCATCCGACTCGCGATGCCCCGCGCGCACCCGAGCTGCAGGTTCCCGACGGAAACGGCGGCTGGCGGCCGATCGAGACGCCGATGGGGTTCCCCGGCGGCAAGACCAAGACGATCGCCGTCGATCTGGCGCCGTTGTTGCCGACGGCGGATGGGCGACTGAGGATCGTCACGACCGCAGAACTGTACTGGGACGAAGCGTTCTTCACGGTCGACGAGCCGAGGGCGGAGATCGTTGCGACCGATCTCGTGATGCTCGCGGCCGATCTGCGGTATCGAGGGTTCTCCCAGCGTGAACCGATCGCTCCGAACGCTCCCGAGCGGTTCCGTTACGACCGGGTGTCGACCGGGCCGGCCTGGCCACCGATGCGCGGTCGAATGACGGCTTACGGCGACGTGCTGGAACTGCTGGCCGAGCCGGACGATCGGATGGTGGTGATGGCCGCCGGCGATGAGATCGATCTGGTGTTCGACGAAACGAGTGCCCCGCCGCTGCCGGACGGATGGAAGCGGGACTTCGTGCTGCACAGTGTCGGATGGGACAAGGATGCCGACCTGAATACGATCTTCGGACAATCGACCGAACCGCTCCCGTTCGGCGGCATGCGTTCGTACCCTTACGTTCCCGAGGAGAAGGATTGGACGACCGAACCGATGCGTCAGTACCTGCAGGAGCATCAGCGCCGACAGGCCCGGTGGTTCGAGTTCTGGTCCGAGCCGTTCCGAACCCTTGAGAAGTCGGAGCCGTAGAGCCAGAATGCGGTTCGAGGGATTTGCGCTCGAAGCCCTCGTTTTCTTCCGCTCAGGACCAGGGACGTCGTGGCCGCCACTCGCCCGTCAGACCGAAGATCGTCGCCGCGGCGAGCCCCCAAGGGGTTCGCGATCGGCTTGGCGTTCGTGGTCGGCGGGGTTTTCTTTCTGGGTGTCGGGGTTCCTGCGGAGCGAGCGGCTCGCGGCGAATGCGGTGACCACGTCATCTTCCTCGGTGACCTCGACGGTCACGATGCGGCGCTCCGGTCCGGACCTCCCATGTTCGATGCGCGATCCGAGGCGTCCAGGTTCGACGGCCGATCGCTGAGGTTTCCGATCCCGGACGATCTGCCGTCGCGGCGCGGACCCTGCCAGGGGCCGTCCTGCGGCGGCGCACCGGCCGTCAACTCGCTCCCCCCGGCGCCGCTCGCGCGCAGCGAGCGGGATTCGGGCGAGTCGTCGTTCGACGACGATCTGCAGGACACGGAACGCGATGGGGGGGCGTTCGAGCGTCCGGCGAACGACGGAGACTCGTTGCCGGGATTCCGGCAGTCGATCGAACGGCCTCCGAGATTCTGACTCATCTCGGTCTGGCGACCGGTCGACCGTTCGATCCGTCGCTCGCGTCCGGCGGTCTCGGGGCCCCGCGCTCTCGAGGTCCATCGTTCCGGTTTCTGCCGTTGTTCGTCGTTCCGCTCCCGACCAGCCGTAACGGCGGCCGATCGGTCCGAGCGAAACGCCCGTGCCGATCGCCGGTCGACCGATCGAGTCGACGGCGGAGGCTGCCGATCCTCGTTCGACGCGACCTGATCGTCCGTCGCGCGAGAACCGTGCTCCCTCCGCTGCGATCGTCTCGCGACGTTTCCGGCTCCCCCCCTCATCGCCCCACGATCCGTCCGATCGCCGTCGTGGCGACGACCGGTCGATCAAGAAGGTTCCGATCATGTCCGATGCTGCCGATCCGCGCCCCGTTCCGGCCGCTCCCGTGCCGACTCGAACCAAGAAGAAGTACGTGCCGGCGGTGACGCCCCGACTGAAGATCGCGCTGATCGCGGTCTTCGTGCTGTTCGCGACCCTGCTGGCCAACTCGGTCTACCTGGCGAGCATCACGTTGCTCGAGACGGTGACCGGTCTGACCTATCAGGACTACTTCTATCTGCTGATGTTCCTGCTCCATCTGGTCCTCGGCTTCCTGCTGCTGGTCCCCTTCACGATCTTCGCGTGGTACCACCTGATCGCGACGCGTCATCGCCGGAACCGAATGGCGGTGCGGATGGGTTATGCGCTGCTGGCGGTCTGCCTGACGCTGCTGATCAGCGGCATCCTGCTGACTCGGATCGCCGGCATCGTGGAACTGAAGCAGCCGCTGGTGCGCCAGGCGGTCTACTGGGCGCACGTGATCACGCCGTTCGCCGCGATCTGGCTGTACTGGCTGCACCGCGTCGCCGGTCCGCCGATCAAGTGGCGAGCCGGACTGACGTACGCGGCGGTCGTGGCGGGAGTCGTTGCGGTGCTGCTGGTCGTCAAGGCTCAGAACCCGCAGGAGTGGGCGATCGCCGGTTCTCCCAAGAGCGCGAACTACTTCGAGCCGTCGTTGGCCAGAACGCGGGACGGCAAGTTCATCTCGGCGTCGGTCCTGATGGATGACGATTACTGCATGGAGTGTCATCAGGACATCTACGACGATTGGGCTCACAGCGCCCATCGCTTCAGCAGCTTCAACAATCCGGCCTATCTGACCAGCGTCGTGCAGCTGCGCGACGAGCTGATGGAGCGCGACGGGAACGTCAAGGCCTCGCGGTGGTGCGCCGGCTGTCACGATCCGGTCCCGTTCTTCAGCGGCCAGTTCGACGATCCCCAGTACGACGTCTTCACCGACAAGACGGCTCACGCCGGCATCACCTGCACCGTCTGTCACGTCATCAGTCACGTCAACTCGCTCGAGGGGAACGCGGACTACACGATCGAAGCGCCGATTCACTACCCGTTCGCGACGAGCGAGAATCCGATCCTCGCTTGGGTCAACCGCCAGCTGGTGAAGTCCAAGCCGAGCTTCCACAAGCAGGTCTTCCTGAAGCCGCTGCACAAGGAGCCCGACTTCTGCGCCGCCTGTCACAAGGTGAGCCTGCCGGGTGAACTGAACAACTACAAGGACTGGCTCCGCGGTCAGAACCACTTCGACTCGTATCACCTGAGCGGCGTTTCGGGACACGGGATCCGCAGCTTCTACTACCCGCCCAAGGCGCAGCAGAACTGCAACGAATGCCACATGCCTCGCCGTCCGTCGGACGACTTCGGTGCCAGCATGGTCGAGGGGGAGCTGAAGGTGCACGACCACCTTTTCCCCTCGGCCAATACCGCGCTTTCGGCCTGGTTCCCCGACGAGGACTACGATGCGGTCGGGAGGCATCGCGCCTTCAACGAAGGGGTGATGCGCGTCGATCTGTTCGGCGTGAAGCAGGGAGAGGACGTTTCGGCGCCGCTCGTCGCGCCGCTCCGACCCGAAGTGCCGACGCTCCGGCCGGGAGAGTCGTATCTGTTCGAGGCGGTGATCCGGACGCTGAAGATGGGGCACCACTTCACGCAGGGGACCGTCGACTCGAACGAGATCTGGCTCGACGTCGAAGTGGTCGAAGGGGCCGAGTACGACGATCAGGGGCATCGAACGGCCGGGCGGGTCATCGGACGCAGCGGCGGCATCGATGATCAGGGGAACGTCGATCCGTGGTCCCATTTCGTCAACGTCTTCATGCTCGATCGGGACGGGAACCGGATCAACCGGCGGAACGCGCAGCACATCTTCGTCCCGCTCTACAACCACCAGATTCCGCCCGGAGCGGGCCAGGCGGCGCACTTCCTGATGCCGCTGCCGAACGACCTGTCCGCGCCGGTGACGGTCGAGGTGAAGCTGAAGTACCGCAAGTTCGACGCCGAGTACATGCGGATCGTCGGCGAGTTCCACCGCGAACGACAGCGCCCGCTCAACGGCCTGGTCGAGGGCGAGCCGTATCGGCCTGACCTGCCGATCCTGACCCTCGCGTCGGATCGAGTCACCTTCCCGGTCGCGGGAGTCGACGCGGCGGTCGAGAACGCGCCGCGCGAGATTCCCGAGTGGCAGCGCTGGAACGACTACGGCATCGGTCTGCTGCTCGAGAGCGCCGGCGGAGGAGCGGGACAAGGAGAACTGATCGGCGCCGAAGAGGCGTTCCGCAAGGTCGAGGAACTCGGCCAGTTCCACGGACCGATCAATCTGGCTCGCGTCTACAACGCCGATGGTCGTCTCGATCTGGCGGTCGAGGCGCTGACTCGGGCGGCCGACTACCAGAACGACGAGAACTACCCGGCCTGGACCGTGCTCTGGCTGACCGGCCTGGTCAACCGGCAGCAGAATCATCTGGACGATGCGATCGAGAACTTCCGCGGCGCCCTGAACTACCGGACCGCCGCGACCGTCGCCCGAGGCTTTGACTTCACCCAGGATTACGAGGTGCTGAACGAGCTTGCGTTCACGCTCTTCGAGCGATCGAAGAAGGAGACGGGGACCGATCGGACCGAACGGCGATTGGCGCTGCTCGACGAGGCGATCCGGACGATCGAGGCGACGCTCGCGATCGACTCGGAGCACATGACCGCTCATTACCTCGCTTCGCAGATCTACGATCAGCTTTCGACCGAGTACCCGGTCGGATCGCGCGAAGCCGAGTCGTGGAGCGCCAAGGCGGAAGAGGCTCGCAAGCTGCATGCCCGTTACAAGCCGGACGAGAATGCGCGCGATCGAGCGGTTGCGCTCGCTCGCGCCCGCTATCCCGCCGCTAACGCCGCGTCGGAAGCGGTCGTGATCTACCGGCTGCGACGCCCCGGAGCGTTCGAGTTGCCGGAAGCGGCCTGGTTGGCCGATGACCGCTCGACCGACGCGACTCCCGGCGACGCTGTCGCTCCCGAGACCGACGCCTCGGGGACCCCGGCAGCGGCCGCCGCCGAGACCGTTCCCGCCGCGCCGGCTTCGTCGACGACCGAATCCTCGACGCCCGAAACCCGGTCGACCGAATCGGCAACGACCGAATCGGCAGCGACCGAGTCGGCCTCGGCGGAATCGTCCGAGACGGGGATCGCTCCGTAGACCGATCCGTTCCCTCGTCGACCGCGTCGGACGTCGGGGGAAGCGACCGACCGAACCGCTGACCGCTCGTCCGCTCGGCCCGGTCGACGACCGGCGCCGAACGACACTGCAACGACCGACCGACGATCCGACCTCCGAGGTGAATGATGGCACGCCAGCCCGAAGCGATGAACGACGATGACGAACGCGAGGTCGCCGAAGATGCGGCGAGGATCGCTCGCGCGTTTCGCGCTTCGCTGGCCGTGCTGATCGTCCTGGGATTGGCGGTCGGGATCGGAGCGGCGGTCTGGTACTTCCGCCCGGCGCCGAAGATCGAGGAGGCCAAGCCGGAGGTGATCGGTCCGTCGCGTCGCGAGGTGCTGACCGATTCGATCCCGATGACCCCCTTCGTCGACATCACGGACGAAGCGGGAATCGCGTTCGTCCACGTCAACGGCCACAGCGAGATGAAGCTGCTGCCCGAGACGATGGGAGGGGGCGTCGCGTTCTTCGACTACGACGACGACGGCGACCCCGACCTGCTGCTGGTCAACGCGACGTACTGGCCCGACTCGCCCGAGGCGGCTTCGGCGAAACCGACCACCGCTCTCTATCGGAACGACGGCGACGGCAAGTTCGTCGACGTCTCGGCGGGATCGGGGCTGGACGTCACCTGTTACGGAACCGGTGTCGCGGTGGGGGACTACGACGGTGACGGTCGAATCGACGTCTATCTGACGGCGGTCGGCCGGAATCGCCTGTTCCGCAATCTGGGCGACGGGAAGTTCGAGGAGACGACCGACGCGGCGGGAGTGGCCGGCGGCGAGGGCGAATGGAGCACGAGCGCCGGCTTCTTCGATCACGACGGCGACGGTGATCTCGATCTGTTCGTGGCGAACTACATCGAATGGACCGCCGAGATCAACATCCGACTGAAGCCGACGCTCGACGGCAAGACGCGAGCCTACGCGCCGCCGACGCAGTTCCAAGGCCGATTCCCGTACCTGTTCCGCAACGAAGGGGACGGCACGTTCACCGAGATCGGCGAACAGGCGGGACTCCACGTGCGCAATCCGGCAACCGGCGTTCCGGTCCCCAAGGGGCTCGGGATCGCGATCGTCGACTTCGATCGGGACGGTCGCAGCGACGTGCTGCTGGCGAGCGACACCGTTCCCAACCAGGTCTTCCGCAACCGAGGCGACGGCCGCTTCGACGAGATCGGTCAGTCGATCGGCATGGCGTTCGACCCTCAGGGACGGGCGACCGGAGCGATGGGGATCGACGCCGGCTTCCCGCGCGACGACCAGGCGCTGATGGTGGCGGTCGGGAACTTCGCGGACGAGCCGACGAGTCTGTTCGTCTGGAACCCGCGGTTCGAGGCGTTCACCGACGATGCGATCTCGACCGGGCTCGGCCCCGCGACTCGCGAGGAGTTGACGTTCGGGGTCGCCTGGTTGGACGTCGACCTCGACGGTCGACTCGACTTTCTCGCCGCCAACGGGCATCTCGAGGACGAGATCGCGAAGATCCGGCGGAGTCAGCGATACGCGCAGCCGCCGCATCTGTTCTGGAATGCGGGGCGCGATGCGGAGAACGAGTTCGTGTCGGTGCCGGCGGAATGTTGCGGCGACGATCTCTGCCGGCCGATGGTGGGCCGCGGTCTGGCGGTCGCCGACATCGACGGCGACGGAGACGAGGATGTGATCCTGACCGGCAGCGGCCAGGCCCCCCGTCTGTTGCGGAACGACCAGCAGCTCGGGCACCATTGGCTGCAGGTCCGACTGAGGAACCGAGCTCCGAACCGCCAGGGGCTCGGTGCCGAGATCCGACTGACCGCCGGCGGCAAGCGGCAGGTCCGAACGGTCATCGCCGCACGAGGTTACCAGTCGCAGAGCGATCCGACGGCGACCTTCGGCCTCGGCGAGGGGACCGAGGTCGAGTCGATCGAAGTCCGGTGGCCCGACGGCGAAACGACGACGCATTCGGTCGACGGGATCGACCGGCTGATCACGATCGATCGCCCCTGAGCGATCGCCGGTCGGTCCGCATCCGAGCTCCTCGTCGCGACTCGCGGCTCGCGATCTGACGAACCAGGATGCGAGCGGCCCCGCTCGTGACACCGACGGGCGCCGAATCCGCTACGTCGGCGAACTCGCGATCAATCCCCTCGATCCGCCAACCACTCGGGCAACCGACGCACTTTGCCGGTCGAGTCGATGCAGGCGACGACGGTGCGTCCTGCGGCGATCAGGTCGTCGCCGCGAACGAGCGTGTAGCGGTGTTCGATCCGCGCCCCCTTGGCCTTGACCGTCTCGGTCGTCAACGTCAGCAGGTCGTCGTAGTCGGCCGGCAGGTGGTAGCGCACCTCGATCGTCTTCACGACCAGGAAGATGCCTGACGCCTCGATGTCGCGATAACTGTGTCCGGCGGCCCGCAGCAGTTCGACCCGTCCCGTCTCGAAGTAATTGACGTAGGCCCCGTGATGGACCCGCCTCTGGGCGTCGGTGTCGTGATAGCGGACGCGGATCTCGAGGTCATGGCGACGGAGCATCGAGCGACTCGGCAACGGATTCGAGCGGATTGACCCTGATTGACGGCTTGCCCTAAAACTAAGGGTCAAGGCCGATCCGGTCCAGCGGCAGCGCAGGGAGCGCGGGGCCTGCCGGAACGGCCTCGGTCGCAGACGCGGACGGAACCTCTCGCCGCCTTACGGCGGACGAAACGGTCGGTACGCGCTCTCGGCTCTCCTTCCTGACGAAAGACGCATCCGATGAGCTACGGAGGCCTGGGGCCGACCGGCTTCTCGACGATGAGAGGTCGCGACTACCCGACGATTCGCCAGTTCACCATCTTCATGGAGAATCGGGTCGGGCAGTTGCTCGAGGTGGTCCGGCGATTCGAAGGGAGTCGTGTCCGGATCGTGGCGCTCAGCATCACCGATTCGTCCGACTGTTGTGTCGTCCGGATGCTGCTGAGCCATCCCGAGCAGGGGCGCGAAGTGCTCGAGCGCGCGGGGCTCGCGATGATCGAGAGCGACCTGATCGGGGTCGAGCTGATGGAGGATCCTCAGCCGCTGGTGCGGGTCTGCACCGCCTTGTTGCAGGCCGAAGTCAATCTGGTACAAACGTACCCGCTCATCGTCCGCCCCCACGGCCGGCCGGCAGTCGCGCTGATGGTCGACAACACCGACCTGGCGACCGAGACGCTGGTGGCCAAGGGCTTCCGGCTGATTACCGAAGCCGATCTCGCGTCGGAGAGCTGAGTGCGCTGCTTGCGCCGCTCGCTTCTCCGCCGCCGCTCGCTGTCGCCCGCTCTCGAGACGCTCCGTCGCCCCGCTCGTGTCGTTCGCCGTTCCCGGCGCCCGATGCGAGAGCGGAGGGGGACCGAGCCGCAACGCCTGACGAGAGGTCGTCGATGTCGATTCGAGTCATTTGCCCCGGCTGCAAGGCCCGCTTCAACGTCAGCGATCAGTTCGCCGGCAAGACCGGGCCCTGCCCCAAGTGCAAGGCTCAGATCAAGATCCCCGACGCCTCGGAACAGGTCGTCGTCCACGGGCCCGACGGATTCGGACCGAAGGATTCGACCGGCCGTTCGGTCCTGAAGCCGATCTTTCGCGAAGAGACCAAGGTCACCGGCGTCCAGATCGCGATCCTCGTCGCTTCGATCGTCGCGTCGCTGGGGGCGGCGATCGCGGTCCGCTTCGCGACCGAGTCGGTGCCGCTGCCGTTGCTGATCGTCGGTGCCGTCGTTCTCGCGCCGCCGCTCTCCTGGGCCGGCTACGCCTTTCTCCGCAACCAGGATCTCGACTCGTACCACGGTCTGGAACTGTGGGGGCGAGTCGCCGGAACGAGCGCCGTCTTTGCGCTGCTCTGGATCGTCTTTCCCGCGGTCCTCTATGCGATCAACGGCGACGCCTACACCACCGGCATCTCGGGAGGAACACTGGCGGGAATCCTGCTGGCCGGCGGAGCGGTGTCGATGGTGGCGTACGACCTGGACTATCTGATGGGATGCGTCCACTACGGTCTGTACATCCTGGCCTGTCTGTTGCTGCGGCTTGCGGCCGGCCTCGACTTCATTCCGCTCGGGTGATCGCGATGCTCGGCAGTCCCGAACTCGCGGCGCTCGCCGACCGATCGAATCCGATCCGGATTCCGGACGAGACGGACGTGCCGGTAACGCCGCGCGTCCGTCGGCTGATCGACTCCCGAGCCTTCCGCCGACTCGCATCGATCCCGCAGCTCGGTCTCGTCTCGCTCGTCTACCCCGGCGCGACTCATTCGCGCTTCGAGCATTCGCTGGGGGTCTACGCGAACGCGTTGGCGTTCGTCGATCGGCTGGCTCGCGACGATCGGTTCGCCCGGGCAGTCGACGAGCCGCTGGTGTCGACGCTGTTCGTCGCGGCGCTGCTGCATGACGTCGGGCACTGGCCCTTCTGTCATCCGATCGAGGATCTGTCGCTCGACGGCGTGCCGTCTCACGAACGGTTCGCCGAACGTTGGCTGCACGACGCCGAACTCGCCGGACTGCTGCGTCGCGACTGGGGCCTCGAACCGGCTGCCGTACTGCGGCTGCTCGACGGTCCGTGCGAGACGCCGGGCGAGAGGATCGCGGCGAGCATCCTGAGCGGTCCGATCGATGTCGACAAGCTCGACTATCTGTATCGCGACAGTCTGCATGCCGGTGTCCCCTACGGCCGTCATTTCGATCGCCGGCGTCTGATCTCGGGGCTTTGTCTGGATGACGCCGGGACGCGGATCGCGATCGACGACAAGGCGAAGACCGCCGCCGAACTGATGGTCTTCGCCCGCTACGTGATGTTCTCCGAGGTGTATTGGCATCACGCGGTCCGCAGCGCGACGGCGATGTTTCAGCGGGTCTTCTTTCAGGCCCATCGGCTCGGAGCGGCAACGTCCGGCGGCTGGGACGACTGGTTTCTCGACGAGCCGGCCGGGTTCGTCGCTCGCGCGAGTCGCGCCGTCGGCGCAACGCCGGTCGCGGCGATCGCCGACGCCCTCTTCGGACCGCACCGTCGTCTGTTCAAGCGGCTGGCGCAGTTCGAACCGACGGTCGGCGGCGAGACGTATCGGCTGGTGGCGCGGCGCCCCTACGATTGGCTCGTCGACTGCGGCGAGCGACTGGCGCGGCGGATCGGCGAAGCGACCGGAGTGCCGCTCGGCGGACACCAACTGCTGATCGATGCGCCGCCGATCGGAATGGAAGTCGAGTTTCGCGTCTCGGTCCGCGATGCACGGCGCGGAACCTACCGGATGCTCGGCGAAGTCTCGCCGGTGATCGAGACGCTGGCGACTCGGCAGTTCGACGACTTCGTCAAACGCGTCCGCGTCTTTGTCCATCCGGACGCGATCGAAGGGCTGCGCGAGCGGCTGGCCCGCCCCGGAACGCCGACGATCGAGGAACTCCTTCAAGAGGCGGCGGCGGAGATCGACGCGAACGGCTGACCTGACGGCGCGGCGGTCTGCAGACGGGCGCGGTCTCTCGTCGAGGAAAACGGCGGACCGTGGCTCGGTCGTCCGAGCGAACGCGCCTCACCGATTCCGAGTCAGCGTGATCGGAATGCCGAGCAGATAGTTCGGCGTCATCGTCAGGCTGTTACCGTCGCTGGAGAACTCGATGATCCATTCCTGTTCGGTCTTGCCGTAGAACAGACCCGGGGAGACGGTTCGCATCCGTCCGTTGCCGAGCAGTTCGTAGCTGCTGTCGACCGACTTGAGCGAAGACTTCTCGCGCATCGTTCCGTCCGTCATGAACTCCAGCCGGTTCGGCAGATTGGGAAACTGCCATTCTCCGATGATCCTCGAAGCTTCGGAACTCGCCGTTCCGGGCAACGACCGTACCGGGGGCCGCGGCCCGACCGGAGGCGACCCGACAATCTGCGGTCCGGGAAGCGCCGGCTCTTCGGTAAGGAGGCGATAGAAGAACAGGCCGCCTCCGATCAGCAGGGCCGTGCACGACGTCACCACGACGATGACGACGGTGCAGCCGACGATCGCGCCGGAGCGGTTTCGCTCCGGTGCGGGTGGAGGTGCCGAGTACGGTACCGAATACGGTGCCGAATACGCTGACGCCTTCGGGGTTTCGATCGGAGCGGCGGGAGCAGGACGGCTCAACGGGTGTCCGCATTTCGGACAGACCGTGGCGGCCGGAGAGTTCGGATTGCGGCATACCGGACACTCGATCAGATTCACGGCAACACCTTGACAGGTCAGCGGCAGCAGGCGGGGACCGCTCGGACCGAGCGGCCTCGTCCGATTTCCGAGCCGACGATTGTAGTCGGGAGCGGGGTAGCGAGCCGCTGACGATCGAGGAGTTCGTCGGAGCGACGTCGAGCCGCGGTCGTCGTCGCGCCGTTCGTCGGGAAACGGCGGCGGAACGGAACGATTCTCGGTTCGAGCCCTCGGTAGGGAAAGCAGGTCGTCTTCGCAACGCGGCGGTCGTAACGCGATGCCCATCGGCCGCACGGCCCCAGACCGTCCTGATCCTCGCCGCGCGGCTCCTGTCTGGCCTCCGGAGATCCTCCTATACTGGCCGCTGGTTTCCAGTGAACTCCTGCCGTGCTCCGACGACGAGTCTCAAGATGCCAGCTGCCGATGCTCTCGATCTGAAGGCCTTCGTTCGCGACGTCCCCGACTTTCCGAAGCCCGGAATCCTGTTCAAGGACATCACGCCGCTGCTCGCTTCTCCCGAGGCGTTCGGCGAGACGGTCCGCCGGATCGTCGAGCGATTCCGCGGCGAGCCGCTCGATGCGATCGTCGCCGCCGAGGCGCGCGGCTTCATCTTCGCCGCTCCGGTCGCCCTGGCGCTCGGAGTCGGCTTCGTACCGATCCGCAAGCCGGGCAAGTTGCCGTACGATCGCCATGCCTACGAGTACGAGCTCGAGTACGGAACCGACCGACTCGAGATTCATGTCGACGGCGTACGTCAGGGGGATCGAGTTCTGGTGATCGACGATCTGCTGGCGACCGGCGGGACGGTCGACGCCTGCGTGAGACTGCTCGAGCGCTGCGGCGCGACGGTCACCGCCTGTGCGTTCGTGATCGAACTCGGTTTCCTTGCCGGGCGACGCAAGCTCGAACCGCATCCGATCTACAGCGTGCTCGAGTACTGATCGATCGGCCTCGGGCTCGCTTTTTCGCTCGTGTCGGCCGACGATCCGGCCGACGATCCGGCAACGATCCGGCAACGTGCGGTCGGCGGCCCGTCGTCGCGGCCGGCGTCCGGTTCCTTTCCTCCACCTCCACCTGCGTGAGTCGTCGCATGGGCTGCTTTCTCGGTATCGATATCGGCACCTCGGGCACCAAGACGCTTCTGATCGACGAATCGGGGAAGATCCTGGCCGAGGCGACGGCGACCTACGGCACGTCGCACCCCAAGCCGCTTTGGAGCGAACAGGATCCGCAGCTCTGGTGGGACGCCACCGTGGCGACGGTCCGCAAGACGGTCCGTGCCGCCAAGGTGAAGCCGGCCGACGTCCGCGCGATCGGGCTGTCGGGGCAGATGCACGGCTCGGTCTTTCTCGACAAGAACGATCAGGTCCTCCGCCCTGCCCTGCTCTGGAACGATCAGCGGACCGCGGCCGAGTGCGACGAGATCGAGCGCCTTGCCGGCGGACGGAGCGAACTGATCCGGATGGTCGCCAACCCGGCGCTCACCGGCTTTACCGCGCCGAAGATCCTCTGGCTCCGCAATCGCGAGCCGAAGAAGTTCGACAAGACGCGGAAGATCCTGCTCCCCAAGGATGATGTCCGGCGACGCATGACGGGCGACCACGTCACCGACGTCAGCGACGCCAGCGGCATGCTGCTGCTGGATGTCGCGCGCCGCGACTGGTCGACCGAGCTGCTCGGCAAGCTCGGCCTCGATCGCGATCTGTTCGCCCGCTGCTGCGAATCGGAAGAGGTGACCGGGAACCTGACCGCGGCGGCGGCCAAGGAACTCGGGCTGACCACCGATTGTGTCGTCGTCGGCGGCGCCGGCGATTGTGCCGCGAACGCTCTCGGCACCGGAGTCGTTCGCAGCGGCGTCCTGTCGACGTCGATCGGCACCAGCGGCATCATGTTCGTTCATTCGGACGAGGTGCAGATCGATCCGCAGGGGCGACTGCACACCTTCTGCCATGCGGTCCGAGGCAAGTGGCACATGATGGGGGTCAGTCTGACCGGCGGCGGTGCGCTCGAGTGGTTCGTCCGGAACTTCTGCGCCGAGGTCGGGAATCCCAAGGATCGCGGTACGGCCTACAAGATCCTGAACGCCGAAGCGGACGCGGTCCCTCCCGGCAGCGAAGGGCTCTTCTTCCTGCCGTATCTGGCGGGCGAACGGACGCCGCATGCGGACCCCGATGCTCGCGGTTCGCTCGTCGGACTGACGCTCAAGCACGGTCGCGGCCATATCGTACGGGCGATCATGGAAGGGGTCACCTACGCGATGCGCGACAGCCTCGAGATCATCCAGGGGATGGGCGTGCCGGTGAAGCAGATCCGCGCCAGCGGCGGCGGTTCGCGCAGCCCGCTCTGGCGCCAGATGCAGGCGGACGTCTTCGGTCAGGCGGCGGTCACGATCAACGCCGAACAGGGACCCGCCTACGGCGTCGCGCTCCTGGCGGCGGTCGGAGCCGGAGCCTACCGCTCGATCGAAGAAGCGTGCGACGCGACGATCAAGGTGGTCGACAAGACGCCGACGCGGAAGAAGGCCAAGGAAGCGTACGACCGCGCCTTCCCCGAGTTCCAGCAGCTCTATCGCTCGCTGGCTGCCGACTTCAAGCGGATCTCGGCCCTGGCGGATTGATCCGCTCGCCGGTTCCGATGCGTCGTCCGCGGCTCGTCGTCCGCGACGAGCGCCTCGCCTTCGCTCGCCGATCGATGCTCAGGAAACCGCTCCGATGGCTCGACGCAATCGACCGGCGATGCCGGCAAGCTCCGATCCGATGAACCGCCCGAAACGCGGCATCATCTGGTTCGTCGTCTTCTTCACCACCTTCGTACTCGTTTCGTACCTGACTCGGCAGTTGCCCAAACCGCAAGGTCCGGCAGCGGGCGAGTCGACGACCGAGTCGGCTTCCGCCGCACGTCCCGATTCCGGACGCGACGACGGCGCTGCGACGACGGAGAACGATGACGGAGCGAGACCGTCGAATGCGCCGGCGAGCGGCTCGGGCGAGACGACTCGCGCCGCCGATTCGCCCCCTTCATCCGATGACGACGGCTTCGCTGCGGAAGACGAAGGGTACGACCCGCCGGGGCCGGAGGCGATCGGACGAACGGTCTGGACCTCTCCGGGCGGTCTGCGTTACGGACCGGGGAGCGCCGAGGGGCATCGGCTGAAGCATCTGGCTCGACACTTGCGCGATGATCCTTCTCGTCCGGTGCACGGCGTTTTCGACGACGCCATGCCGGGAGTCCTGAAGCTGATCGATCAGGCGCATGCATGGTCGACGGCGAAGGATCGTCGGGCGGTCGTCCGGCAAGAGGGGGAGCGGACCGTCGTGATCGCCACCTTCGATCGTCCGATCGGCTTCGTCGGCGGCGAACGGGGTGAGGACGACGGTCATCCGCCGGCTCGCAAGCTGCAGCTGATTCTCGAGGACCGGAACGTGATCACCGCCTATCCGATCCGATGACCCGACGCGTTGCGGAACGACCTGGAAGTCGAACGAGCGTCGCTCCTCTCCGGGCTCGAGGGCAATTGTTCTTCGGCGTTCGAGCGACCGGCATTCAACAAGGCCAGCGACGATGACGCACGACCAGCCGCTCGATGCCGGGATCTGTTCGTTCTGCGATCAGGGATTGCGACGGATCGTCGCCTGCATCAGCTGCAGCGAGCTGCTGGCGTTGTGCGACGAATGCGACGCGATGTGGCTGGGGCCCGACACGGCGAATCTGCCGATCTTTCCGAATCAGCCCGAGATCCCCTGCCCCTTCTGCGGCGTCGGCGGCGGCTGGGAGCACTACCGCGCGGCGACGCGCGACGAGCTGCGGGGCACGCGCTGGGAAGCCGCGGTCAGAACGCCTCGCGCAAGACGGACGATCGATCAGCCGTCGCCTCGTTCGGGCGACGAAGGAGATCAGGATGCTGCCCGACTATGAGAAGCTCGGCGTCTTCTATCTGGGACGCCGACACGAACTCGCCGACCGGACGACGACCGACGAGCCGATCCTGTACGACGCCAAGGATCTCTGCACGCACGCGGTGGTCGTCGGGATGACCGGCAGCGGCAAGACCGGCCTCTGTCTGGATCTGCTCGAAGAGGCGGCGATCGACGGGATTCCGGCGATCGCGATCGATCCCAAAGGGGACATCGGCAATCTGCTGCTCAACTTCCCGGGACTGAGCGCCGCCGAGTTCCGCCCCTGGATCGACGAAGCGGCGGCTCGTCGCGAGGGACTCTCGCCCGACGACTATGCCGAGAAGGTCGCGAAGCGCTGGCGCGACGGATTGGCGGCCTGGGACCAGCCGATCGATCGCGTGACGCGACTGCGCGAGGCGGCCGACTTCCGGATCTACACGCCGGCCAGCCAGGCGGGGCATCCGCTCACGGTGCTCAAGTCGCTCGCCGCCCCTTCGTCGGCCGCCGCGGCCGATCCCGATCTGCTGCGCGAACGGATCGCCTCGGCCGCCTCGGGGCTGTTGGCGCTGCTCGACGTGAACGCCGATCCGATCAACAGCCGCGAGCACATTCTGCTCGCGAACCTGCTCCATCACGCCTGGTCGCAGGGAGCGAGCCTGACGCTCGCCGATCTCTTTCGCGGCATCCGGAACCCGCCATTCGAACGCGTCGGCATTCTCGATCTCGAGAGCTTCTTTCCGGAAGCGGAACGAGCCAAGCTTGCGCTCCGACTGAACAACCTGATGGCCTCGCCTTCCTTCGCCGGCTGGATGGAAGGCGAACCGCTCGACATTGCGCAGCTGCTCCACACGCCGCAAGGGAAGCCGCGGATCGCCGTCATCTCGATCGCGCATCTGTCCGAACCGGAGCGGATGTTCTTCGTCACGCTGCTGCTGAACGAAGTCCTCTCGTGGGTCCGGACTCAGCCCGGCACCTCGTCGCTCCGCGCGATCCTCTACATGGATGAGGTGTTCGGCTTCTTTCCGCCGACCGCCAATCCGCCGAGCAAGGGCCCGATGCTCTCGCTGCTGAAGCAGGCGCGAGCGTACGGTCTGGGAGTCGTGCTCGCGACTCAGAACCCGGTCGATCTCGACTACAAGGGGCTCGGCAACGCCGGCACCTGGTTCCTCGGACGGTTGCAGACCGAACGGGACAAGGCGCGCGTGCTCGAAGGACTCGAAGGAGCGTCGATCCAGGCGGGAGCGGCGTTCGATCGGAGCGCAACCGAACGGACCCTCGCGGCACTCGGCAGTCGCGTCTTTCTGATGAACAACGTCCACGACGATCTGCCGGTCGTCTTCGAGACGCGGTGGGCGCTGTCGTACCTGCGCGGACCGCTGACGCGCGACGACATCCGGCGACTCAAGCAATCGACCGCCGGCGATTCCCCGATGCCGCCGATCGCCGCCGCACCGGTCGCGACAGCCATACCCGCACCGACCGTGATGTCGACACCTCCATCGTCACCATCGAATCCGAACGGACCGTCGTGGAACTCGCTCCGGCCGGCGGTCCCTCAGGCCGCGCCCGCCGTTCCGTCGACGGTCCCCTCTCTCTCTCCGGCTTCGCCGCATGCTGCGCCGACCTGGTTCGTGCCGGCGTCGATTCCGCAGCAGTGGTTCGAGCCGACTCGCGTGCTCCGCGTCGGCGAGCGACTGGTCTATCGTGCCGGGTTGCTGGCCGAACTGCAGTTGCACTATGCCAAGGCGGGAACGATCGATTGTTGGCAGGCTCGCCGGCTCCTCTGTCCTCCCGACCAAGTCACCGACGGTCCGAACTGGGACGTTGCCGAGACGCTCGACGACCGCGAACTGCGCCTGTTCGACGTTCCGGCCGCCGGCGCGACGACCGACGAGCCGCCGGCGGCGTTGATCGCCGAGAAGCGATTCGCCTCGTACGGCAAGGCCGTCAAGGAGCACGCCTACCGCTCGCAGTCGCTGACGCTGCTGCGGCACGCCGAGACGAAGGTCGTGTCGGAACCGGGCGAGACGGAAGGCGCGTTCCGCGTTCGACTGCGCGATGCGCTCGACGCGCAGCGCGAACTCGAAATCGCCAAGCTCAAGCAGACCTACGGGACGAAGTTCGCGACTCTGGAGGGAAAGATCCGTCGCGCCGAGGAGAAGGTGCAGCGCGAGACGGAGCAGTATCGCGGCAAGAAGGTCGAGTCGGCGCTGTCGATCGGTTCGAGTCTCATCGGCGCGCTGCTCGGCCGAAAGGTCGCGAGCGTCACCAACGTCTCCCGCGCCTCGACCGCCATGAAGAGTCTCGGTCGCGCGGCGAACGAGCGGGACGACATCGGTCGAGCCGAGCAGTCGCTCGAAGAACTGAAGCAGGACCTCGCGGCGCTCGATGCGGAGCTGAAGGAACGGATCGACGCGCTCGGAGCCAAGCTCGACCCGTCGACGATTCCGCTCGAGACGCTGTCGATCCCGCCTCGAAAGAGCGACATCGCGCTCGACCGATTGGTCCTCGCCTGGGTCCCGTTCGCGATCGCCTCGAACGGCGAGGAACGCCTGATTTGAGGCATGAGGGCTTTTGAGGCTCGGAGGCGCTGAGGAGAGCTCGGAGGCGCTGAGGAGTGCTCGGAGGCACGGAGTCGGAATTTTCTCACGGAGACGCTGGGACAACGGAGGCACGGGGCGGACGTGTGGGCGTTGTCGGGATTGTCGCTGTCGTCTTGCTTCGTGTTCTTCGTGAGCTTCGTGGTAGGAAGGCCTTGGTGGTGAGAGAGCACTCCGCAGCGCTGAGGAGTGCACGGAGGCGCTGAGGAGTGCTCGGAGGCACGGAGTCGGAATTTTCTCACGGAGAC
>CAZZBI010000070.1:494-17928 GCA_964652385.1 uncultured Pirellulaceae bacterium | reverse complement strand
GCCCGAGGTCGGGTGGACTCCGATACGACAGACGCTGCGAGGCGTGTTCGACAGCGCCTCGATGCCCTGCCTCGGCCACGGAGTAGCCGGGCCCACGGGCATTGCGATGACGGCCAAGAGAGCCCCGCACCAATGAACCGGCCCGCATTCGGTCAAGAAACGACCAAGGCCCGACCTGAGTCGAGCCTTGTCGAGTACCCCCAAGGGGAGTCGAACCCCTGTTGCCGGACTGAGAACCCGGAGTCCTAGGCCACTAGACGATGGGGGCCGAAGAACGAGCGTGATTATGCGCGACTCGAGCGGAACGTCAACACCCCGCCTGCGACACGATTTCGTCCGACTTGCCTGGGGTTCTCCAGCGTCCGAACCGTTCGCCGGACACCTTGCCTCGCCCGCAGACTCCGTCGGTCCTCGCCCCCAGGCTGCGGCGATCGGCCGAAGCGGATCGCGACGAGGCTCGGCCCGAAGGCCAACGCCGACGATTGACCCGCCCCTCGGCCCGACATAGACTCGGCAGATCGATGCGGGTTTGCTCCGGACTCGCACCGCCCGAAACGCCGAACAAGAAGCCCCCTGCGATGCGACTGCTTTCCCTTCGACTGCTCGAACTTGCGGGACTTGCCTGAGGGGGGAAGCGCGGCGGCTTCATGTGACTACCGACGAACCCCGAAGGCTGACCCCCTTCGGGGTTTTTTCGTCCTCGTTTCCGAACGGATCGACCTGATGACTCGGACCAGCGGCCCTGACCAGCGGAGTGGAAGCCTCGGCTCCCGCCTCCTCCTCGTCGCGCCGGCTCGGGCCGGCAGCCGGGTTGCCCGGATCGTCCGCTGACGTTCGACCATTTCCCGTCCGGCGGTCTCGCCGCAGCGCGAGCCGCGACGCCCGGAGCTCCCCCTGCGGAGTCCGGAGCGACGACCCGAAGGAAACGATGCATGTCCGAACCTCGACCGATCCGGATCTTCGACACGACCTTGCGCGACGGCGAACAGTCTCCCGGCTGCAGCATGAACCTGGCCGAGAAGCTCGAGATGGCCGGCGCCCTGGTCGACCTGGGAGTCGACGTCATCGAAGCCGGCTTCCCCATCGCCTCGCCCGGTGACTTCGACGCGGTCCGCGAGATCGCCTCGAACGTCCGCGGCGCGACGATCTGCGGCTTGGCTCGTTGCGCCGACGCCGACATCGATCGCGCCTGGGAAGCGCTCAAGCACTCCCCTGCCCCGCGCATCCACGTCTTCCTGGCGACCAGCGCGATCCATCGCGAGTTCAAGCTCAAGATGACGCGCGACGAGATCATCGCGCGAGCGGTGGCGGGAGTCGGACGCGCAGCGAGCTACTGCGACGACATCGAGTTCTCCCCCGAGGACGCGGCTCGCACCGAACTCGACTTCCTGTGCGAGGTGGTCGAAAAGGTGATCGCCGCCGGAGCGACCACCGTCAACATCCCCGACACCGTCGGCTATGCGACTCCCGAACAGATGTTCCGAGTCATCGACACGCTCCGCAATCGCGTGCCGAACATCGATCGCGCCGTGATCAGCGTCCACTGCCACGACGATCTCGGCATGGCGGTCGCCAACAGTCTGGCGGCGGTTCGAGCCGGCGCCGGGCAGATCGAATGCACCATCAACGGCATCGGCGAACGAGCGGGCAACTGCTCGCTCGAAGAGGTCGTCATGGCGATGCGCGTGCGCCGCGATCACTACGGCTGCACCGATCGGATCGTGACCGAGCGGCTGGTGCCGACCAGTCGACTGCTCACCTCGATCACCGGCATGCAGGTGCAACGCAACAAGGCGATCGTCGGTCGCAACGCGTTCGCGCACGAGGCGGGGATCCATCAGGACGGCATGCTCAAGGAGCGGTCGACCTACGAGATCATGCGCCCCGAGGACGTCGGCTTCGCCAAGACCGACCTGGTCCTCGGCAAGCACAGCGGCCGCGCTGCGCTGGCCGACCGCGCGAAGCAGCTCGGCTATCGACTGACCGGCGAACAGCTGCAGATCGTCTTCGAGGAGTTCAAGCGACTGGCGGACAAGAAGAAGAGCGTCTACGACGGCGACATCCGCGCGCTGATCGACGCTCAGATTCGCGGCTCCGTTCCGGCGATCTGGACCCTCGTCGCGTTCCGCGTCGTCGCCGAGACGAATCAGCCCCCGCAGGTCCGACTGACGCTCCGCCGCGGCGACCATGAGGTGACCGAAGAGGCGCAGGACGGCGACGGACCGATCGACGCGGCGTTCCTGGCGACCGAGCGGGCGACCGGCATGACGCTGCCGTGCCGCGAGTTCCAGGTCCGCGCCGCGACCCTCGGCCATGACGCCCAAGGCGAGGTGTCGGTCGTCGTCGAACACCAAGGGCGACTGGTTCGCGGCCACGGCGTGTCGACCGATACGGTCGAGGCGACGATCATGGCGATCCTCGATTCGGTCAACCGAATCGCCGAAGAGGATGCGGCCGCGAAGGAGAGCTGAGCGCCGAGCGGTAGCGGCGCGTCGTCCGAACGCTCGTCCCCGTTCGATGACCCGCTACCGATTCGACGTCGACGCGAACTCGGCAACGACGCGATCGATGCCTTCGGCCGATCATCAACGAACCGAGCCCCGGGAGATCGCCAGGATCTTCCGGGGCTCGTTCGATTTTCGTGGCGATCCGCTGCGGCCGCGGATCGGCATCGGCCGGCTCAGCGAAGGCGGTTCGGCGGGAGCGAGCTGTCGACCGGCTCGGTCGCACTCGTTCGCCGGACGCCGTAGCTCCCCGAGCGGCGAGCCGAATCTCCCGCCGGCATCGGCGTCTCGAAGGACGGAGTCGGCGACATCGGCGGAGCCGGCGTCGGCTCGCCCGACTCGATCATCTCGCCCGAACCTTCGAGCTCGAACGTCTCGTCACCCTCGTACTGGTAGCTCGGCAGAGGCGAGCTGCTGTTGCCGACGTTGCCGCGAGTCACCACCGACGGCTCGGTGAAGCCGTAGTTCAGTTCGCGAGCCGCCGAGCGGCCGCGGGCTCGATCCATCGCGTCCGAGTACGCCTTGTCGGGCCACGGGCCTTCGTCGAACTGGATCCCGCAGTACTCGAGCGTCGTTCCCTTGCGGCGATGCAGCAGGGCGACGCACTTGTTGTACTCCGCGATCGACTGATAGTAGGCGACTCGCGACTGGGCCATGCGACGCTGGGCATCGAAGACGACGTCCAACGTCGCCGTTCCCTTGTCCACCAGATCGTTTCGGATCCGGACTTCCTCGTCGGTCGAGATCCAGCGGTTCAGGTGGTCCTTGGCGAGCTCGTAGTTCGTCTCGAGCGCCCGGTAGACCAGCGCCAGTTCGCGCTGGACATCGAGTTCCATGTCCTCCATCCGAGCCCGTTCGCGAGCGAGCTTGAGCTGAGCGTTGCGGACGTTCGCCAATTCGCGGCGGAAGCCGATCGGGATCCCGAACTCGAGACCGGCTCGCGCTTCCTGATAGTTGCCGCCGGTCAGCTCTTCCCAGGCGGTCGAGCCGACTCCGGGGAACTGCACTCCGGTCCCGTTCGCACGAATCAGCTCGTCGCCGAGACCGACCCAGCGGTAGAGCACGGTCGCGTCGAGTCGCGGAAGGAGACCGTTGCGGGCATAGGCGAGCTGCAGTTCCTTCTTCTTCAGCTCCCACCGCTCCTGACGAAGCTCGGGGCGGAGCTGCAACGCCTCGTCATACGACTCCCACCAGTCGAACTGCACCAGGCTCGAGATCGGCTCGTCCGCCGGGCGGATCATGCGGCGATCCGAGTTGGCCAGACCGAGGAGCCAGCGAAGGTTGTTCTCGGCATCGAGCAGGTCCGACAGGGCCTGCAGACGCTGCGTGCGGAAGAAGAAGTACTGCTCGCGAGACTGAGCGAGGTCGGCCGGTTCTCCAGCTCCTCCTTCATAACGATCCTCGAGAATCCGGTACGAGACCTGAGCCGCTTCCTCGCCGACCTTGGCCGCTTCGTAGGATCGGTAGGCGGCGTACAGATCCCAGTAGCGGATCTCGACGTTGCAGACCATGTTCTGGAGCTGCGCCTCGAGGTTCGCGATCTCCTGATCGGCCCCGATTCGAGCGATCACTACCGGCATCCGATTGACCGACGTCCCGGCTCCGCGGAGCAACGGCTGGCGGATCTCGGCTTCCAGTGCGGTCGTGTACGCGCTGTCCAACGGCTGGAAGAGCGTCGGGATGTTGTTGCGGGCGTAGTCGGTCGTGTTCCGGAAGAAGAACTGCGTTCCGGTCGCGGCCTTCTTGGCCAGCTGAGCCTGGAAGTTCGTCGCCGTCTGGACGAAGACGGCCGGCGTGAACGGGTTCGTCGGGATCGTGTTCCGCGGACGATCGGTCTTGTCCAGGAACATGCTTGCCGTGAAATGGGTGTCGAACTCGGCCAGCGCCGCTTCGACTCCCTGAGCCGATTCGAGACCCGAGTTGGTCGTGATCGAGCTGCCGGGAGCGACCTGCCCCGGAATGCTCAGGAAACCCGGCTCGCTCTCGCGGACAGCGACGTTGTAGGTCGTCCCCGCTCCGGCCGGATTGTTGGCGAGCGAGTCGACTCCCGGAGCGACGAGCGTCCCCTGCAGACCCGGCGTCCCGTAACCACGGATCACCTTGCTGTTCTGCAGGCCGATCGAAATCGCGTCTTCGAGCGGCAAGTCCCAGAAGTCGCCGAAGTCGGGGTTCCGGATCGTGACCGGAGCCTCGTTCGCCGAGACCTCGTCGAGACTCTGCACGGCGACATCCGGGTACTCGACCGAGGTGGCTCGGTCCAGGTAGTACGAGAGGTCGCCCGTTTCCCGGAAGTAAGAGGGCTGTCGCGGCTGGCATCCGGTGAAGGACGAGAAGCCGGCGATCAAGAGAGCCACTGCCGGGAGGTAGCGTCGGTTCATGGGGTCCCGATCCAGCAATCGAGTGGGTCGAAGATTTCGATCATCGAAGAGCGCAACGCGACCAGGGACGGTCCTCGACGGAACGTCACGGCACCCGTCTCGCTCTTCACGAACCCCCCTTCCGCCCGATCGAGTCGCGACGTCCCGAGGGACGCCGAGGGACTCTGTCGCACGGTACGACTGGTATCGGCGCCACATCCGGCCGACTTGTTGCAATCGGAACCGATTTCTTCTCTGCTAGCGAGGCCGAAACCTCGGGGGGCCAGGGGAACGCGGGGGTGTGGTAAAAGGGGTGTTCGCGCGTCGATGGGGCGAGGTGCCATCGATCTCGAGGGGTGATTTTCGGTCGCCCCTGACTCGGACCCCTGCTCCGTCGGCTCCGCGAGCCCCTTGTCGAGGAACGAGTGATGACTCCCGAAAGCGTGACGATCCGGTTCGACTGTCTGCCGCTGCGGAGCGTGACGAGCCTGGAACCGAATCCCGAGGCATCGCCGAAGTTCCGGCTGCTGCTCGAACGGATCGGTCGCGCGATCGACAAGCATGGCCGCCACAACAGCTATTTCCTGCATCAGGGGCGAGCCGAGTATCGGCTGACCAACGCCCCGGAGATCGGCGGGCTGAGCTTCGCCTTCGAAGGGACGGTGCTGACCGACGCCGAGGACATGCGAACGATGTCGGCCGATCTCGACATCCGGTTGGTCGGCGATACCTGCAATTGGCTGACCGAGCCGGTGGTGGCGTGGTTCCAGACGACCGTCAAGCGCGCGGTGACGGTCGAGTTCGACCGCTACATCGACGCCGGCGACCGGGATCGCGCTCGCGAGCGGATCGAATCGCTCCGTAGCCAGGCGGAAGGTTCCGGCGGCTTTCTCGGCATGGGGCTGTAGGGAAACGCATCGGCCGACCGTCGCGTGACGATCGTGGGGGCGGACGGAACCGGGCGATTCGCGTTCGATCGCGCTGCGGAGCGCCCTCCCCCGCGCGAACCTCGATTGACCCTCCGGGCACCTCTTTCCTATGGTGTCCCTGGCGCATCGAGACCCCGGTGCGCGCCGACTTCCCGGGCGGCCGCTTCGGCGGGCGCCTCTTCCGATGAGCCTATCGATGAGTTCCGCCCCGTTCTCGCCCGCTTCGGATACCTGCTTCAGCCGCCGGAGCGAACTGACCGGCGGCGATCCGCCGATCAGCGTGCTGATGGCCAAGGCGATTGCCGAGCCGAACCTGATCTCGCTCGCCGCCGGCTTCGTCGATTCGGGCTCGCTCCCCTGCGATCTGGTCCGTGAGGCGACCGAGCGGGTGCTCGGCGATCCGCAGCGCGGCCGCACGGCGCTGCAGTACGGAACCACCGCCGGCTTCGCTCCGCTTCGCCAGCTCCTGATCGAGCGTCTGGCCAGTCAGGACGGAGTGACTCCGCGCGACGGCTTGGCTCGGACGATCTGCACCGCCGGCAGCAATCAGCTGTTGCAGCTGGTGACCGAGGCGCTGTTGGACGAAGGGGATGTCGTTCTCTGTGCCGCTCCGACCTATCTGGTCTATCTGGGGACGATCGCCGGAGTCGGTGGCGTGTCGGTGAGCGTCGCGACGGACGAAGACGGGATCGTTCCCGAGGCGCTCGACGAGACGCTGCAGGGGTTTCGCGACCGAGGAGAGATCGAACGGGTCAAGGCGATCTACTGCGTCAGCTATTTCGACAACCCGCGCGGCACCAGTCTGGCGCCGCACCGTCGCGCCGAGATCCTCGAGATCGCTCGGCGTCATTCGGTCGCCGGACCGATCCGGATCATCGACGATCTTGCCTATCGCGATCTGCGTTATGACGGAGGGGATTCGCCGAGCTTCGCGGCGCTCGATCCCGCCGGCGAGCATGTCATCGTCGCGGGGACCTTCTCGAAGAGCTTCGCTCCGGGAGTCCGAGTCGGCTGGGGGCTGATGCCCCGGGAGCTCGCGGTCCGTGTCGAGCGTCTCAAGGGAAACGTCGACTTCGGCTCGCCGCATCTCAACCAGGTCCTGTTGCACGAGTTGCTCGTGAGCGGCGCTCACGAGCGGCAGGTCGAGCGGCTGTGTACCACCTATCGCGCCAAACGGGATGCGATGCTCGCCGCGCTCGAGACGGAGTTCGGTAACGAAGCGGAAGTCCGCTGGGTCCGCCCCGACGGCGGTCTGTACGTCTGGCTGACGCTCCCCGAGTCGGTCGATGCGGGACCGGCGGGACGGCTGCTCGATGCGGCGGTCGCGGAAGGGGTGCTCTACGTCCCCGGACAGTACGCCTACGCAGCGGACGGAGCCGAGATCCGACGCAACACGATCCGCTTGAGCTTCGGGGTCCAGTCGCCCGAGCGGATCGGCGACGGGATCGCGGCGCTCGCTCGCGCGGTCCGACAGGTCCGCTGAACGCGCGGTCCGCGCTGCGGACCTGAGAGACGACGGCCGATCGGGCAAGGAGGCTCGAACGCGGTGACGATCATCGATCGCTACGTGCTGCAGCTCTTCGTCAAGGTGCTGGGAGTCTGCTTCGCCAGCCTCGCCGGGCTGTTCGTCGTCGTCGAGACGTTCAACAATCTCGACGAGTTTCTGGCGCTCGGCAAGACGCAGGGAGGGATCCTGCAGGTGATGCAGGCGTACTTCGGACCGCGCGTCCTGTCGCTGTTCGATCGGACCAGTGCGCTGCTCTGTCTGATGGCGGCGATCTTCACGCTCGCCTGGCTCCATCGGACCAGCGAACTGACCGCGATCATGGCCGCCGGTATTCCGCGTTCGCGCGTCGCCAAGCCGCTGATCATCGCCGCGATCGTCACCGCGCTGATCGCGATCGTCAGTCGCGAAGTGATCATTCCGCGCTACGGCCAGCAACTGGTGCGCAACGCGCAGAGCTGGGACGGCCAGTCGGCGATGCTCCACTCGCGCTACGATTACGGTTCGGGGATCTTCCTGAACGGGGCGAAGCTCGTCCCGAAGGAACGACGGATCATCGCTCCGTCGTTCCGACTGCCGCCGCGTCTGTCGCGCCACGGCGCGATTCTCGAGGCGCGAACGGCGGTCTACGAGCCTCCGCGCGGCGATCGCCCCGGCGGCTACCGATTGGTCGGCCTCACCGGGCCCAAGGAGCTGATCGGGCGCGAATCGCTGCGTGACGACGATGCGCTGCGCGTGGCCTTGCCGAGCGACACCCCGTGGCTCGGTCCCGACGAGGCGTTCGTGCCGAGCGACGTCGACCTGCATCAGCTCGAGGTCGGCGATGCCTTGGCGCAGTACGCGTCGACCGCCGATCTGATCGCCGAGCTGCGCAATCCCGGGCTCGACTACGGAGCGAGCCTCCGGCGGCTGACGCATCATCGGATCCTTCAGCCGCTGGTCGACCTGACGATGTTTCTGGTCGGTCTGCCGCTGGTGATCAGCCGGATCGACCGCGGGCTGATCGCATCGGCCGCGACCGCTCTCGGCATTCTGGTGCTCTTCTACGTGACCGACCTGGTCTGCGGGGTGGCGGCCGACAGCGGCATGCTCAGCGCCGCGACCGCCGCGTGGACCCCGCTGATCCTCTTCGTCCCCTTGGCCGCCTGGGCCTATCCCCGTCTGGATCGCTGAGCGACCGCGGCGCGGGCGATCGAGACGCGGTTTCCTCGAGCGGAAGCAGGACGAAAAGCGGAAAAACGGGGCGGAACGGGGATCGGTTCGCGACAATGACGCGGCACGATCGCGTTCGAACGAGCGGCGGAAGTCGCTCGGCGGCTTGCCCGGACGTCGCTCGCACCGGTCCTGAGGTTCATCGAGCGGCGACTGCGGAACTTCTCGAATCGTCGCAGCCCCTTGGGCCGCTTCGTCTTTCGTATCGGTCCTCGCACCGATATATTGACCGATTCCATCGAGGACCGCTGCGCGCTCCCTCTCAGGACGAGAGGCCGCTCTCAGGAAGAGGGGCCGGACAGGAAGAGGGGCCAAGCCGGCCCGATATCGAGAAAGCGTTCATGGCGAAGAGCGAAAAGCAGGATCACTGGCGTTCGTTGGCCGAGATGCTGGGGACCTTCATCACGGGACGACCGGCCAAGGGGAACGAGGCGCAGGCCGATGAGAGTGCGGCGGCGGTCGAAGCGACTCCGGTCGCGCCCGTCGTGCCCGCGACCCCTGCGGCGACTCCCGTCGCGCCGGTCGCTAAGATCCCTTCGGCGACGACGGCCCCCGCCTCGGCGACTCCTTCCTCGGCGACTCCTTCCTCGGCGACTCAGGCCGCCGCTCCGATCGTCGAACCGGTCCTGTTGCCGGTCGAAGACGAATCGGCTTCTCCCGTCAGCAAATGGGACCTGCTCGCCGACCAGCTCGGCGTCGCCAAGTCCCGGTCGTCATCCAGCATCCCGCACATGGTCACCGGCTGGGCCGGCGAGTCGGTCGGGGGACGAGCGAACGAGCCGATCGACACGGTCCGTGTCTTCGGCGAGCCGCCGGTCGAGGATCGCGAACAGAAGCGTCTCGATTCGATGTTCCACACCGATTCGCGGAAGATTCCGCCGAAGCCGGAACGGCCGGAACCCCGCCGCGTCGTCGACGACGTCACCGGATTCGACGAACCGTTCCGCAGCGAGCGGCGCGATGATGGTGGGCGGCGCGACGATATCGTGCCGCCGGTCACCGTCGCCGCTGCCGCGACCGACGATGATCTCGACGACGATCCGCCCGCAGCGAGCCCCGGTTGGCTGGTCGATTCCCAGGCCGCCGAGCTCGGTGAAGACGAAGCGCTCGTCGAAGTCGAACCGCTGCACGAAGGGGATCAGGAGGCGCGACCGCCGCGCCGCCGCCGCCGTCGGGGTCGCGGTTCGTCCGAGCGGAGCGAAGGGAGCGCGGCGCCGTCCGCTGACTCGCCGCGGTCCCGTCCGGAACGAACGGAGCGTTCGGAACGCGCGGAGCGCCCGGAACGAGCGGAACGCGGCGAGCGCCCGGACCGAGCCGAGCGCAGCGAACGACCGGATCGAGCGGAACGCCCCGAGCGGACGTCGCGCAGCGAGCGACCGGAACGCAGCGAGCGACCGGAACGCACCGAGCGTCCGGAACGCACCGAGCGACCGGAACGTCTCGAGCGAGCCGCACGCGTCGAGCGTCCGATCGATCTCGAGGGGGACGAGCCGGAGGTGATCGACGCCGAATGGGAAGCGGCCGACGCGGGGGACGAGTCGGAAGAGTCGCGTCCGAAGCGCCGACGTCGCCGTCGTCGCCGCGGCGGTTCGGGACGAACGGGGCCGACCGCCGAGGGTGCATCGTCATCGCGCGACGACCTCGCGGAAGACGATCTGCCGCTGATCGACGCGGCCGAAGACGATCTGGACGATCTCCCGTATGGCGGTCGCGGCGATCGCGAGCGAACGCCGACCGCGTCGGCTGCCGGTCGCTCGGATCGAGCACCGCGCAGCGAACGCCCCGCTCGTGGCGATCGGGAACCGCGATCGGAACGAGGTGAGCGAGAGCCGCGTGCCGCTCGCGACGCGAGCAGCACCTCCCGAGGGCGCGGCGAGCGAGAGGCTCGTCCGAGCCGTGACGAGCGAGGAGCACGGGAAGATCGTCCGGCGCGTGAAGACCGAGCGGCCCGTGAGGACCGACCGGCCCGCGAGGAGCGGTCGGCTCGTGATGACCGTCCGGCGCGCGAGGATCGACCGGCTCGCGAACCGCGTCCGGCTCGAAACGAAGGACGGAGCGAAGGACGGAGCGGTCGCACTGCCGGTCGTTCGGGCCGTTCGAGCCATGGAGACCATCTGCACGAAACCGACTTCGATGACGATTTCGTGGTCGCCGACGATGTCGCGTCGCTCGACGACGACGAGGAATCGACTCGCCCCGCTCGCAGCGGACGCGGTCGTTCGCCGCGTCGCCGCGACGAAGCCCGTTCGACGACCGTTCGTCAGGACGAGCCGGACGGGGACGAGGACGATGACGACAGCGTCCTGATTCCGGCCTCGCAGCGCGTCGTCGTCACCTGGCTCGAAGCGGTTTCGATGTTGGTCGACGCCAACATCGGGGCGCGCGAGCGACGGGGCCATGCGCCCGGTCCTCGTTCGGCGCCGCGCGGCGGAAGCGGCAGTCGCGGTCGCTCGGGGGATCGCCCCGGTGCGTCGGGACGAGGCGAACCGCGGACGAGCGGCGACCGGCCGGCGGAACCTCGCGTTTCGGAACCCCGCGGAGGTGACGGTCGCATGACCGAGTCGCGCGGCGGGGAGTCGAGAACGTCCGAATCGCGCGGTGAAGGTCGCGGTCCTGAAGGGGAACGTGGCGAAGGACGCTCCGAAGGGAGCTCGGCTCCGCGTCGCCGCCGTCGTCGCGGCGGAAGCGGCCGAGGCAACGGTTCCTCGGGGAGTGCTCCGCGAAGCGATGACTGACCCGGCGCTGCGTCGACGCCGAACCGATTCCGGTCAACGAAGAAGGCCCGTCGTTCTCGCCGAACGACGGGCCTTCTTTCGTTTCGTCATCGTCGCAAGTCGACCCGGCGGTCGCCGGCCGACTCGTGCCGATGGCACCCGCCCTGGGCAGCTCCGAACTCGGGAGCGTTCGCCCTCCAACCCGCGGCCGGACGGCTCGCCGTCATGATCGGCTTACTGGACCCGCTCGTAGGTCGCCACCATGATCGACGTGTCGTTCGGATCCGATTCGAACTTGGTCGGGCGCTGCTCGCCCATGATCCTCAGGACGAACGTCGCCTTGCCGTCGACGATCCGACCGATCCCCAGGATCTTCGCCGGACTCCCTTCCTTCTCGGGCGAGATATCGACCTTCGCCGGCTCGGCCGAAGCGTCGATCGCGATCTTCCCTTCGTCCAGCTTCTGATCCCCTTGCGTGACGGTGTAGCGCCCTTCCTTGATCTCGAGCACGAACCCCATGAGCATCCCGGTCACGTCCTGACCGGCGATCTCCGCCTTGATCATCTTCCAGCGACCTTCGAACTTCGCGGCATCTTCGGCTCGGGCCGCTACGGCCGTTAGCAGCATCAGCGCGAACACGAGCGACAAGGTACGGATCGGACGCATCGGGACGAACTCCGAGGATGAACGTTATGAGACGCCGGCGACGCTTCGCCGGCGCTGAGCGCAGAATAGCGATCGTTCGCTCCCGAGTCCATGAAACCCGACTCCGTTCCGAGCGGTCCGTTGCCGCAGCACGCGCCTCGCGAGATGATGTCCGGTCGGCGGTGCGATCGCTCCGCTCGACAGCCGAACCGCGACGATGCGGCCGCGCGAACCCCCCTCGAATCCGCTCGCCTCAGAACTGCCGGAGTTGCCGATGTTCCGCTCGCTTCGCCTCGGTCCTGCGCCCCGCCTGCTGCCGCTGCTGTTCGCTCCGGCGCTGCTGCTTTCGAACGGAATCGCGACGCCGCTGGCTGTCGTGATGTCGACCGGTCTCGCCGCGCAGACCGTCGACGGCTCACAAGCCGAAGACGGACCGACGACCGCTCCGATCGCCGGGTCGCCGTCGACGCTTCCGCCGATCGATGCGCCGCCGACTCGCCAAGCCGACGTCACCGACGACTACCACGGCACGGTCGTCCCCGATCCTTATCGCTGGCTCGAGAATCCGGACGCCCCCGAGACGGTCGCTTGGGTCGATTCCCAGAACGTCGTCACCGAACGGTTTCTTGCCGGCGTCGCGCAGCGCGAAGCGATCCGCCAACGGCTCGAATCGCTCTGGAATTTCGAACGCTATGCCCTGCCGGTGCGCCGCGGCGAACGGCTCTTCTACGAACACAACGACGGCCTCTCGAATCAGGATCGACTGTACGTGATCGAAGGTTCGGGAGAGCCGCGGTTGCTGTTCGATCCGAATGCGCTTGCCGCCGACGGGACGGTCGACCTGGCCGATTGGGAACCGAGCGACGATGGCCGCTATCTGGCGATGGCGTTCGCCGCCGCCGGCTCCGACTGGCGCGACTGGCGGGTGATGGAGGTCGAAACGGGCGAGATGACGTCGGACCTGGTCAAGTGGAGCAAGTTCGCCGGAGCGACTTGGGCCGCCGACGGGAGCGGGTTCTGGTACTCGCGCTTCGATGCGCCGGCCGAAGGTCAGGAGTTCACCGGAGCGAACTACTTCCACCAGGTCTGGTTCCATCGACTCGGCACCGACCAATCGGCCGATACCAAGGTCTACGACCGCGTCGACGAGAAGGACTGGATGTTCGATCCGCTCGTCACCGAGGATGGTCGCTACCTGACGCTCACCGTCTCGAAGGGAACGCTCAGTCAGAACCAGTTCTTCTATCGGGACCTCGAGGATCCGACCGGCGTGATGGTCGAACTGCTCGCCGGCTTCGATGCCGAGTACCTGTTCGTCGGCAACCGCGAACGGACCTTCTACTTCCTGACCGACCATCAGGCGCCGCTCCGACGACTGATCGCGATCGATCTGGATCGACCCGAGGTCGAGCGATGGGTCGAGGTGGTGCCGCAGAGCGAGGTCGTCGCGCTCGCGGCGACCTTCGTCGGGGATCGCTTCCTGCTGTCCTATCTGGAGGATGCCCGCAGCGTCGTGCGGATCCACGCACGCGACGGAGCGGCGTTGACCGAGGTCGCCTTGCCGGGGATCGGCGCGGTCGCCGGTTTCGAGGGGCGATCGGATCGGAGCGAAACGTATTACTCGTTCCAGGGTTTCACCACGCCGCCGACGATCTTCCGCTACGACACGACGACCGGCGAGAGCCGGCCGTTCCGCGAGATCGCCGTCGGATTCGATCCGGACCGGTTCGAGACGCGACAGGTCTTTGCCGTCAGTCGCGACGGAACGCGCGTCCCGATCTTCATCGTCGCCCGCAAGGGAACGCCGCTCGACGGCCGACGCCCGACCCTGCTCTACGGCTACGGCGGATTCGACATCTCGATCACGCCGCGCTTCTCCGTCGCCAATCTCGCTTGGGTCGACATGGGAGGGATCTATGCGGTCGCCAACCTGCGCGGTGGTGGCGAGTACGGGCGCGAGTGGCACGAAGCGGGGATGCTCGATCGCAAACAGAACGTCTTCGACGACTTCATCGCGTCGGCCGAACATCTGATCGAACTCGGCTACACCTCGCCGGCTCACCTGGGCATCTACGGCCGAAGCAACGGCGGGCTGCTCGTCGGAGCCGCCATGACACAGCGTCCCGATCTCTTCGCGGCGGCGGTACCGGCGGTCGGCGTGATGGACATGCTCCGCTTCCAGAAGTTCACCATCGGACACGCCTGGGTCTCGGAGTACGGATCGAGTGACGATCCCGATCAGTTTCGGACCCTTTTCGCCTACTCCCCCCTGCATCGACTGAATCCGGGCGTCCGCTATCCGGCGACGATGGTGATGACCGCCGATCACGACGATCGAGTCGTCCCGGCGCACAGCCACAAGTTCGCGGCGCGGCTGCAGGCGTGTCAGGCGCAGGACGGACCGCCGTGCATCATCCGGATCGAAACGTCGGGAGGGCACGGCGCCGGCAAGCCGGTCTCGATGCAGATCGCCGAAGCGACCGATCTCCTCGCGTTCCTTGCAGCCGGAACCGGTCTCGAATCGCAAAGCCCGGCGTCGCGATGACCGGCGCCGCATGGACGCCGAGCGATCGAACCGGTCGGTAAGGCGGTCGGCGATCGTCACGAGACTCGCATCGCTCGCCGATCAGCGACCGGTCATCGCTTGTTCGATCGTCGGCTCCGCTTCGGCGGGTCGACGGAAGGAGCGGCGGCTGCGCGGATCGCCGTCAACGATCCGCGCAGATCGGCGACGAGCGCGGCGAGCCGTTCTGCCGGCCAGTCGGCCGACCAGAGCGTGTGTTCGTCGGCGTTCTCATCAGGAGTACGGGCCCGCTTGCTTCGCCCCCGGCGGTCGGCCTGCAGCATCCGCTTCGCGACGACTCGATCGTTGACCGATCCGAGCAGCTCCTGCAGCTGCTTCAGTTCCTGACGCACCGCATCGTCGATCGGACAGCCGCCGGTCGCGACGGCCCGCTCGAACAGGTACCGCAGACGCTTGCCGACGATCCGAAACCGGTGCATTCGCTCGACCGATTCGTTCGCTCGCCGGCCGGCGTGTTCGAACCGATCGATCGCCATCGCCAGTCTTAACTGAGCGAAGCACTCCCACGACACCTCGGGCAAGGCATGACGTTCGCGAACCCGCTCGATCAGTTCGCACGCTTGCCGATCCCAACGCCCGCCGCCGCGCCATCGAATCGCCGCCGCATGCAGTTCGGGCTGAGCCGCTCGGCGCCGTCGCGACAGTTCGCGCCGTTGCCGGGAGCGCTTCGGATCGATCCCCAGCAGCAGGACATCCAGATCTCGCGCTTCGGCCGCCGCTCGGCGCAGGTCGCCCAAGCGTCGGCGCCAACGAGCGGCATGTCGCGGCGGAACGAGCTCGCCCAGCAGATCGAAGGTTGCCGTCGCTCGCCGAGTCGCGACGCGCAGCTTGTGCACCGTCTCGGGATCGCGCGGCACTCGCTCGCCGATCTTCTCCGACGGCTCGCGCAGCTGCTCGAACGCCTGAGCCAGTTCGCGCGCAGCGATCTCGGAGATCGACTCGGGCCGATCGGCGGTGAGGCGAGTAGTGCGAGACACGCGGCGACGATCCTGGCAAAAACCGTGGAAAAGTGACCCTCCAGGCTAATCGGGGGGCAACGCCCCCTAGCGATTCCCGCGAGCCGATTTCCGGAATCTTAACATTCCGATCGAGCCGCTTTCCGGTCGCGCTCTCGTCGCTCCCCCCCGCCGGATTCGGGCGGTCGCACTGGACCGGTCGAGGCCTCGCTTTCTATTCTCCCTAGACGGGCCGGCGGCCGCAGTGCCGTCGCTGGTGTTCCGAACCACGCTCCCCAAGTGCGGCGATCGATTCCGAAGCGACCGCGAAGGTCCGCAACGATCGAGTCGCTCACGATCGAATCAATGAGGTGACCGATGTCGCATGCCTGCTGCCGCGGACTAGTCTGTCTGTCGCTCGCGCTGATCGCTCGCCCGGCATCGGCCGAGGTCAAGGACAAGACCGACGCGGGATTTCATCTGACGCAAACGGTCGAGGTGACGGTCGAACCGGCGGTCGCCTACGCCGTCTTTCACGCGTCGATCGCTTCGTGGTGGGACTCGTCGCATACGTGGTCCGGCGACGCCGCCAATCTGTCGATCGACCCGAAGGCGGGCGGACTCTTCCACGAGCGACTCGCTTCCGGCGGCAGCGTGAAGCATATGGAAGTGGTCTTCATCGCCCCGGCTCGCAGCATCCGATTGCGCGGGGGACTCGGTCCGTTGCAAGGGGAAGCGGTCGACGCGGTCCTGACCGTTTCGTTCGAAGCGATCGAAGGCAAAGGGACGAAGGTCGTCTGGGACTATCGAGTCGGCGGTTACGTTCCCGGTGGCGCCAGCGATTGGGCCGAGCCGGTCGACATGGTGCTCGGCATCCAATCGAAACGCTACGCACGCTTCTGCGACACGAGCAAACCGACCGACGAATGAGCCGCCGGCGAAGCCTGCGCCGCGCGGGTCGATCCTGCGGCTCACCCCTTTTCGGGTCGTTCCGGTTCGGTCACCTCATCCGCCGGGCCGACGCGTCGCGCCGCACTGACGATGCCGAGCAACAGGACGGCGAGCATCAGACCGACGACGACGTACAGCGCCCACCAGGGCCATGCCCGCTCGTCGGCGGTGATCCTCGTCAGGCGGCGATGGGTCGTACCCCGGACGCCGTCGACCGTCTCGAGTCGCGCGTTCGTTTCTCGGACCGAGTCGAACAGTCGTCGAGCGGATTCGCCGGCGATCGCTGCGCCGCCGTATCGCAGTTCGAATCGCTCCGCCCCCGCCTCGGCCAGGAACAGGACTCGATCGATCGGGCCGAAGAGCGTCGCCTGCAGATCGGTCAGGCTCCCTTGCCCCTCGTGCCGGATGACGATCCGCAGGTGCTTCGCGACCGTCTCGGGAAATTCGATCGCCAGTTCGGCCCGCTCGGTCCCTCCGACCGAAATGCGCGAGATCGTCCGGCGAGCGACGGTCCGCCACGCCTGACGATCGTCGTCGCGCGCCTGAACCTCGATCGGTCGCAGCAGGTTTCTCGTCGAGGTGCCGAGTTCCAGTCGCGTGACCGGCCGGCGTTCGACCGACAGCTCGAGAACCGTCGCCTGGAGTGATTCGTCCTCGGCGATCGTCGTCGGGATCGGATCGAGAGACCGGAGTTCGTCGCGCCAGTCGCTTTCGATCTCGGAGACCTCGATCGCCGTCACCGCGTCGATCCGAAAAGGGCGCTGCTCGACGAGCACACGCTCCATCACCGCCTCGTCCGCCTTGCCGCCGCCGCCGATCCGAACCCATTCGCGCCAGGCACTCTCGCGAAGGTCGACCGCTCGGGAGATCGTCAGCCGAAAGCGGCGCGACGAAGTCGTCGGAAGCGCAAGCGTCACCGAGCGGACATCCGCATAGCGTCGATAGTCGAAGACCGGGACATCGGACACCAACGTCTGCCAGCCCCCTTCGTCGTCGTCGGCGGCGATCGAAACGCGGCGTTCGAAGTCCTGCAGCGGCGTTTCGATCTCGAGTCGCGCGATCCGAGCCCCCTCGGCCTTTGCCGATTCCCGGGACCGGG
>CAZZBI010000070.1:0-484 GCA_964652385.1 uncultured Pirellulaceae bacterium | reverse complement strand
GATCAGGATCAGGTCCCCGTCCGGCACCTCGATGACCTCCTTGAGCGTCGTCGTCAGACGTCGCTCCGTCGGGATGCGTCGTCGTTCGCGGGCGCGCTCGATCCGAAACGGGACCGTCGTCCCGCCGGAGTCGACGACCGACAGATCGCTCAGATCGACACGTGACGAACGCCGCAGTTCCGGACTGATTTCCAGACGCACGATTCGATCCTGATCGATCAGCGGCGCCGTGATTTCGAGCCCCCAACGGGTGTCTTCGTCGGTCACGGCTCCGCCGGACTCGCGATCGCCCGAGTCCTGATTTCGTGATGCGGCCGCGGAAACCGGTAAGGCTGCCGATACGCCCGAGGCGACCAGCAACAGAGCCAGCAGTACGCGGAGCGCGTGTCGAGTCGCGAGCTTCATCCGCCGAGACGAGCCGGGGTTCATTCGTGGTCCTCCGGGGCAAGGGCTTGCGATCGATCGAGCGCTTCGCCCGCTTTGG
>CAZZBI010000069.1:0-18181 GCA_964652385.1 uncultured Pirellulaceae bacterium | reverse complement strand
CTCGTAGACCGCGAGTACCTTGGCCAATTCCTCGGGCTCGTTCGCCTCCCAGCCGTTCTGCGGCGCCAGACGAATGCGGGCTCCGTTGGCTCCGCCGCGATTGTCCGAACCGCGGAAGGTCGAAGCGGAGGCCCAGGCGGTCGAGACGAGTTGCGAAACCGACAGCCCGGACTGCAGCACGCGCTGCTTCAGCTGAGCGATCTCCTGCGGGCCGACCAGCTCGTGGTCGACGGCGGGAACCGGATCCTGCCAGATCTGCGCCTCGGGAACTTCCGGGCCCAAGCAGCGCGAGTGCGGGCCGAGATCGCGATGCGTCAGCTTGTACCAGGCCTTGGCGAACGCTGCCTCGAACTCCTCCGGGTTCTCGTGGAACCGCTTCGAGATCGCGGCATAAGCGGGATCGAAGCGGAGCGCGAGGTCGGTGGTGAACATCATCGGCGCGTGCGACTTGTTCGGATCGTGGGCGTCGGGAACGGTCCCCTCGGCCGACGCCTCCTTCGGCGTCCACTGCCAGGCGCCGGCCGGACTCTTGGTCAGTTCCCACTCGTAGCCGAACAGGTTCTCGAAATAACCGTTGGACCACTGGGTCGGCGTCGAGGTCCAGGCCCCTTCGAGACCGCTGGTGATCGTGTCGCCGGCGTTACCGGTTCCGAAGCGGTTCTTCCAACCGAGTCCCTGCTCGACGATATCGGCTCCTTCCGGTTCCGGACCGACGTACTCGGCCGGACTCGCCGCACCGTGCGCCTTGCCGAAGGAATGACCGCCGGCGATCAGCGCCACGGTCTCTTCGTCGTTCATGCTCATCCGACCGAACGTCTCGCGAATGCCGGCGGCGGCGGCGAGCGGATCGGGCTTGCCCCCCGGCCCTTCCGGATTGACGTAGATCAGTCCCATCTGCGTCGCGGCGAGCGGGTTCTCGAGGTCCCCTCCTTCGGAACGCTTCGCGCCGAGCCATTCGGATTCGGGACCCCAGAAGACATCCTCCTGCGGCTCCCACACGTCCTCGCGTCCGCCGGCGAAGCCGTAGGTCTTCACCCCCATCGATTCGAGCGCACAGTTCCCGGCAAGGACCATCAGGTCGGCCCATGACAGGGCGCGGCCGTACTTCTGCTTGACCGGCCAGAGCAGTCGACGCGCCTTGTCCAGGTTGGCGTTGTCGGGCCAGCTGTTCAGCGGCGCGAAGCGCTGCGTGCCGTCTGACGCTCCGCCGCGTCCGTCGGCCGAGCGATAGGTGCCGGCGCTGTGCCACGCCATACGGATGAAGAGCGGACCGTAGTGACCGTAGTCGGCCGGCCACCAGTCCTGTGAGTCGGTCATCAGCGCCTTGATGTCGTTCTTGACCGCTTCCAGGTCGAGCTTCGAGAACTCGGCGGCATAGTCGAAGTCGTCGTCCATCGGATCGACGAGGTTCGAGTTCTGGTGCAGGATCCGCAGGTTAAGCTGGTTCGGCCACCAGTCGCGATTGGTCGAGCCGCCGGCGGCTCGGCTCCCGTAGGTCATCTCGTCCTGAGCCGCGCCATGAGCGAGCGAGGTGAGCGTCTGGAGCGCGCCGGTCACCGGACAGCGACTGACCGCGGGCGCTTGGCCGGGACTCGGCTCCTGAGCCGAGACGGCGACGCCGGTGAAGCCGACGACGCACGGGAGGGCGAGGGCCGCGAGCCAAGGTCGAGGGAGGCGAACGCCTGCCGTGCCGATCGATCGACCCCGATCGTCCGGTCGCCTCCGCTGCGGTCCGTCCGACGAAAGGAACGCGTTCATCAGTTCTCTCCTGGTTGGCGGGAAGCTCCGCGTCGCGTCCGAACGAGAACGCGCTCGCGGCCTACCAGGAGATCATTGGCGGATCGGCCCCTTCGATCAAATGCATTGATCGGATACGAACCATGCGTTCGGTGCATGGTTGTCGAGGCGGAAGGATGAGAGGCCGTCGGTCGAAAAGCGCTCGACGGGGCCGCAATGGCGATTTCGGGGAAGAACCGCGAAGCGCAGCGACGCGCGCCGAACAGCGGAGCGGGGAGACCGGGCTCGAGCAGCGAGACCGGTAAGAAGAGGAGTATCCGCGGCGGGGCTCGAACCTGCAACCTTCGGCTTCGGAGGCCGACGCTCTATCCAATTGAGCTACGCGGACAGGAAGAGCCCAAGGTAGCGATTCCGAACCGGTTTGCAAGCCACGGCCGGGAGGTGAAAAGGCCAGTGCCGCCCCGGGGCGGTTCGCGGTTCGCGCGATTTCTCTCCCGTGTCTCCGTCTACCTCAGCGCCTCCGTGAGAAGAACTCCGGCCGGTGTCTTCGCCTTTCCTCCGCGCCTCACTCAGCGTCTCTCTCGCCGCCTTGCTCGGCGGCCGCGGTCGGGACGGTGCTCGACATCCGCCGCAACACCTCGTGGATCGCCTACGCCGCGGCACGTTCACGCTGCCGATCGGCGGCACGATGACCGCCAAGATCGGGCACGTCAGCAACGTGAGCGACTGCGATCCGACGAACTCGGCTCGCTGCTACGTCGAAGAGACGATCTCCTGGACCGCCAACTCGGCTTGCGCCACCTGGAACACGTCGTTCAACCCGCCGGCGAGCTACTCGATCTCCGGCTGCGTCGGTCCGATCTCGCTCCCGCCGAACAACCAGCCGAACGGCAACGTGAAGGCGATCTGATGCGCGGCGACTTCACCTATCACCCGTGCGGCCTGCAGCTCCGCGACGTGTTCCTGCCACTGCGTCACAACTGCCGAGGTCAATCGAAGACGGCCGACGCTCCACCGGTTACGCCGCGAACCGAATCGGAGTTCGTGTTCCGCGGGTTCAGGCCGGACTGCGTCCACTCCGGGAAAGAGACAGGAATCGTCGTCCGCTGCTCGTGCCCGTCGTCGGAGCTCGTGCCGATCTTCGAGTGCCGGCTCTTCGGCACGACGACGACCTTGCCCGTAAGGGCGAGCAATCCGCAGCGAGCGATCGAGGCGGATGGACGAGGCTTGTCGGTGCCAACGAACTACTGCGCGATGAGTCGGGAATCAATTGAACACGTTCCTCAATCGAATGGACCTGGGCGACCGTAGCCCGAAAATAAAAACTCAGTGAGTTGGCCACCCAACCGACCACGAATAGAAGTACTGAGACCTGACGCAATAAAGAGAAATCAACAAACCGAAATATCGCGAATCCTTCGCAACAAACTACGCCCAAAATCGATAGCCTCGCTCCCAAATCGGCCTAGTTCATCAAGCTCGGAAATGGCGTATCGCCAAAACTCCAGCTTAGATTTAATCGTACCGGTCTTCGTTCCATATGCTCCGCCAGCCCCATCACCATCTCCAGTCCGCCTCAGTCTCTTTGATCTCGTGCCGTCAGGCCAAATCGTGTCGATGAACCCGCCAAGCTTGGTCATTCGATACTCCTCGTGAGTGAACTCTCGAAACGGAACATCCTCACCTTCGTATCTCTTGACAACTCGGCGAACAATATCTGGAGGCAGAAGGCACTCAAGCTCTTCAACGTTTAGAGGGAAATACCGATCCTTGAAGATCTCCGAAAGAACCTGGCCTCGATCGCCCTTTCGGTGGCTGTCCGCGTCGACGATCAAGATCGCTCGCCCACACAACCTTGTCAGATTCATCCTCTCCTCGTCGTCCGTTTCGCCGAGGTGAGTAACAGCGGCCCCACCATACTCAACAAACGCATAATTGATGCCCTCAATTAGGCGGGTGTCCTGGCAAAACTCGGGGTCGCTCTCAACCAGGAGCTTAAAAAGCCTGCTGAAATACAATCGATCGGTGATCCCTTCAACCCAGACTGAACAGTTGGCGAGCAGGACCGCAGAAGGCAGCACTCCAAGCTCTCGTATGATGTCAAGATCGGCCGACTTTCTGCACCTGATCGAAACAATGGAATCGAACCCGCCCTCGGGTAAGGCAAGATCAATCTCGCCGTCAACTCTAAGTTGACAGAACGACGAGTCTCCCAGCATCTCACAAATATCAAGGAAGTACGTCGAGTGCGTCGATGCAAAAACTACAAGCAGCGAATTCGGGGCCTCGATAACGGCTTTTGCAAGCATTCGCTGCCAGCCAGCATGCAGATAGACTTCGGGCTCTTCAAGAAAGTACATCAGGGGTCGATTCTCAAACTCGACGATAGGCAACAGCATTGTTACGATCTGCTGCACGGCATCGCCCCATTCGTGTATAGCGCGCTCTGCTGAATTGCCCACCCGGAAATATACTGCGCCTTTGTCTCTTCGAGGAATCACCTGTACGTCGGCGCCGCCGAAGAAATACCGAGAGAGTCGCTCTTCGAGTCGCGGAACTACCGCTCGTTGCTCTCGGCTTCCAAGCATCAGGGACTGCATTCGATCAAAGAGGTCGGCGCCAGAGACGATTTCGCTTCCATGCTGCCTCACAAGATCGTCGGATGATCCAGCGCCCCTGAATCTGCCCGGCCTTGCAGAGAAGTAGTCGGTCAGAGCAAGTCGCGCGAGAAGAGATGACTGACTGTCTTCGCGGAATCGCATGCTCCGAAGAGCTGGAGCGTAACGATACGACCACCCGATTAGCTGTAGTCGCGGATCAAGGTTGGTCGTTACTGGCCTATCGATGTATCGAATGACGAGCCGTTTGATGTTGACCAAGCACTCATCAAGCTTGTCCGCTTTCCCAGAGGATCTACCGTCCGACCTAAGGTGACTTACCTCGCGATTCGCCTTTGCGAACACGTCCTCCGGGAATCGGTTCGTTCGGGAGAACGAGTTGATGTCAACATCGTAGAGCGGGTGATCAAGAAACGCCTTTAGTGAAGCGATTTGAGATTTGTCCTGGATCGTATTGACCAAGCTGCAGGCTTTAGCAATGTGATCGTCGATCACCTGGCGTTCCGGAGACGCGAGTCGGCACCTCAGTCGATCTGCGTTGGCGAACAATGACCGCAATAGGCGACTTTTTCCTGCATTGTTTGCACCGATTATTAGATTTAGTCTTGATGTGCACGCCAGGCTGGAACCCGGTGCGTCCGACCTAAATACATTGCGGCAATCTTCGGGAATCACAACGTCCTGTACTAAATCGTGGAATCTCATTCTTGACTCACGATCACGTCAATTGCAGCTTGAGCGCGAGAAACATAGTCTTGTCGGATTCACCGACCTGGGCACCAGGCCTGATTGCCCCGGACACGGACCTGCGGACTGAGGTCGAAGACCTCGCGTTCGATTGGCGGCGAGCTACCGGAACAGCAACTCATCGATCTCTAGGGGCGTTCGCTTGCCGAGGAAGTGGGGCACGAACGCCCCTCTCACACCGCCGAATGCGTCGGTAACGATTCCCATGCCGTCGGCCTCTTGGTTGACGAAGACGTGCGCGTAGTAGATGCCCTGTTCAGTCTCGACCGAAAAGATCTCCGACTCGAACGACGGCGAGTACTCGCCCTGCTCGACTGGTTTCCAAGCGAACTCCTCCGCCTCGAGGAAAGTGGCCTTCATCTGATCGACGAGCTCGGGGACGACAATCGCCAGCTTGTCTTTCGTGTTTGCGGTCAACGGAAGTGCCGCTCCCTTGGGCATGTCTGTCTCAAACCAGAACTTGAGTCCCTTGGGGAACTGACGCGTGTCGATCTGGTAACCGACGGTCACTTCCTTCTCGCCGGACATTCCGTGAATCGAGCCGAAGGGATGCGCGTACTGCCCAAACCGGCTCGGACGTACCGGCTCGCCATTCGCCTCGAATCCCAATCTCCACAAGTGCTCGACGAGAGACTCAAGTCGTTTGAGGTGCTCGACATACTTCTTCATTTCCGCCGAACTTGAGTCGCCGAAGATGAAGTCGCCTGCGCCGTAGACGCACCAGATGCCGTTTCCGACCCGGACGGCGACGTGGTTGTTGTCAATGATTCGCGTGTTGTCCTTGGTGCATGGCGTGCTGAAATCGCTTGGTGCATTCTCGTTGCTGTGCCGCCAGCCCTCGTCGACTCTCCACATGAACTCGTTGCCCGTGGCAAGGTATTCAATGAACTCCACGAGTTCCTGCTGATCGATGCGGCGATTCCCGCGGTACTCAAGCGTTGCGATTGGGTTGATGTACCAAGATGCGCTCCAGAGCCGCTCACTGGTCTCGGGGTTGTCGCCCGGAGAGGCCGTCGCTCGCGGCGTGGCCGATTCTGAGGACGGCGAATCGTCGATCTCCCCAGGCTCGGCAGCGGTCGCCTGAGCGTTGCTTGGCTCGATCGCATGGGTTGATCTTTCGCCAGGCAGCGCCGACGAAGGTTCCTCGACTTCGAGCTTTTCCCCGCCGCAACCGAGCGCGAGTGCGGCAATCAACAGTGTTCCGGTGAGTCTCATTTCCGCCCTCTTCCCGTGACCGGAGGTGTCTTTTGCCGCCCCGATAATCCGCCCCATCGGAAAGGACGGTCCAGGGAGGGTTAGCTGACGGGGTGCCGCGCCGGATTCGTCCGCCCGTGATCGCGGCCGCTGTGTGGAACTTCAAGATGGAGATGCTGCTCGACTCCTTGCTCATCGAGGTGCGGAGGACTGACGGAGCGCGAAAGATCATCGAGCTCGAGGATCCTCGCGACGAATGGTGCCGTTGGTTCAATCGCAATCCTCTCAACGTCGCGGCCGGCCGCTCGGCTCTCCCGGTCACGTCGGAAACTCTTCGAGCCGACTCGAACAGCTTCGAGGCGTCGATCTGCGTCGCGTCGATCGAGGCGTGACCCAGCACGGCCTGGGCTGATTCGAGTCCGCACGTGGATCGGATCTCGGTCGCCCGGCCGTGTCTCAGCTCGTGCGGCGTCCACTGCTCTTCGTCAGGGATGCCAACTCGCTGCTGGGCCGCTGCGACGCCTGGCGGTTACTGCCGGCGAAGCAGCAGGGCCCGTATCGACGGATCGGCGGCTCCACGGCGGTCTTGATCTTGACCGGCTCGGGCGTGTCGTCTGTCGTTATCGAGTCGTGTTTCGCGGCGGAGCCATGGAACTGGAAGGCGAGGTCCGCGACGGTCGATTCGCCCTTCTTCGAGCGCGCGATGACGAACGAGCGGCGACGAGTGGACTTCAGCTTCAGGCCGGCGAGAAACGCCTCGCGGCTCCGCTCGCTGCCGTACGGACCGGGGAGGCAGGTCCGTTTGCCCACTGTCTGCGCGAACGCCGGATCGCGCACTGAGTGCCTTCGATAGCTCGGTTGTCGCACGGCCCGTCTCCGGCGAGTGTCCACATTCGTTGGCCGGTGGCCCTCGTCAAATCGATGTGAATCCCTGACGCGAAAGATCGATCAACGTTTTCGGAGGCCGATGCTCGATCCCACTCAGCTAAGCGAGAGCCTAGCGACTCCGACTCCGATTGCAAGCCACGGCCGGGAGGCCGAATGGCCAGTGCCGCCTGAGAGCGTTTCGCGGTTCGCGCGATTTCTCTCCCGTGTCTCCGTTTTCCTCAGCGCCTCCGTGAGAAGAACTCCGGCCGGTGCCTTCGTCTTCCCTCGGCGCCTCACTCAGCGTCTCTCTCGCCGCCTCTCTTGACGGCTACCCCTGAAACGCCACCGGACGCGGTCGCACTACCACAAACCGGTGCGACCGGGGTCGGTCGCACTACGAAACCCGGTGCGACCGGGGGCGGTCGCACTACGGCCAGGCGCTACGCCGTCGGATCCTCGGGCCACTTGTGCTTGGGGTAGCGTCCGCGGAGCTCCTTGCGGACGACCGAGTAGGTATTCTTCCAGAAGCTCGCCAGGTCGTCGGTTACCTGTTGCGGCCGTCCGTTGGGGGCCAGCAGATGGAGCAGGATCGGTACTCGCCCGCCGGCGACCCGAGGGGTCTCGCGCCAGCCGAACAGTTCCTGGATCCTTGCCGCCAACACCGGCGGACGTCCCGTCTCGTACGTCACCTTCAGCTTCGCGCCGCTCGGCACCTCGATCCGCTCCGGTGCCTCCGTCTCGATCGCGCGACGCTGGTGATGATCGAGTTCTCCCTCGAGCGCCGCTCGCCAATCGGCCGACGCCAATTCCGCCACCGAGCGACGACCGTACGAAAGGTTCTTCAGCACCTGCATCAGTCGTTCCTCGTTCCAGTCCGGCAGCTGCAGCTCGGGGCGCCATGCCGCCAGACAACGGACTCGCGCCAGCCACTGCTGCAGCCGGTCGTCGTCCTTGGGGAGCGGACCTTGCCAGGCGCGCCGGGCTCCGTCGGCCAACAGCGCCGCCTGAGCCTCGTCCCCCGGCAACTCGGTCGGCCGCTCGTCGATCACCAGATCGTCCCAGTACAGACGACTGCGCGCCTGGACTTCGTTTCGCGTCGGATGCAGAAAGCACTCGGTCCGGCGCTTCATCCGCCGCGGATCGAGCCACTCGGGCAAGACGCCCGACGCCTGACGCACCAGCGCCTCGCTCCCCGCTCCGTCGACGTCGATCGCCAACAGCAGCATCGGATCGAGTACCGCGCTGGCCGGCCCGAAGCGTACTCCGCGACCGCCGACCATCAGCCCCTTGTCCGAACCGACATCGCGCCGCTTCACCAGGCGATCGGGATACGCATCGAGCAGCGCACGCAAGACGCCTTCGTCCGCTTCGTCCCCGGTCGCGAACCCCGCCGCCTCTTCCGGCAGCTCGCGATGCACCAGCCGCAGCAGCTGTTCGAAGGCGCGGCGGACCGGAAAGACCGCCCCGCCGTCCAGACGCCACGGCCCGTCGATCGGTCTCCCCTCGAGAAACGCCTCGAGCGCCCCCAGTCGATCGAGCACATCCGAGAACGACCGCTGCAGCGCCGTCGGCACCGCGCCGCGGCGCGGTCCACCCGGCGTCGATGAACGGGACGGCTCGCTGCGCCGGAACGGATCGCGTTCCGAGAGCATCGCCGCCAACAGCGCCGTCCGTTCCGGAACGCCTCGATCGATCCCGGCCAACAGCAGTCGCGCCAATCGCGGGGCGACCGGGAAGCGGACCATGACTCGTCCGAGCTCGGTCGGATCGCCGAGTTCGTCGAGCGCCCCCAGTCGCTGCAGCAGTCGCTCGGCCGAGGCGATCGCTTCGGCGTCCGGCGGCTCGAACCAGGGAAACGCCAGCAGGTCGCTCTCGCCCCAGCATCTCAGTTGCAGGACCGCTCCCGACAGATCGACTCGATGCAACTCGGGAGTCTCGCGCTCCGCCCGATGACGATGCGATCCCTCTTCCCACAGCCGTCGGCAATGTCCCGGCGCCGTTCGTCCGGCGCGACCAGTCCGCTGCTCGCATGAGGCCTGCGAGATCGGTTCGATCTCGAGTCGATCGAGGCCGACTTGCGGATCGAATCGCAGGACCCGAGCGACTCCCGAGTCGATGACTCCGGTGACGCCGTCGATCGTCACGCTCGATTCGGCGACGTTCGTGGCGAGGACCACCTTGCGGCGCGGACTGGGCGCGAGCACGCGGTCCTGATCTTCGGGGGACAGGTCACCGAAGAGCGGCATGATCGCCAGGTCATGCCGCCGCGCGACGTCGCTCAATAACCGCTCCGTCTGTCGAATCTCGCCGACGCCCGGCAGGAAACAGAGCAGGTCTCCCGGTGTCTTCGCGAGCATCGGTTCCACCGCCTCGGCAACCAGTTCCGCGCATGGTCGGCGATCGGCCCGGCGCAGGTAGTCGATCGCGACCGGATACTGTCGCCCCTGGCTGACGACGATCGGCGCGTCTCCCAGGTAGCGGGCGATCGGCGATGGATCGAGCGTCGCCGACATCACGACAAGCTTCAGCTCGGGGCGCGCCTGGCGAACCCGCGTCGCCATGGCGAGTGCCAGGTCGGTATCCAGGTGCCGTTCGTGAAACTCGTCGAAGACGATGGCGCCGACACCGTCGAGCAGCGGGTCGTCCTGCAGACGCCGGATCAGGATCCCCTCGGTCATCACGACCAAACGGGTGCGGCGCGAGGTCGCATCGTCGAAGCGGACGGTGTAGCCGATCTCGTCGCCGACGCTGCCGCCTCGTTCGGATGCGATCCGGCGCGCGGCGGAACGAGCCGCCATGCGGCGCGGCTCGAGCACCAGCACCCCTTCCGACCTTGCGACCGCTTCGTCGAGCAGGGCCGGAGGGATCCGAGTCGTCTTGCCGGCGCCGGGAGGGGCCTGGACGACGACCGCTCCGGCGCCGCGAACCGCGTCGATCACTCGGCCGATCACGTCATCGATCGGCAGCTCGGGGAGCATCCGTGCGTTCTCCGGTCGTCGTCGACGTTCGCGCCGCGAGACTACTCGTTCTCGGGCGTTGCGGCGGCAGCGGCCGCTGCCGCAGCGCGTCGCTCGCTCGCATTGCGCGGCGTCGGTCGGGGGCGAGCCCGATCGGCGGCGACATCCTCCTCGAGCATCCGCACGGCGGTTTCGAGCTGGGTGTCGATCCCTGCCGGCCAGTCGCCGGGAGCGGGCCAAAGGAGCGCATCGGGGACCGCGCCGTTGAGTTCCATGTCCTCGCCGTCGGTGATCCGATACCAGCCGCGGAACGGCTTGCGGAGCGTACCGATGTCCAGGATCGTCGTCCCGCCGGTGCTGATGACGCCGCCGGCCGTCGTCACGCCGACCAGCCTTCCGCGACCGAGCACCTTGATCGCATGCGAGAAGATCTCGGCATTCGAAAAGCTGTTCTGGTTGCAGAGGACGATGATCGGCTTGTTCCAGGTCGCGTAGATCTTGCGGTCCTGCGGATAGCCGATACCGCCGCCGCGCGGAATCGTCATCGCGTGGACCGGCTGAGTCAGCGCGGTGAGCAGATGATCGGCGGTCGAACCGCCGCCGTTCTCGCGCACGTCGATCACCAATCCTTCCTTGCCGGCGCCGACCGCATACAGCTGTCGTTCGAACTTCAGGAAGCTCGGCTGATTCATCCCTTGGATATGCAGATAGCCGAGCCTTCCGCCGGACAGCTCCGCGACCTTCCGTTCGTTGTCGCGGACCCAGTCGTCGTAAAGCGCCGAGCGGATCGCTCCGTACGTGGTCGGTCGCAGTTCGACGTCGCGCGTCGCCCCGTCGGCCGCCGCCACCTTCAGTCGGATCGAGCGATCGAGCGGTCCGTTCAGCAGCGACGTCAGGTCCATCGCGGGATCGACGTCGGTGCCGTCGATCGCCAGGATCGTCTCGCCGGCCACCATGCGACTCCGCTCCAGATCGGCCGGTCCGCCGACGACGACGTCGCGGATCTTGAGGCCGGGGCCCGGATGCGCCCCGTCGAAGCGGACTCCCAGATGCGCCGTCGTCTCGGTCCAGCTGCGAGTCGCGTCGCCGCGCTCCCCTCCGCGGCCGCGACCGCCGGCGACCGAGAAGCCGAGATGCGAGCCGTTGAGTTCGCCGAGCATCAGGTTGACGACCACCGCCAACGCCCGCTCGTCGATCGCCTCGGCCGCCATCGGTTCGTAGCGGCGTCGGATCTCGTCCCAATTGCGATGATTGAGCGCTCCGTCATAGAACGTGTCGCGCATCTCGCGCCAGGCGAGCACGAACGCGGTGCGGAACTTCTCGCGGCGGTCATAGTCGTGCCGCGCCGAGAAGCCGTACGACTCGGCCTTCTTCGATCCGGTGTCGAAGGTGGCCGGAGTCCCGCCGACGACCCAGGCGATCCGATTCCCCTTCGGCAGCCAACGCGGGCTGGAGCCGTCGAGTTCGGTCAGCAAGGTCGGTTCGAGCTTCTCGTCGGGGCGGATGCCGTACAGACCGGCTCGCCCGTCGATCCGCGCGGTGAACGCCAGCGTCTTGGAATCGGACGACCAGAAGAGACGCCCTTCGGTCGAGTTCGGGATCGAGACGGTTCGGATCCGTTCGGCGAGATCGTCGAAGTCGATCTTCACCGGCTCGGGTCCCTGGTTCGGCTTCGGTGCCGGTCCGTTCTCGCCCGGCGCCGCAGCCGGCGTCTCGGCCGAGCCGCTGTTGACCGGTTCCGCGGCGGCCGGGGCGGCAGGAGGGGAAGCAGCCGGATCGGTCGGCGCGGCGGCTGCGGGTGCTGCCGGGGTCGCCGCCGGGTCGGCGGTCGGCGCGGCGTTCGGATCGGCGGTCGGCGCCGCGGGGTCAGCGGCGGGCGTGGCTCCGGTCCCCGACGCGGACCCGGCTCCGCGCTCCTTCTCGAACTTCTCGATCGCCGCGCGCAGCCGCCGATCGCGTTCGCCGATCTGATCCTGTTCACGCGTCAGATAGACGAAGTGGATGTCGGTCTCGTCCGCGTCGCGGCGCCCGGTGAAGGCGATGATCCGCCCGTCGGGACTCCAGACCGGATTCCCTTCGTTGTCCGGATGGCGCGAGACGTTGAACGGCGCCCGTTCGCCGGCGACGTCGATCAGATGGACGTCCCGATTGAAGTCGTCGTCGTCGCGGGCATAGACGATCCAACGACCGTCCGGAGCCCAGTCGTAGCTCGGCGTATCCCAACCGTCGAACAGCGTGCGCGGCGGCGACGAGCCGTCGAGCGGATGGAGGACGAGTTGGCCGAGCCCCTTGACGTAGGCAAGCGTCTTGCCGTCCGGCGAGAGCTTCAGACTTGATTCGATCGCCGCATCGTCGGTCAGCCGCTCGAGCTTGAAGTCCGCATTGAGCCACCAGGGACGGCTCGTATCGCTTCGCTTCGCCTGCCACAGATCGCACTGGCCGTCGGTCTCGGCGACAAACAAGATCGACTCGCGATCCTTCGTGAAAAGCGGCTCCGACTCGGGGCCGGCGGTCGACGTGATGCGCATCGGTTCGCGCAGTTCCGTGTCCATCACCCACAGATCGCCGCCGGCGATCAGTGCGATCTCGAGCGCATCGTCGGTAAAGGCGGCGTCGGTCGCTTCGGAAAGGACTCGGCGAACGATCGGGTCCTGAGCGGCGTCATCGCGGACGATGATCCTCAGTCGCTGCGGTGCGGCCGACGAATCGGTCAGGTCGAGACGCCAGAGGTCGAATCCCTGACGAAAGACGACGACCTTGCCGTCCGCCGAAACGGCCGGCTCCCAGATCACTCCCGTCTCGAACTCGGTCAGCCGGTGATCGGACCCGTCGGTCAGGTCGCGACGCCACAACTGAAAGACTCCGGAACGCTCGCTGACGTACAGCAGCGACTGGTCGCCGATCCAGAGCGGATCGCGAGCCGCGGCTTCCTCCTGCACCAGCGGCACGAACGCCGAGCCGGAAGCGGCATCGGCGCTCGGATCGTACAGCCAAAGCTGAGCCGCCTGAGAGCCGCGATAGCCCTGTCGCCACCACTGAGTCCCTTCACGCACGAACGCGATCCGTTTGCCGTCCGGCGCGAGCGATCCCGCTTCGGCTGCCGCGTCGAACAGCAACGTCTCGGCGCTGCGCGGTTCGACGCCGATCCGATAGAAGCGATCGGCGTGCCGCCAAAAGTGATCGCGCTGCGCCTGCACGAGCAATTGCTCGCCGTCGGGATACCAGTCGAGGAGCGAGTAGCCTTCGGTGTGGAACGTCAGCTGCTGCGCTTCGCCCCCTCCCGCCGGCATCAGGTGAATCTGGTTCGAACCGGTCCGATCACTGACGAACGCCAGGCGTCGTCCGTCGGGCGAGAAGCGGGGCTGGCGATCGATCGCGGGGTGAAAGGTGAGCTGTCGAGCGCGACCGCCGGTCGACGCGACGACCCACAAGTCCCCGCGCCACGAAAAGACCAGTCGTGTGCCGTCGGGACTCAGTGTCGGCGTTTCGGCCAGCCGGATCTCGTCGGCCGAAGCGAACGACACGAGCGATAGGAGCGACAAGACCAGCGTCGACGGGAACGACAGGCGAACGGAACGAACCATCGGCGACTCTCCGGATCCGAGACTTCACGGCGGCGCGTCACGGGGCGGGAACCCGCTCGGCATCCCCGCGGTCGCGACCAGCGTAGTCGGGAGCGGTCCGAGGATGAACCCGCGGAGACGGCCTGCGTCACGTTCTTCTTCCGCCGCTCGAGGATTCGCGACCGGCAGCGATCGCCGGCCGATAAGTCCCGATAGGGACGTCCGACCTTAGCCCGGCGATTCAACGCCGGGTATCGAGGCCCCCGCAGCGAAATCGCCGAAGTCCCGTCAGGGACGACAGAACCGCGTCTCGATTCGGCCGTCGTTCATGTTGCACGGCAAGTTCTTTCGTCCCTATCGGGACTCCTCGACGCGAGGCGGTGCGGTCGATGCCCCACCGACGAATCGGTCGGCTACGGTCGGCAGTCTCTGACGGGACTTGCACCTCGTTCGGCGTCGAAACGAAACACCGCTACGGGGACGGACCGACCGGGCCTGAAGAGCGAAACGCCTAGAGCTCGACCGTAAAGGTCTGCCGAAGATAGCGGACCAGACGCTGCGCGATCGAACGATGACCGGCGTGGATGCGGGCGGTTCCGGTTTCGCCGAGTGCCATGCGGTCGTCCGCGCGATCGATCGGGCAGGTGACCTCGAAGGTCGACCGGGCCGGGACCGGCTTGCCTTTCGCGTCGGTTTCGACGGCGATCGTTCCGCCGTTCCGCAGGTCGAGCGCTTCCGGAACGGTCGTCATCTTGGCTCCGGCGATTCGCGCGACCTTGGTCGGAATCGGCGCACCGTTCTGGTGCGGCAGCAGGAGTTCGACGTCCCGCTGCGGCGAGACGAACTCGAGCTGTTCCTGCTCGACGGCCAGAACCGCTTCCAATCGACGAGGATCGCCGATCTGACAGACGAGTGTGGCGGGATCGAGCCACGCTCCCAGGTTCCGTTCGTCCAGCGGCGAGCCCTGCCAGGTCGGCAGCTGGAGCGGATCGTTCCGTTCGCCGATCCGATCGGCCGGCGCCAGCACGACTCCAGCTCGCGGGGCTCGGATCACCAGGCGATCGACTTCGGCCAGCAGACGATCATGATGTTCGCGCATGATCCGCGCCGATTCCTCGAGCGACGGCACCAGATCCCACGCCGTGTCGTCGACACGGGTCCGATCACGGGTCTGTTGAAGCAGACTTTCGGCCGACTGCCAGGCACCGTACGCGGAATCGAGATCCTGCCGCAGACGGTCGTTCTCCAGGCGAAGCAGCGGCGTTCCCGCGTCGACGGTCGTCCCCGGAGCGACGAGGATCTCGACGATCCGTCCCGGGCTGTCGACGAAGACGGTGGCGGCGTCGGCCGAACGGAGTTGCATGCCGCAGGTCAGGTAATAAGGCAGTGGCGTCGCGAGCAGCGCGACGAGCGACGCGATGACGAGCGTCGCACTGGCGAAGGCGCGGAGACGTTTCACCTGAGCCCACCTCCCCGGAGCGAACAGGAATCGGACGAGCGTGACGATCGGTCTGATCGCCAGGCCGTACAGTCCGGCGACGATCAGCCCTTGGCCGACCACCTTCAGACCGTACGGTTCGAGCAGGCCGTACAGAAAGGCCAGGATCGACGCGGTGATCAGCCAGCGATACGCCACGGCCGCGACCGCGTAGAGACCGAACAGGAAGCGGCGCCGCTGCGGCAGGAACGGATCGGGCGCCTGACGGATTCCCAGAAACGTCGCCAGGAACCATCGCTGCATCACGACCGACGCCTTCTGCCGCAGGTTCGGCACTTCGATCAGGTCGGACAGGATGTAGTATCCGTCGTACTTCATCAGCGGATTGGCGTTGAACAGCAGCGTCGTGACCGATCCGACGAACATCACGTTCAGACAGAGCGTGTTGAGCAGCCCCGGCGTGCTGAACCACCACAGGAACGTGCAGATCGACGCCAGGATCAGCTCGACGTACATGCCGGCGGCCGAGACCGTCGCGCGCCGCCACTTGCCGGGGATCATCCAGCTGTCGGTGACGTTGCAGTACAGGCAGGGCATGAAGAGCAGCAGCATCAACCCCAATTCGTGACAGCGGCCGCCGAAGCGACGACAGGCGATGCCGTGCCCGAGCTCGTGAAGCACCTTGGTCAGCGAGAGGGTGACGGCCAGCCAGATCCAGTTCGACGGCCCGAAGAACTCCCGAAACTTCGGCAGCTTCTCGGCGACCTGTTCCGCTTCGATCGCCACCAGCGAGAGTGCGGCGAGCATCAGGCCGAGCGCGACGATGGCGGCCGGGATCGTGAACAGCGGTCCGAAGATCGGTTCGAGTCGACCGAGCAATCGGTCGGGATCGATTCCGCGGAAACGGAGCGCGAGCAGACTGGAAAACGCCTTCTTCCAACGTCCCCGGCGACTCTCGTCACGCCGCTTCAGGAGCACCCGCCCTTGGCCTCGCGCTTCGGCGACCAGCAGCGACTGGCGGAACATCCGGCCGATGAACTGATGGATCTCGGTCGACGAGATGCGCTGCGGGGCGAAGCGACTTTCGAATCGCCGCCGCAGCTGTTCCAGACTCGTGCGCCCGTCGAGCCACGAGAGGAGCGAGTACTCCTCTTCCTCGAAGCGAAAGTACCGCAGCGTGAGCGGATCCTTGACGACCCAGAACCGCCGCCCATGGTAGTGCTGCAACCGAAAGGCGAGGTCCGAGCGCAGTTTCAGCCGCAAGGGGCGACTCGTGCTCGAAACCAGTCCGGCAGCGCTCACCGTTCGGCGTCTCCCGCTTCCGCTCCGTTCGGGTCAATCCGGGAAGGCGCTCAGAGCTTCCAGAGCAGGAGCATCGCGTAGTTCAGATCGTTCGGCTTCGCTCCGTTGGGAGTGCTGTCGTACAGATCGAGCACGCTGAGCTTCAGGCTGAGATTCGCTTCCTCGTCGACCAGCAGTTCCCACGAGACGTCGGTGATCAGGCGGAAGTCCTCGAACGCGTCGATCTGCGGGTAGTAGTCGACGATCGCCGTCAGCTTCTGTCGCTTGGTCAGCTGGCGCTTGTAGTCGAGGCCGAGCACGAGTTCCGGCGCCCATTCGTCGTCCGGTCCGCCGAACTCGCGCGAGGTACCGGCACCGAACCGCCCCTTGAAGGTCGTCACGTCGTCGCGGATGAAGGCGTAACCGAGACCGGCATTGAGCACCAGTCGCAGATCGAACGCCTGGAAGCGATCGAAGATGTAGTCGTTGCGGGCGAAGATCGACCAAGGGGTATCGACGATGTCCCGCTCGTGACCGAGCTTGAGAATGCCGTTGTTCTTCGTCTCGATCCCCGCCGCCGTCGCCTGGTTGTAGCGGAAGCGGACGGAATTCGTGATCGTCTCGATCTTCTGTTCGAGATCGAGGCCGCTAGTGATGTTCAGCGTGTCGCTGTTCCCTTCGTTGCCGTTGACGCCGAGCTCGAAGCTGATCGACCAAGGCTGCGTGATCCCGAACCAGGCGACCGAATCGGAACCGGTCTCCTCCGACATCGGCGTCAGCAGCTCGTCGGGAGCGACTCCGAGCGGGGGCAGATCGAGCGGCAGCGGTCCGCGCGGAGCGGGTGCGGAATAGGGGACGTCGACTCCGGGGAGCTGATAACCCTCTTGAGCGAACGCCGAAGGGGCGAGAACGAGCGCCGTCGACCACGCGACGACCAACCAGCGCAAGACCTTCATGCCGAGTCCTTTCGTGCGCCCCACTTCGGAATCGGCGAACCCCGACCGGTCGCGGTGGGGCTCGCGTGAGGGGCTTGTAGCAGGGAGCCGGCGGAGCGAGCAAGATCAGCCGTGCACGCCATCGGGGGGCCGGATGGAACGTCTCGCTCGCAAGCGGACCGCCGCGATGGCGGGTGCGCGATGGACTCCCGCTCCCACCCCGGCAACAATGGATCGAACCGCGAACCGAGCGTAACGCCGGAGGCCTCTCCCCGAGTCCTCGACATCGCGGTCCCGCCGGCTGCTCGCCTGACGAGCCGCCCCCCTCCCCTCTCCCCCTTCCCGAGTTCGCCGAGGTCGATCGTCATGACGCGACGCTGCACCGCTCCCGAATCCGATTCCCGAGGCTGGACGCGTCGCGAGTGGCTCGCTCGCAGCGGCGCCGGCTTCGGCATGCTCGGTCTGGCCGGATTGCTGCAGGACGAAGCGCGCGGCGAAGGAGAATCGTCGGTCGATCCGCTGCTGGCCCGGCCACCGCAGTTTCCGGTCAAGGCGAAGCGGGTGATTCAGTTGTTCATGAACGGCGGACCGTCGCATGTCGACACGTTCGACCCGAAGCCGTCGCTCGCGAAGTTCGCCGGCAAGGAACTGCCGATGCCGAACCTGCGGACCGAGCGGAAGACCGGTGCCGCTCTTCCCTCGCCGTTCGAGTTCCGCAAGTACGGCGAGAGCGGGATCGAAGTGAGCGAGATCTTTGCGCATACCGCGAAGCACGTCGACAAGATGGCCGTCATCCGCTCGATGCACGCCGACGTGCCGAACCACGAACCGTCGCTGCTGCTGA
>CAZZBI010000068.1:13924-18223 GCA_964652385.1 uncultured Pirellulaceae bacterium | reverse complement strand
TCGCCAACGCCGGCACGTACATCGACCTGCCGTTTCTCGAGATGCCCTACGAGCGTCTCGATCGAACGATGAAGCTGAACGTCTACGCGTATTTTCTGACGGTGCAGGAGACCGCTCGGCGGTGGGTCGCGGCGGGGCGAGCAGGGCGCGTCGTGCTGGTCGGCTCGATCAACGGCCGATTGTCCGAAGACGTGCATGTCGCGTACGACGCGAGCAAGGGAGCGGTCGAGGCGATGGTCCGCTCGATGGCGGTCTCGCTCGCACCGCTCGGCATCCGAGTCAACGGCATGGCGCCGGGATTGGTCGAAACGCCGCTGACCGCGCCGGCCCTGGCCGATCCGACCTTTCGCGAGTGGATGCGGCGACATACGCCGAACCGCCAGGTCCCGGGCCCGGATGCCTGTGCCGGAGCGGTCGCGTTCCTGTTGTCGGACGATGCGTGGCACGTGCACGGGCAGATGCTGCTGGTCGACGGCGGGATGAGCGCCTGGCAGCAGCCCGATCCGTGAACGACCGTGAATCGCCCGGCCGCGACGGCACGGGCCGTTGCGGCTCGGCGAGAATCGCGTCCGCGCGAGGCCGCGGAGGACCGGAGCGAACTCCGATCCTCCGCAGGCGATCGTCCGTGCGACAGCCGACGCGTCAGACCGCGACCAGCGGCTCGACCTCCTTGGCCAGACGCTTCCGCGCGACGTGCAGCCGCCGCTTGATGGTTCCGACCGGCGCCTCGAACGCATCCGACATCTCGATCAGGGTCTGACCTCGGACGTAGAACGCCTCGAGCGTCTCCCGATCGAGCCGGCCGAGCCGGCCGAGTCCGGCGCGAAGCTCCGCCCCTTCCTCGCGCCGGATCGCATCCGCCAGCGGGCACCGCTGGTCCGTCTCGCAGGTCGCCTCGAGCGTCTCCGGCTCGGCCGACACCTCGGGCCCCCGCCGCATTCCGCGGTTGATGGCGGTCCGGTGGGTGATGGTCCGCAGCCACCCCGCGAAGCACTCCGGCTCCCGGAGCTGCGCGAGCTTCTCGATCACTTGGACGAAGACGTCCTGCACCAGCTCCTGCGCCTCGGCGTCGTTTCCCAACCGCCGACGAGCGATCAGGAACAGATGCCGCTCGAAACGCTCGAAGAGCTCCCCGAGCGCCTCCCGGTCTCCGACCTGAGCGCGCCGGACGAGGGCGGTCACGATGAGCTTGTCGTCCTGGAAGGTCATGGTTTCGGTCTCTCGGCTATCGATCGGGCACCGTCAGGGGAGTGCCGATCGTCATCGTTGCGGTGAGTCCGCGGCCGCGAGCGACCACCTCTCGCAGGGCGAGCAGCGGGCGCGGCACGAGCGGACGGAATGCGGCTGCGTTGCGGAACCGGCTTCGCGAGCGGGGAAACGGTCAGGCCGAAGCCGGACCGAAATCGCACGCCAAGCGGTGGCCGTCGACGAAGCGGACGAAACGGAAGGAACCGGTCGGACGGACGTTCCGCCTCAAGGCGAAACGAGACGCGTCATCGGTTGCGATCCGCTCCGTGCTGCGCGACCGGAATCCCCCAGGGGACTCCGGCTTCGCCACGGCGCCGAAGGGCTCGGGTTGTCGGACGGACGGCGCTTTTCAGCAGCCGGCGGTCGACGTTTCCCCGAGTCCTTCGCAGCGGTCGAACCGATCGGATCGCGTCAGGAACGACGTCGTCGTCCCCGTTTTCCGCGTCCGACTCGACGTGGGCCACGACATCCGATAGCGACAGCTACGGTGCGGGCGTTGATGGAGGCGTCCACGCAACGGAAGCTGGCCCGCGGCGCCGACGACGCCCATGTTGCCCGCGGCCTTGGCAGCCGAGACGACGATGGCGTTGACGATGGCGTTGATCGCGAACATCACACTTCCTCCCTGTGCGTGGAGCACAGCGCGAGAGTCAGAAATCCGGACGTCTGTTGCGGAACCTCGGACGGCCTGGTGCGACCGCCGAAGGGAACGACCGAAACCGATCGGCGTTCTTCCTTCCGCACCGGCGAGCCGCCGGGAACCTTGCGGTCCGATCGGTCGGCCTTCCGGTCGCTCCGACACCCTCCCTGGGCCTCGGAGCTCGACGAACGTCACTAGAATAGTCGGCTGTCGTTCGTCGAGACCACGGCGAGAGATCGCTTTTTTCGCGCCTCGCAGCGGTTTCGCCCTTCGAGCCGACGATTCCGTCGAGCCTGCGACGACTCGGGCCCCGAGTCGAATCCGGCGTCTCGGCATCGCCGAGTCACCGAAAAAGGGTGGGGTACGAGTCGCGTCCTGCAGTTCGCCCGCCGAGCCGAACGCTTGGTCGACCGCGGCGAAGAACGCTGGACTCTTGGTTAGACGTCGTTCGCCCGCCGGGGTTCGCGGCCGTTCGGATTTTTTTCCGACGCCTCGCGTCGGAGCCGCGCCCCGGCTTCGCTCCGAAGCGTGACGGAGACCGGATAACGGCAACGAAGCTTCGAGGACTCCGGGGGCCCAGGGTCGAGCCGGTGCCGACGCCGCTCACCGCCTCCTCGCCGTCGCGGGCAACAAGCTCGGGGAGTCTGCCGTTCGCCGGACCACCATTTCCTTGACCCGCCACCGACAGGTCTGTCACGCTTGGCTTCGCAGGTCGGCAGCAACGCCTTCTCGAACAGGACGCAGGAATCCGATGAACCGCCTCCCCCCGGCTCGCCGGTCGTTTTCGACGCTCCTTCGCCATCGCTTGGCGGTCGCTCTGCTCGCGACGGCGCTCGCGACGCCGTCAGCCGTCGCTCAGGAGCCGTTCGATGGCGATCGATTCGGCGGCTTTCTCGCCAGCGGCGAGTTCGCTCCGGCCGAGCGGATGGCCGGGGCGCTGCCGGCCGGCGAGGAGCGGGATCGCCGCTGGGCCGAACTGGCGCGGGCTCAGGCCGGCGTCGGAGCTCGGGCCCAGGCGGATCGGACCGCCGCGCGAATCCGCTCCGAGGCGTTCTTTGCCCAGGCGCTCGGCGACGGCGACTCGTCCTTCTCCGGCGGCTTTCTCGGTGGTGGTTCCGGAGCGGGACCGGCGGGACCTGCCGGGCCGGGAGGAGCGATGGGGGGCGGAGGTGGTATCCAGGCCGACTTCGATCCGCTGATGGAACTGATCACCTCCACCATCGCGCCCGACAGCTGGGAAGAACTCGGTGGCACCGGGCGACTTCAGGAGTTCGAGGCGGGAGTCCATGTCGACCCGACCGGTCGCCTGGATCGGGTCCTGATCGAAGCGGGAGTCGGGACGCTCGACGGCGCTCGCGAAGCGGCTCGCTTCCGTTCCGGCAACACCGAACTCGGGCGCGAGTCGGGGTCGCGCAAGGTGAGTCTGACGCGTCTGGAACGCGAAGTGCGAACGCGTCTGGCGCGGGGCCAGGAGCCGACCGAGGCGATGCGGAACCTCGCCGGCCTGACCCGCATCGATGCGCTCTACGTCTATCCCGAAACGGGCGAACTGGTCCTGGTCGGGCCGGCCGGCGAATGGCATGCGGACCGCGAGGGACGAACGATCAACGTTGCCACCGGGCAGCCGACCCTGCAGCTCGATGATCTCGTCGATACGCTCCGAGCCGTCCGCGAAGGGGCAGGGGTGTTCGGCTGCTCGATCGACCCGCGCCCCGAGAATCTGCGCGCGACCCAGGCGTATCTGGCCGAGCGAACCGGCAACGACAAGCGGTGGCGCGACGGCCTGCGCGCGGCGCTCGGCACGCAGGTGATCACGATTCACGGAATCGATCCCCGCGGTCATGCGGCTCGCTCGCTCGTCGCGGCCGACTATCACATGAAGCTGGTCGGAATGGGAATCGAGCCGGGAGTGCATGGCGTCGACGACGTCCTGTCGCTGATGGCCGCCGCTCCCGAACGCCCTCGCGACGCCAACGTCATCCGCTGGTGGTTCTCGCTGAACTACGACCGGATCGTCGCGACCGAAGCGCGCGATGCGTTTCGACTGGAGGGGAATGCGGTCCGCGTCCTGTCGGAGAACGAACGACTGAACGACGCGGGGGAGCGGATCGGGACCGGGACGAGCGACGATCCGACGCGCAGCTTTGCCGCCTCGTTCTCGGAGCGGTTCGATCGGCTGTGCGAGAAGTATCCGGTCTACGGAGATCTGCGGAACGTGTTCGATCTGGCGATGGTCGCCGGTCTGATCCGCGAGCACGATCTGGATCTGCGAGTCGGCTGGAACCTGGGCTGCTTCTCGGGGGACGGCGCCGAGCAGGTGACCTACCGCCCCGAAACGCATGCCGTGCCGACCGAAGTCGAGACGGTGATGAACGTCAAGGAGTTCCGCCGCCGCGACGGCAACCGAACGG
>CAZZBI010000068.1:0-13914 GCA_964652385.1 uncultured Pirellulaceae bacterium | reverse complement strand
CGTAAGCGGCGGCGTTCGAGCCGACATCCCGAGTCATCTGACCTCGATCGAGACGTCGACCGACGACTACGGCGATCTCGACGCTCGCCGCCAGGCGGGTGAGCCGGCCGAATGGGATGCTCGCCGCTGGTGGTGGGACTGATGCCGCAGATGGTCCGAGAGCGATGCCTCGACCGTCCGGGGACCACGAGACAGCTCGCACGCATCGCTCGGGGACCAGGCCGGTAATCTGGCGAACCTGAACAGGGCCTGACGCGAAACGACCGACGTCTCGGTTCTCCGGTCGGGAAGGCCGATAGACGATGGCAGCGAGAGGGCGGTCTCGCGCCGTCGTCTGACGTGCGCCGCTTCGGACCACCCCCTTCGCGAACATCAAGGCGGTTCGCGATGTGGTGCAGGCAATGCCGACAGGACGTGGCGGGGATCCCGTTGCCCCCTCGAGGGCAGCTCGGGTGCGCCCGTTGCGGACAGGCGATGTCCGACCTGCCCGCCGCTCCCGGCTCGCCGGCCACCTCCGCGACGAGCGCCCTCCGTCCGACGAACCCGACCGACTTCGGCGGGGCCTTCGGCGGCGAACCCCCTCGTGATCTCGCTCGCCGGACCGACGAGGCGGTCCGATCGCTCCGCCGGACGCTCGATCTGCTCGATCGAGCGATGGATCGGATGATCCAGCAAGGGGACGACGATCCGTTCGGCGATACCTTCTTGCCGCCGCAGCCCACACGACAGCCGTCCTCCCTCACCCCGTCAATGCCGCCGATCGACGAATCGCACGAATCGATCGCGCGGCTGGCCGAGATGATGCGAGCCGATCTGAACGGCCTGCGCGAATCGCGTCCCGTTCCCCCTCCGCCGCTTCCGGCCAAGCCGACGGCGACTTCGAATCGTCCGGCGGCGATTCCGGAAGCGATCGAGCCGAGTCGCAGCCAGCCGGCCCGCGGCGAGGTGCCGTCGATCGGACCACCGGCCGCGCACGAACCGATCGGCTCGCTCTCCGCCGACTCGCAGCGCGGCGAGCCTCTGGGGCGTCGCGCGATCGCGGAGCTCGATCGCGAGATCCGGACGATCGAAGAGATTCTCGACGGTTGGCAGCCGCGCCGGGCGCGGCGTCAGGATGCTTCGGAACCGAGCCTGGCAAGGCACTTCGGCGATGAACTGATCGAGTCGCGACTGCAGAAGCGTCGCGAAGGATTCCGGTCGCAGATCGTGACGGGAATCCGCCGCATTCGACTGAGCGAACGACAGGTCTCGTTACTGCTCCTGGCGAATCTCGGCTTCTTCCTGACCGTCGCCCTCACCGGTCTCTGGTCGAACATCTCGCCGGGGGCCTGGGCCCCCGGATACCTGCTCTCGATCGCGATCACCGGACAGATCGGCACGCTGGTCGGTCTGGCGTGGATGCTCTCGCACGCCCGCACCACCGCGGAACTGCTCGAAGGGGCGGAACGGGAGTTCGAGGACGACTGGAGTCGGGCTTCGCACGAACGTCGGCTGCAGCGTTTCGCGGCCGCGGCCAAGGCCGAGGGGGCGGCTCGCGCCAGCGGCGAACGATTCGGTGCGCCGCGCTCGGTACCGTTCCGCTCCGATACCGATCGCGACGCCGAGGAACGTCGCGGAGCGGAGCGAACGACGAGCGCCGATCGCTTCGAGCGAAGCGACACCGCGGAGAGCATCGACGAGTTGGCTCAGCGAGCTCTCCGTCACGCCCATCTCGATGCGCGATCGTACGAATCGATCGACTGACCCGGCGGACTCTCGACGCGGTGATCGGGCCGCATATCGATCGACCGGATCCGTGATCGACGGTGCCGACGCGCGATCAGGCGCTCCGGCGAAAGTCGTCGATCTTCAGGATGCGGGGTCCGGCCAGGTCGTGCGACTCGCGAACCGATCCGGTCGCGGCTCGCTGACCGACCAGCGGCGGCAGCAACTCGCGTCCGTTGCCGAGGACCAAGCGTTCGATCGCTTCGCGATCCTGTTCCCAGGCCCCGATGACGACGACGGTGTCGTTTCCCTCCGCCTGGTCGAGCACCCAGGCGAGCGCCTTGAGCGTGTCGGGCGAAACCAGATCGCGCGACTCGCGCTCGTAGCCGTCGAGCACGTCGTGCAGGACCGGCAGCGCGCGATGACGCAGTTCGGGAGCGACCGACAGGGCGGCTCGATCGGCATGCCGTTCGACGAGCGAACCGAGCGACGAACGATGTTCCTGAGCCAGCGACTTGTCGACCTGACAGACGCACCAGACGCGGCCGGCGGCGGTGCGGCGCAAGGTGTCGAGTGTCGCTTCGACGCGATCCGGCAGCGTCGCCCGATCGAGCAGGACGCGCGGGCCTTGGCCGAAACGCGAGACGGTCTCGAGCGTGCCGTCCGCCGGTTCTCCCTTTTCGATGCCGCGCACGATCGTCGGCAGGTCGATCCCCAGACTCAACCCCAGCGTGACCGCGGCCAAGGCGTTCTCGGCGACATGATCGCCCGGTCGAGTCAGACGGAGCGGAATCGTCTCGCAACCGGCTCGCACCGCCACCAGCTGATCCCAGGCGGTCTCTTCGAGCCGCTCTCCTTCGATCGCCCCTTCGCTGCGCAGAGCGTAGGTCAGCGCCGGGAACGGCAGTTCGTCCAGCAGTTGTCGGACATGCGGGCAATCGGCGTTGGCGATCACCATGCCGTCGGGTCGGAGCAGGCCGAGCGCTCGGCGGATCGCCTTGCGATAGTTGGCCGTGCTGTTGTGACGACCGCGATAGTCCTCGGTCAGTCCGGTCAGCACGACGACGTCGAGTTCGGTGCCGGCCCAGGTCCGACGAGCCAACTCGAAGGCGCCGAGTTCGAGAATCGCGTGCCGGAAACCGCAGGCGGCGGCATCCGAGAGACCGCTGACGATCCGCGGCGGCGTCGGGGCCGGGAGCGCATCGCCATGACTCGGTGCCGGTTCGTTCTCGAGCTGTTCGTCACCTTCGTCGTCGATCGAAACGTCGATCGGCTCGGGCACGAACCAGCGTTCGTCGGAAGCGACCGCCGCCGGCCGTCCTGCCTCGCGCAACACCGCTTCGATCAACCGGACGACCGACGTCTTGCCGCTCGACCCGGCGACGCCGATCAGATGCAGCTCGCGCGACGGTCGATCGGCCAGCAGATGGCACAGATGTCCGTAGGCCTCGCGCGTGTCTTCGACGATGAAGACCGGCACCGACGCGGGAACCAGGCGTTCGGCGAGGATCGCCGAGGCACCGCGGGCGACCGCCTGTTCGATGTCGTCGTGGCCGTCGCCGTCGACCGAGGCGAGTGCGACGAAGAGATCGTCCGGTTCCACCTGCTGCCAGGCGGCCGAACAGGAACCGAATCGGAACGACTCGACTCCCGCTCCGCGGACCGTCATCGGCAGTTCGGTCAGCGCGATCCGCCGCGGGGACGACAACTGATGCATCTCTTCGGCCTCCTTGCCGAAAGCGATCGATTCTCGAGGCCGACCGCGTCGCGATCGAGCCGATCCGAGCGGCTCCGCCACTCGATCCGAACCGACTCGCCGGTCGCTTCAGATGCGGGAATTGTCGGGATTCGGTCGGGCGAGTCAAGATTGACCGCCGGCCACCGGAGCGGCGACTCGCCGGCCGCTCGAATCGCGACGAAAACGGCCTTGCGGAGCCGAATTCCCGAGGCTCGGCGGCGATTCCCGGTCGGCCGGACGGCGACGAGCGTCCGGCAGGTCGGTCGCGTGCGATTAGCGTTTCCAGACCAGGCCGATGTCGTCTCCTTGCCCCGGTCCGCCGTCATCGATGCCGTTGCTGCCGAACTGATACAGCACGACGTCCGTCGCGGTCAGCCGATAGGCAAACGGCTCGCCGGTGTTCGGGTCGATCGTCCGCTCCCCCTCGGCTCCTTCGACCAGCGCGTCGAGCGTTTCGGGAAACGGCTTGCCGGCAACCCGTCGTTCGGCCAGACGGATCGCCAAGCGGACGAGCGCCCGGTCGGCAACGATCCGATTCTCGGCGCGATCGATCGTCAGGATCGAACCGGCCATCAGTCGCACGAGCATCGCGGCGACCTGTTCCGACGTCCGGTCCGTTTCTCCGAACAACGCTCTCGCCGCCAGCCCCACCGGGCTCTCGAGCGCCCGATCCAAACCGTCGACCGCCTGGTTCAGCTCCGCGTCGATCCCCTCCAGTTGCCGTCTTCGCAATCGAGCATCCTCGATCAGCAGACATTCCTCCAGGCGGTCGTAGTGCGTCTGACAACGTCGCAGCACCACCTCCCAATCGAATCTCAATCGCTGCAGCGCGGTCAGGCGTCCGTCATCCGTGATCGCTTCGGGGATGAGCCCCTGATCCATCCGATTCGCCAGATCGACGATCATCATCCGTTCGAACCTCAACGACCGAGCGAGCGATTCGATCGGTCCGAGCTCGTCGAACTGCCGACGGATCTCGCCGAGATCCGGGCCCATCTCGGGAAGTCGCTCGAGCCAGAGCCGGTCGGAAGCGCACGCCATCCCCTCGATCGCGAAGCCGACCAGCTTCTCGACCAACGTCGGTCCGCGCGAGACGATTCGGGCCAGTCGGTGCATCGTCAGCAGGTCGGCCCACGCATCGTCGAAGCGATCCTCGCCGATCGCCAGATGCAGCCGCGCCTGCAGGCAGCGCGCGATGTCGCGATACTGCTGCACGTCGCTCAACCGGATCATCCAGACGCCTTCCTCGCCGCCGACGCGAGGGACCCAGTACTGCGGTCGACGCACTCCGTCGGCGATCTTCGCCAGCGGCTCGGCATTCGCTTCGATCCAATCGACGACCGACGGGGCATCCTCGCGCGTCCACGGACCTTCGAGCGCCCGATCCTGGTCCGCCTGCAGCACGACGATCTCGTTGCGCCCCTGGCGAGCGAAGGCGGCCGGGCGATAGGTCAGCCCGCGAATCGGCAGCTCGATCTCGAGTCGTTCGCAGATCTCGGTCAGCTCCCGCCCCTCGGCCTGTCCTCCCATCGCTTCGATCAGCAGGACGGCGGCATTGTTCTCGCGTGTCACTCCCTCGGCCTGCAACCGTTCGACCGCCTGGTGCACGATCAGGTAGCCCCGCTCGTCGACCGGTTCGGTCAGGTAAGTCGTCTCGCGCGAGACAGGGAACGAGGCGCGATCGTCGGCGCGAGGCGCACGCGCGGTCGTCATCAGAACGCCGAATGCCCCGATCGACAGACAACCGACCAGCGCGAACGGAACGAGGCGAGCGACCATGAGAAGCGTCTCGACGATGTCCGGCGAAAAGAGGGGAGTCGGATCGTCAGTCTCGATCCCTGCTCGCCGAATCGCAAGCGGATTGTCGCCGCCTCAGGCGCCGGCGTCGGTCGATGAACGCGATCGCCGCAGGATCGCCGAGACCGAAGTGTTCCCTGTCACCGGGGCGACGCGAACGTCGCCCCGGTGACAGCCCGAAGCCTTGCCGTGAGCATCCGTCGCGCGGCTGACCCAGAAGCCGCGTGCTCGACGGATAAGGCTCGCACCCAGGAGGGAAGGGCCGACGACGATCCCCCGCAAGAAGATCGATGCCGGACGGCAGAGCTTCGTTCGCTAGACGGGGTCAAGGCGACCGGCGCCTTGGAGTGTTTCGTGGCCGGTCGTCGACCGGGTGCGGGACTTGTACGAAAGCCCCGAATTCGTCGCAAGAGACGTTTTCGCGAGGAAACGACGTGGCGCCGACGACTCCGCAGCGCCGGCTTCGAACCATCCGTTCCGGACGACCGCGGCGGCGGCTCGGGCGAGCGCGAAACGAGTCCCGCGGCGGCGTGGCCCGGGATCAGTCGCTCGGCAATTCGCGCGGGCGCCGCTCGACGGCCGGCACCAGAAAGAACGGTCGACAGGACGGATCGGGGACGATGTCCGGAACCGACAGGTCGACCGGCGGATGAAAGACGTCCCAGGCCGGTACCGGGTGGAACCGCGGATGCGGCAGCGTCGGCTCCTCGATCGTCGGGTCGCTCATCGAGCCGTCCGACATCGTTGCCGCCGAGGCTCCCGACTCGATGGCGGCGGGCGTGCAGTCCGGTCCGATCGGTCGACAGCGGATCGCCAGACAGCCGGTGCTCGGTACCGGCAGCAACAGGATCAGCGCGACGATCGGATGACGACCTCTCAACCTTCGACTCCCGCTGACGCCCGCCGGATCGGCGTGCGACATGGACCGAAACGACAAGACGACGGAGCGGGACCAGGTCCCTCTCTCCGTCGTCTGATCGGTCGCGAAGCTGCGGATGCTGGAGCGAGTCTGCGGCCTCGGCGGAAGTGCTGGCATTCGGACGAGCGATTCAGGTCACTCGGCGTTCGAGCAACCGTCCGCTTCGGCGACTCAGGCGTCGCGCCCCGGCAGGGCGACCTTCGGCGTCGGGACATCGCCCCATTCGTAGCTGGTCGGTCCGAGCACGACCTGATCGGCCATCGCCTCGTCCCACGTGATCGACTTGCCGGTGTAGCACGCCTCGCGTCCCATGATCGCCATCAGCGTGCTGTAGCTCATGTACGTGCCGTTGTTGATCGGCGTGCCGCTGCGGATCGCGGCGAACAGACGCTGATGTTCGACGTCGTACATGCTCGGGCTCGGGCCCTTGTAGCGCCACGTCCCTTCGGCGTTGACGATCTCGTTCTTGAGGATCTGAGCCGAGCCCTTGGTCCCCATCACGTAGTCGTCGACGTCGTTGTAGCAGCCGGCCATCTGCCGGGTGTAGGCGAACGCCTTGACGCCGTTGGCCCACTCGTAACAGACGGCGAAGTGATCGTAGATGTGCCCCCACTGCTCCTCGGTCCGGACCTGGCGACCGCCGAGTCCGAAGCACTTGGCCGGCGGCGTGTCGCCGTTGAGCCAGAGCGCCTTGTCGAGACTGTGGATGTGCTGCTCGACGTTGAAATCGCCCGAGAGCCAGGTGTAGTAGAGCCAGTTGCGCATCTGGTACTCCATCTGGCTCCACTTCGGATCGTTGCCGCGGTGCCAGAGGGTGCCGGTCAGGTAGTTCTCCTGAATCGCCTTCACCTCGCCGATCGCACCGTCGAAGATCCGGTTCATCGTCTCGACGACGCCGAGGTCATAGCGCCAGCAGAGTCCCGAAACCAGGCAGAGTCCCTTCTCTTCGGCCTTCTTGCTCGTCTCGAGCACGCTGCGCACGCCGGGCGAATCGACCGCCACCGGCTTCTCGCAGAAGATGTGCTTTCCCGCCTCGACCGCGGCCGCCAGATGCGCCGGTCGGAAGGCCGGCGTGCTGCACAGCAGGACGACGTCGACGTCCGACGCCATCACCTGCTTGTAGCCGTCGAAGCCCGAGAAGCAATGATCGTCGGCGACCTCGAACTGATTCGGGATCTGATTCGCCAGGACCTGCTTGGTATGCTCGATCCGATCGGGGAAGGCGTCGCACAGGACGGTGATCTTGGCGTTCTCGTCGGCCCGCACCGCATTCACCGCGGCGCCGGTTCCGCGCCCGCCGCAACCGATCAGCGCGACCTTCAGCGTGTCGTCGACCGAGTTGTGGACGCGGGCCTGAGCGGCGGTAGCGGCGACGAGCGAACCGGCGACCGCAGCGGCCGAAGCACCCTTGACGAACTGACGACGATCGGGCCGAGGGGAAGTCTCTTGCGGGCGACTCATGAGTCGATCTCCAGAAGGGGGCGATGATCGCGGAGAAGGCGGGACGAGGTCGACCGGCAAGACTCGCGATCGCGCTCTCGCCAGGCCCCCTCGGCAACCCGCCATGATACTTGTCCGCAAGAGGGCGGAGCAACCCGGAACGGGGCGCCGGCCGAGCGAACGGGACGAGGCGCCGCTTTCGTCTTGTCGCCGACCGAAAGCGGCGAGTCGCGAAGCGTCTAGAGCTGCCCGACCGTCGTCCGTTCGCGCAGCGCCGCGATCATCGCTTCGGTCGCCATGCGGACCGCTTCGATCCAGCCCGCCTCGGTCACCCGCTCGCGATACTCGGGAGCGGCATGCGCAAAGAGGATGCCGCGCGAGTTGTTGACGATCGCGCCGAGTCCCCGGTCGTCGAAGCCGGCGGCCACGTCGTCCGCGCCGCCCCCTTGAGCCCCGTAGCCGGGCACGAGAAGCCAGGCGTGAGGCATGGCGCGACGCAGCTCGCCCAGCTCGCGCGGATAAGTCGCGCCGACCACGGCGCCGACATCGCCGTAGCCGGATGGCCGAGCGGTCCGCGCCGCATGCCCTTCGACCCACTGCGCCACCAGGTCGCGGATCAGGACGACTCGCCCGTCGACCGTCGTCGTCCGGTCCTGCAGCGCGGCGCTGCCGGGGTTCGACGTCTTGACGAGCACGAAGATCCCGCCGCCGCGCGCTTCGGCGGCGCGAACGAACGGCAGCAACGTGTCGTCGCCCAGATAGGGCGAGACGGTGAGCGAATCGGAACCCCAGGCCGATCCGCGCCGACCGATCCAGGCGTCGGCATACGCTTCGGCGGTCGAGCCGATGTCGTTTCGCTTGCCGTCGAGAATCGTCTCGAGCCCTGCCTGTCGGGCATGAGCCAGGACGTCGGCGAGCGCCTGCATGCCGGCCGGCCCGAGCGCCTCGAAAAAGGCGGCCTGCGGCTTGACGATCGGCACCAGATCCCGAACCGCGTCGATCACCCGGCACGAAAACTCGGCGAACGCCGCGGCTCGATCGACCGTCGACGCCGCGTCTCGACCGGCGCGGAGCGGTGCCGGCAACGATTCGAAGCGGGGATCGAGACCGACGCAGACCGGATTGCGGCAGCGCCGGACCGCGGCCGACAACCGCTCGCCGAACGAGTCGGCAGGGGAGAGGAGAGAGGCGTCGGCGGACGGGGTCGGGACCATCGGAGAACTCGCCGGCACGAGACGGAACGAAGCTCGGGGAACGGATCGGTAGTGGTACCCCCGGTGAACTCGCGAGGCGAGGGGGGGGAGAGTCGGGAGCGGACGGGCTCGGGGTTCCTCGGCCGTCGCCCCCTAGCTAGTCGTCGCACGACGCGGCGAATCGCCTGGGGTGCGAACCGAACCGATCCGCCGAGCCTCCTTGATTCGGCCGCGCGCAGAGGGTCGGCGGCGACGATTCGATCGGCCGGCTTGAGGCCGGCCCGACGGCTCGGGCGGGACCCGTCAGGGGGCGCAAGAGGAGTTGTTGCCGAAAGGTCTTTTCACTACAGTGTCCGCTCACGTACGGGCTGTAGCGCAGTCTGGATAGCGCGCCACCTTGGGGTGGTGGAGGTCGCTGGTTCGAATCCAGTCAGCCCGACTCGAAAGCCCTTCGGCACTCCGGTCGCCGAAGGGCTTTTTTCGTGCGCCGATCGGCGATCGCTCGGCGTCGGTCTCGCAGGAGGGAGAAGCGTCCGGCCGCAGCGGCGGTTGTTCCGGGACGCGGGGGTCACTAAAACGAGCAAACGCAGGTTTGAGCGTGCGATCGTCCGAGTCTCGAGCGGGCCCGAGCGGCTCTCGTCGGTCCGCGGCCGGTGACGATCGCGATTCGTTCCTCTCTTTCCGAGGCCCACCGATGACGCGTTCGCTCGCGCTGCTCGCGCTCCTGGTTCTCTCCTCCCCGGTCGCCGCCCAGCACACCGTCATCTCGCCGGCCGAAGCGGCGGCGCTGATTGCGGACTCCCCGGCAAACGCGCGGCCGATCGTGATCGACACCCGCGGCGGGTACAAGGACTACTTCCGCGCCCATCTGCCGACCGCTCATCACCTGAACTTCGACACGCTGCGCGGAACGGTCGACGGCGTTCCCGTGCAGTACCTGCCGGACGAACTGACCGAACTGCTGCTGGAGCGAGCCGGCGTGACGGCGGGGCGGACGCATCTGATCTACGCGACCGGCGCCGAGCTGCCGAACGACGAGATCCTGAGCACGAGCATGGTCGCCTATGTGCTCGAGAAGTTCGGCATCGACGACGTGCGGGTCGTCGACGGCGGCTTGGCGGAGTGGCAGCAGCAGGGCTTGCCGACGACTCAGACCTACTTCGGCAACCCGCCGGGCGAACTCTCTCGGGAGCGTCGTCCCGAGATCGGGATCGCCATCGACGAACTGATGGCGCTGAAGGACCAGCCGAACGTGGTGCTCGTCGATGCGCGTCCGAAGAACGAATACTTGGGCCAGGACGACATCTGGCTCCGCAAGGGGCACATCCCCGGCGCGATCAGTTTCCACTGGGCCAAGCTGATGGCGAACGACAACACGCACCGCTTCCGACCGTTCGACGAATGCACTCGCCTGCTCGAGGCAGCGGGACTGACGAAGGGGAAGCGGATCATCGTCTACTGCGGCACGTCGCGCGAGGGGAGTCTGCTGCGGTTCTACCTGAAGCACGTCGCCGGCCATGACGACGTCCGGCTGTACGAAGGATCGTGGAAGGAGTACGTCACCCTGGATCTCCCCGCCGAGACGATCGAGAACGTCGCGAAGTGACGCGAGCGAACGCAAGAGCCCTCGCCCGCCGAAGGCGAACGGCGAACGAGGTTACGGGCCGAACGACGAGCGGCGCACCGTCGATATCGCTCGCGCGATCCGTTCAGTCCTTCGCTCTCTGCGCCTGACGCTCCTGTTCTTCGACCAGCGCGATCTCCCGGTCGAGCCGGTGGGCGATCGCCAGAAGGACCGACTCACTTCCCCCGGCTCCACCTTCGTACCTGTCGTAAGCAATACGCTCCTTGAGCAATGCTTCTCCGATGCCGATCTCGAATAGCTCGAGGTGTTCCGCATCGGTCGACGCGCATGCGAGGGCCGCGTCGATCAGGTCGGTCTGCAGACGATCGAGGGCCATCACTCCTCCATCGATCTGCTCTCGCACGATTCGATACTCCCCGATACGAGCATTGAACCGCTCGCGACACTGACGTTCCCTCGGCGTCTCTCCGGGCACCGCCTCTTGTGGTTCATGTTTCTCGAACCACCGCTCGAATGCCGCGATCCTTGCCTCACCGTTTCCGCCGTCGGCAAACGGGTGCTCGACATGCAGTTGCCGATAGAAATCCGACTCCTGCCCTTTCGTTGCCGGAACGACCGTCAGCCACGACGAGCCGACGATACCGACCATCAGCCCCGCCCATCGGACGCCGATCCCTCCGAACCGCGCGCTCATCATCGGAAGCCGAACGATCGGTCCGCATCCGAGCCGACCGGCACGAACGCCCCTCGGCAACGCCGCGTCGAATCGCCAGGACGACTCGGGAGAGCAAGGACTCCCGTGCGGCGAGTCCAGCGAGGCTGAGGCCTGACGGTCGAGCGACTCGGCCGCCGCTTCCTCCTGTCGCCTTGCCTCCTGACGCTCCTGTTCTTCGACCAGCGCGAATTCCCGATCGAGCCGGTCGGCCATCATGCGAAGAACCGAACCCGAATCGATGATTCCGAACTTGCTCTTGTCGTACGCGATCCGCTCATTGAGTAACGCCGCACCGACGCCGATTTCCAAGATCATCACGCGTTCAGCGTCGTCAGCAGCTAACGCAAGGGCCGCATCGATCAGCTCGAATTGTCGCCCCTGAAACGCCATCGTCCCCCCGGCGATCTGCTCACCTACGATCCGATACTCCTCGACACGAGCGTTGAATCGCTCGCGCAGCAGACGCTCCTTGGGCGTCTCGCCGGCGGCCGGTTCCCGTGGCTTCTGCTCGTCGAGCCATTTCTTGAACGCCGCGATCCGCGACTCGGCATTTCCCCCTTCGGCGAACGGGTTTTCGATCCGCATCCGCTCGTAGAAATCCGGCGGCATCGGAACCTGCGCGACGGCGGTCGTACCGCCGAGCGCCGCCAGCAGCATGATCAGTCCGGCAAGGCTCGCCCGGACGATCGATTCGTATTGTCGTCTCATCATCATCTCCCCGTGCTCAGGTTGCGTCGGTCGGTTCGGTCCGAATCGCTCGTGACGGAGCGATCGTTCGTCGATCTCGCGAGTCTGGCGGTTCGGCTCCTTCGGAAGTCCGCGCGCCTCGCTCGCGGAAGGACCGGTTCGTCGGCAGCCCCTTCGCTCCGGACGCAGGCTCGCTCCTCGCCACGAGCGTCCAGTCTCAGCGGCGTTTCGCCTCGTCCTCTTTCGGAGCGTCGATCGGGTGCTCGAGACGGTCCCTCAGGTAGGACCAATCCTCCGTCGCCAGCCGCGGCTCGCTCCGCGCCGGATCGGTATCGTCGGCTCGTCGCCAGTGGCGTTCGCTCCCTGCGGCATCGACGAGCACGATCACTCCGGACGACCAGCCGATCGGCACCGCCGGTCCGAACGTCTCGCCCGACTCGTTCGTCCAGAGTCTCCCTTCGCGCGCGACCAGCCAGGCAAGATCGGCCGGCGCGATCGAAGCGGCATTCAGCAGACGCCGTTCGCCGGACCAGGCGCTCGTCACCGCCAGGAAGCGCCGGCGTTCCCGGTCGTATCCGTAACGATCGTATCGGAGCAGTCCGATCAGTCCGCCGTCCGGCTTGTGCCATGGCCGGACTCCCCGCTCCTCCAGCCGCGCAAGCGTCTCCTCCCATCGAGTCCGCATCGCTTCGAAGGTCGGCGGCGACTCGACCGGGCGGACGCCGCAGTCGACCAGTCGGACCTTCAGATCGATCAGTCGCGGCACCTGCAGATCGACCTCGGTAAAGTCGAACGGCACGGCCTCGCTCCGTCCGATCCGATAGACGATGTCTTCCGGCGAATCCGCCTCGAGCAACCATCGGTCCGTGCGGAACTCTCGGCCGTTGCGCGTCCGGAAGATCGCCGGGTCGCGTCGTCGTTCCTTTTCCCTTCGGACCAGATCGGCCGAAACCATCTCGCGCAGCGCTTCCAGTCGCGTGCCGTCGGGCATCCCCTTGGCGTCGAAGAGCAGGACCAGCGCTTCGGTGATCGAGATCGTCGGCGGATCCGAGTCGAAGCCGAGCCAGCCGAAGGCCGCGTTGCGCAGCGAGGCGTCGGCGTTCAGGTCCACCGTCAGCCCGTCATTCATTTCCCACAGACCGAACAGCCGCGGTTCCTGGCGCTCGCGATAGGCCGCGTCATCGAAGGCCATCCGATACCGATGTCGAGTCTCGCGGGCGCCGACCGTCAGCAGGTCGAAGTCGACCCAATGGAGTCGCTTCCCGTCGTACTCCCCCGGTCCGAGATCGAGCATCTCGAGTTCGAACGTCCGCTCCTGACCACCGACCTGCTTCAGGCTGCCGTCGATCCTCGACCAGCTCCCGGGGCGAGTCGGGTAGGTCACCTTGACGAAGTCCGGGATGCGGACATCGCCGTAGGACCGCCGGCGCTCGAGTGCCTCCAGCATCGCGACTCGTGTTTCCGCCGGCCCCGCGACATCGCTCCGCTGACCGTACGTCCTGAGATTGAGCTTCGCGCCGAACTCCGCCGTCTCGACCTCGGCCGCGACGAAACCGAACGGGATTCGCTTCGGCTGCGCCTCGCGCAGCGCCTCGAACGCCAGCCGTTCGTGCGACGGGGCGTCGGTACCGGACGAGGCGACGATCTCCAGACAGTCGATCGGCGAGCCGCCACGAGGATCGCTCGCCCGCTTCTTTCCGACGTGACGGTCGGCCGCGGCGTCGATCGCGCCGCGGATCGCCCGGATTTCGGAATCGGCGCCGGACGTCCGGACATCGAAGAGCAGCACCAGGAGATCGAGAATGCCGAGTCGCCCCTCGGGAAGCAGATAGCCCCATTCCGCATGCGCCTCGGCGATCGCATCGCGCCCCGTCTCGAACTCCGCGACCCACGTCTCGCCGATCCCCTCCCGCATGCGCCGCATCGAATCCGGAGGGGTCATGCCGATCCAGCCGTCGACGATCTCGAGCCGATGCTCTTCGTCGAAGACCCGACGGTCGACCGCCAGGATCGCGAACTCGTGGCGATCCTCGTACCGCAATTCGACGTTCAGCCAAGCCAGACGTGCTCTCCCGCGCGTCTCGTCGCCGAGCGAGGTCAGCGTCAGTTCGGGAAAGATCTCCTGCGCGGTTCCGT
>CAZZBI010000067.1:17858-18370 GCA_964652385.1 uncultured Pirellulaceae bacterium | reverse complement strand
GTACGAGATTCCGGGAGTCGGCGGATCGACGCCGATCGTCCATGGGGATCGGATTCTGTTGACGACCGGAGCCGCGGGGCGCAACTGGGTCATCGCGCTCGATTCGGACGGTCAGGAGCTGTGGCGCAAGGATCTGGGCGAAGAACGCCCCGGCAAGCATCAGAAGGCGAGCGGCGCGAATCCGTCCCCGGTCGCTGACGACGATCATGTCTTCGTCTATTTCAAGAGCGGCGATCTCGCCTGTCTCGACTGGGACGGCAACCTCCTGTGGCAGCGGAATCTGCAGCAGGAGTTCGGTGAGGACACGCTCTGGTGGGACCTCGGCACCAGCCCGATCCTGACGTCGAAGCACGTCGTCGTCGCCTGCATGCATAGCGGTCCCTCGTACTTGGCCGCCTTCGATCCGAAGACCGGCGAGATCGCCTGGAAGCAGGACCGCAATCTGCCTGCGCCCGAGGAAGCGAATCAGAGCTACACGACGCCGGTGGTCGTGAAGGAGGGGGATCGCGAGA
>CAZZBI010000067.1:0-17848 GCA_964652385.1 uncultured Pirellulaceae bacterium | reverse complement strand
GTCGGCGCCGATCACATCACCGGAAACGATGCGGCGACCGGCGAGCAACTCTGGTCGGTCGGCGGTCTCAACCCGTCGCAGAACGGTTACTTCCGGTCGATTTCTTCGCCGGTCGTCGCCGGCGAGGTGGTCGTCGCCCCGTATGCGCGAGGCGATTCGCTGACGGCCGTGCGGATGGGCGGGAGCGGCGACGTGACCGATTCGCATGTGGCATGGCGCGGCGAAACGATCTCGGCCGACGTGCCGACGCCGGCCTACCATGACGGCGCGATCTTCGTGCTCAACGATCGAGGCCGGATCGCCAAGCTCGATCCTCGCGACGGTTCGATCCTGGCCGAAACCGAACTGGAACGGAGCCGCTTGGCGTTCAGTGCATCGCCGATCATCGCCGGCGGTCATCTGTACGCGATTCGCGAGGACGGAGCGACTTTCGTCGTCGCGCTCGGCGATAAGCTCGAGAGCATCGCCAAGAACGAACTGGGCGAGTTTCCGACGCCGGTCGTCGCCTCGCCCGTGATGGTCGACGGGCGGATCCTGATCCGTACCGGCAGCCGTCTGTACTGCATCGGTAACTGAGCGAACGTGAGCTCTCGAACGGAAGTCTCGCACGGGCGGATTTCAGGCGAGAGAGATCAGACGCGATCGGGCGGGTGGCCGAGCCAGCCCGCCTCGATCCGCTGCCGCACCTCGTCGAGCGGATAGTCGATGATCGGCAAGCCGCTCCCTTCGACCTCACGAAGCCGCAGCCAGCCTCGCGTCACGAGCGTTTCCCGTTCGCGGACGTGTTCGGGGTCCAGTCGTCGCTTGTCGAACTCTCCGTCGACGACCGGCGTCGGAAAGTCAGCGGCGACGACGAACTGGGCGAGGATCGGATTGCACGTCAGGTGACGTTCGCGTCGCACGTGCAGCGTTTCGGGATCGACCCAGCCGATGACGAAGCGCAGATAGAGATCGCTCTCCGAGAGGCGTTCGACGTCGCCGCCGCAGACCTCGCACAGGTAGCCTTCTTCGCACTTCGCCATCGTTCGCCTTCGTCCGCTCGTCGAGGTCGGTCGCTCGTGCCGTCGTCGGCGGCGTCAGGCCAGGCCGAGCACGTCCTGCATCGAGTAGAGACCGGCAGGGCGACCGATCAGGTAGCGCGCTGCGGCGAGCGCTCCCTCGGCGTAGCAGTCCCGATTCGATGCCGCGACTCGCAACTCGATCGTCTCGCCCAGCATGCCGAAGACGATGACGTGCTCTCCCGGGTTGTCGCCCACGCGTACCGCGTGATAGCCGATCTCGGTCTTGGGACGCTTGCCGATCAGTCCCTTGCGCCCGTGCGCCTGCTGATCCAGGTTCATCTCGTTCGCGATCAGTTCGCCGAACTTCAGCGCGGTGCCGCTGGGCGCGTCCTCCTTGAAACGATGGTGCCGCTCGATGATCTCGACGTCGGCTCCTGTCCGATGGTTCCGCAGCGCGGATGCGCACAGTTGCGCCATCTTCATCGTCAGATTGACCGCCAGGCTCATGCTCGGCGACCAACAGACCGGGACCGATTCGGCGAGATGGCGGAGTTCGGCGCGAGAGGCCTCGCTCAGATGCGTCGTCGCCATGACGAGCGGCAGCCGGTTTGCGGCGGCGGCAGCGATCGCCCGCTCGGCTCCTTCGGGACTCGAGAAGTCGATCATGACGTCCGCCTGTTCGGGAACGGACGACGAGATCGGAACTCGCAGCGGATCGATGCCGGCGACCGAGCCGGCATCGTCTCCCAAGCGAGGATGATGCGGCGACTCGACCGCACCGACCAGCGACCAGGTCGGATCCTGGCTGGACATCGCTACGAGACGCTGCCCCATTCTCCCCGCAGCACCATGAATCACCAGACGAACGACATCGCTCATGGGGAGTTTCCTCGCAAGGGAACCGAGAACGGGAGAGGGGAAGCTTCGACGGCAACGAAGGACGGCGGACCGATCGCGCGGTCGAGCGGCCACGTCGGGCCGAATCGTGACCGACCGGGGATCGCCGACAATCGTGTCGGTCGGGCGACGATCGCACAACGGGGGCGCCGGATCGAGGGAGACGACGTCGTAGCGGCCGGAGAGCGCGACCGAGCGCCGATCAGACGTACAGCTGGATCGCTCGGGCGATCTCATCGAAGTCGTTGCCGACCGCGACCGCGTGGTTGGCGTAGGACGCGGTGCGGACCCCTCGGACTCCGAGCGTCTCTTCGAAACGCTTCTGATCGGCCGAGTGATAGGCGACGGTGACGTCGGGGTCCTTCAGCAGATGGCCGGTCAGGATACAGACGACCCGCTCGTCCGCGCCGATCACCCCTTCGGTCCGCAGGCGTTTGGCGCCGGCCACGCTGGCGGCGCTGGCCGGTTCGCAGCCGTAGCCGCCGGCGCCGACCTGAGCCTTGGCGTCGAGAATCTCCTGGTCGGTCACCTCTCGAACGACTCCGTCGCAGACGTCGAGCGCCCGCAGGCACTTCGCGAGATTGACCGGACGGTTGATCTCGATCGCGCTGGCGATGGTCGACGCCTTGGCGCGTGACGCATCGAGTTCGGCGTAGTAGCGATCGACCAGACCTCGATCGTAGTCGCCGCCGTTCCAGGTCAGTCCGCGCTCGGTCGCCAACTCGTTCAGCGTTCGAGCGCCCGAGGCGTTGATCACCGCCAGACGCGGAATCCGATCGATCAGTCCCAGACGATGGAGCTCGGCAAACGCCTTGCCGAATGCGGACGAGTTGCCGAGATTCCCTCCCGGAACGACGATCCAGTCGGGGACCTCCCAGCCGAGTCCCTCGAGCACGCGCAGCATCACCGTCTTCTGCCCTTCCAGGCGGAACGGGTTGACGCTGTTGACCAGATAGATCCCCAGTCGACGACAAACCTCCTGGACGCGAGCCATCGCATCGTCGAAGTCGCCGGCGATCTGCAGGGTCAACGCTCCGTAATCGAGCGCCTGGGAGAGCTTGCCGTAGGCGATCTTTCCCGAGCCGATGAAGATGATCGATCGCATCCCGGCCGCCATGCCGGCATAGAGCGCCAGCGAGGCGCTGGTATTGCCGGTCGACGCACAGGCGGCTCGCCGCGCACCGATCGCCTTGGCGTGGCTGATCGCGGCGGTCATCCCGTTGTCCTTGAATGACCCCGAAGGGTTCATCCCCTCGTATTGCAACCAGAGTCGGCCGGGATTCGAGCCAACGAAGCGGCCGACGCGATCCGCCTGCTGCAGCAGCGTCTGGCCTTCGCCGATGGTCGCGGCCTGTTCGGCGCGAACGAAGGGGAGCAACGAGCGGAATCGCCAGACGCCGCTGAACTGCCACGGAATCCGCCGCTCGCTCCAGGCTCGCTCGAAGTCGGACAAGCGCGAGGGGACTTCGAGCCGGTCCCATTCATAGTCGATGTCCAGCAGTTCGCCGCACTGCGAACAGCCGGTCAGTACCTCTTCGGGGCCGAACGTGGCGGCACACGCGGGAGAGATGCAGCGCTGAAAGGCTCGGTCGTCCAGACTCACGATGGCTCCGCTGCCCTGCGAAAACGGCGTTCCGATCCCCTGTCGACGTGCAGTCTACGGGGGACCGAGGTGGCTCACAACGTCAAGCCGTCGTGGGGCAAGACGGTCCTCCCCGCGGGCGTTCGGCCGACGAGAATCGCTCGCGCGTCGACGGCCGTCGTCGCAAGCGTCGCGAGATCGCACGAGGGGCTTTCGAGAAGTTTCCTGCGAATTGCGCGCCGGCAGCCCGAAAGGAGGTTTGACTGGGGCAGGGGGGATTTCTAGAATGTGCCGCCACTTTCTCGGTCCCACCGGGGGTGGGGGCGGCGCTCGGCGCTGCCGAACCGAGACTCGGCGGACATGGAGAAGCCTGATGAAGAAGTCCGAGATGAAGCCGTACAAGGAGCTTCTGATCGCGCTGCGGGCACGTCTGCGAGGAGACGTTTCGAGCCTGGCCAATTCGGCGCTCAGCAAGGGGCCCGACTCGGGCGAGTCCGGTCGAGCTCCGGCCGACATCGCCGACATGGGCAACAGCATGCTCGAAGAGAACAACAGCCTCCTGCTGATGGACAACGAAGAAGTCGTCCTGACGCAGATCGAGGAGGCGCTCGAGCGGATCGCCGACGGGACGTACGGCTGCTGCGTCGAATGCGGAGCCAGGATCCCCAAACTGCGACTCAACACGCTCCCCTACACTCCCTACTGCGTGAAGTGCGCGGCCGAGATGGAGACGCATCGCCGCTCGTAGTCGCAACTCGACGGCGGAATCGTCCGAGTCGCCGAGGGGCGCGCGGCCTGCGCTGCCGCTCGGTGATCGAGGCCGATCGGCGAGACTCTCTTGGACCGTTGAAGTTGCCGTCGGCCCCAAGGATGACCGTTTCCGATGTCGAGCAGGATGATCGTCTTCGCGGTTTTGGCCGTCGCCGGATTGGCGGCCGATCTCTGGACGAAGCATCTCTGCTTCGACCGCAACTACCCGCATGAGCTCGCACCGAACGAAGCGACCTGGTGGGTCTGGAAGGGAGTGCTCGGCTGTCAGCCGAGTCTCAACCAAGGAGCCCTGTTCGGCATGGGACAGGGCTCCAGTTCCGTGTTGGCCGCCATCGCGATCGCCGCCTGCGTCGGCATCGTCGTCTGGCTCTTCGTCTTCCGAGCCGGTCGCGATTGGTGGCTGACCGTTCCGCTCGGCACGATCTACGGAGGGATTCTCGGGAACCTCCACGATCGTCTCGGGTTCTGGCACGGCTCCGACGCCGCTCCGTGGGAGCAGCAGGCGGTCCGCGACTGGATCCACTTTCGTCTGGCCGGTGTGCCGCTCTTCGACCCTTGGCCGAACTTCAACATCGCCGACTCGCTGCTGGTGTGCGGGGCGATCTTCCTGTTCGTCCACCTGATGTGGATTGCGCCGCGGCAAGAGGCGGCCTCGAAACGGGCGGCTCAGGATCGGCAGGATCGGGCCGTAGCGACCTGAGTCCGATTCGCGTTCGCGCGAGGTCGGTTGGGAGGCCGAGAGCGAGCGATATCGCTTCCTCGCAGATGGGCCGATCGTCGATCGGCTCAGCGATCGGTCAAGGGGGAGCGGGGAAGAGCCCCGAGAGCGACTCGGCAGCTGCCGAGGAGTGGATCCCGCACAGAAGTACCCCGCTTAGAGCTGCTCCGTGTTTCAGGCCTGACCCGGTTCACGGTTCCCTCTCGCGGGATCCACTCGTCGGCAGCCGACCGAAGCCGGATGCTGCGTCGCAGCGAATCGACACCGGATCTTACGCTCGAAACCGGCCGTCGGTCAAACGCCTTCTCGGCGAACCATCAGTTTCGATGCCGCTTCGGCCGCCAGCACCGTCTCGCCGCCGCCGACTTCGATCCGCACGATTCCTGCGGTTTCGACCCGTTCGACCAGCCGGCCGACCCGGTCGATCTCCAATCCTTGCTCGGTCAGGTACTTGAGGAAGTCGGTCGACTGATCCATGACCCGCAGCAGCCGAAACACCCGATTCGGTTCGAGCGACGTCAGCGGGACGTAGTCGGTCTTGGCCATCGAGCCGTCGGATCGCGGAATCGGATCGCCGTGCGGATCGGCGTCGGGAAAGCCGAGATACGCGTCGATCCGGTCGATCAGCAGGTCGCTGACCGCATGTTCCATGTTCTCCGCTTCGCCGTGCACTTCGTCCCAGGTCAGCGACAGGGTCGAGACCAGGAACTGCTCGATCAGTCGGTGCCGCCGGACGACCCGCAGCGCCAGCGCCGTTCCGGCTTCGGTCAGACGAACCCCTTCGTACGGAACGTAGTCGGCCAAGCCGCTTGCCTGGAGAGTCTTGAGCATGCTCGTCACCGTTCCGGGGAGCACGCCGAGTTCTTCGGCGATCCGGCCGGTCGAGGCGGCGGGAGCCGACGGGGTGTCGTGCGACGTCCGATCGCTCCCTCGCTCGGCCAGCGAGGTGATGGCGTGGATCGCCTTGACGTAGTTCTCGATCGTCGGGCTCGACACCGATCTCGGCTCCGCACGGCAGCTCGGGGGCCCCGCGCGAGACCGCTCCCGCGCAACGACCGACCGCGGCTATTCTAGGTGCCGGTCGCGCGGCAGGTCAGGCCCTCGCGACGACGGTACGAGCGAGTCGATTGCCGGCGCCGGCGCCGTCTCGATTCGCGCTCTGCAGGCAATCCTTCCCGGGGAAGTGCGGCATGCGATCGGTGCACGAAACGTCTCGACGGCTGTTGGCCGAGCAGGTGCTCCCCGAACTCGATCGTCTGAGAGTCGTCGAACACCGTCGCGGCGCCGGAGCGCGCCTGCTCGACTTCGGCGCGGAAGCTCCGGGAGGGCTCGAGGCGGGGCGGTTGTTGGCGGAGCTCTGTCTGGCGGGGCTCGGCCGCGTCAGCTTCGGTTCGCCCTCGCTCGGTCCGACCCGCACTTCGGTCGACGTCACGACCGACCATCCGGTGCAGGCCTGCTTGGCATCGCAGTACGCCGGTTGGCCCATCTCGGTCGGCGATTACTTCGCGATGGGGTCGGGCCCCTTTCGCGCGGCGCGCGGTCGCGAGCCGCTGCTGATCGACGAAGGGCTGACGGCTCCGGCCGATTCGACGGTCGGCGTGCTCGAAACTCGCGTGCTCCCGGACGACGGGGCGGTCGAGGCGATCGCTCGCGCGTGCGGCGTCGACTCGTCGGGACTGACGCTGGCGATCGCGCCGACCGCCAGTCTCGCCGGTATGGTGCAGATCGTCGCCCGATCGATCGAGACCTGTCTGCACAAGCTCCACGAACTGAAGTTCCCGCTCGCGAGGATCGAGTCGGCACGCGGGACCGCGCCGCTCCCTCCGTCGACCCTCAAGGATCGGATCGCGATGGGCTGGACCAACGACGCGATCCTCTACGGCGGCGAAGTGACGCTCTGGATCGACTCGGACGGGCTCGATCTCGAGTCGCTCGGCCCGAAGGTGCCGAGCAGCGCATCGGCCGACTACGGCCGACCGTTCGGAGAGATCTTCGAGGCGTACGGACGGGACTTCTATCGGATCGATCCGCTTCTGTTCAGTCCCGCCTCGGTCACCTTCATCGATCGTCGCTCCGGGCGAGTGCGCCGTTTCGGAAGCGTCTCGGCCGAAGTGCTTGCGCGGTCGTTCGGCAGCTGAGTCGCCATCGTGCCGTCGGCGCCGCGCGTCGACCCGTTCGAGCGACACTCGCTTGCCGAACGACATGACCCTGATCGGGACCGACTCGATGCGGACCGCCACGAAACGCCTCGCGATCCTCGGTTCGCCGACCGGCGTCTATTCGCGTCAGTTGCTCGACGCGGCGCTGAAGCACCCGCGTGTCGAACCGTCGCTCCACGAGTTCGACGGACTCGGTTCGTCGGTCGGTCCGAACGGTTGGCGCTGCACGACCGCGGACGGGACCGAGTTGACGGGGTGCGATGCGGTCGTCGTTCGCACCATGCCGCTCGGCACGCTCGAACAGGTCGTCTTTCGCATCGATCTGTTGCATCGGCTCCAGGCGGCGGGTGTCCGCGTGATCAATTCGCCTCGCTCGCTCGAGATCGCGATCGACAAGTACCTGACGACCGCGATGCTCGCCGCCGCCGGGCTGCCGGTCCCGGAAACGATCGCGGTCCAGACGGTCGACGAGGCGATGGCCGGGTTCGATCGATTGGGGAAGGACGTCGTCGTGAAGCCGCTGTTCGGCGGCGAGGGGCGAGGGCTGATCCGACTGGAGGATCCCGACCTGGCGCTGCGCGCGTTCCGGACGCTCGGGCAACTGGGAGCGGTGATCTACCTGCAGCGTTTCGTCCGGCATCCCGGCTACGACGTCCGCATCCTGCTGATCGGCGACCAGGCGTGGTCGATCCGCCGGGTCCATCCGACCGACTGGCGGACGAACGTCAGTCGCGGGGCGCGCGCCGAGCGATTCGAGCCGCCGGCCGAGTGGATCGAGCTGGCGCGGCGCGCAGCATCAGTGATCGGTGCGCAGATCGTCGGGATCGATCTGCTTCCCGACGAACGGGGAGAGCCGTTGGTGCTCGAGGCGAATGCCGTCCCCGGCTGGCAAGGGCTCGCTGCCGCTCATGGGATCGACGTCGCCGAGCGAGTCATTACGCGGGTGGTCGACGCCGTCGATCGCGACGCGGTCGGCTGATCGCCTACGGTTTCGCGGTGCAGGGCTCGTCGAGCTCGCGACAGGTTCTTCGGGCAGGGGCCGCGCCGGCGCGACCGTGGAGAGTGACGTGCCGATTACGATCGGGTTCGGCCGGCCGAGCCGGTGTATCATGCAGCGGCGTCGAGTCCCGCCTGCGCCGACCCTGCGACGGTCGCCGAATTCCGCTCGCCGCCGAGTGCACGTTCCTCCCGCATGCCGTTCGCTCGCCCGCACGGATTCCCGCTAAGGAGTCTCGCCATGGAGCCTCGTCTCTCGCTGCCCGGTCTGCGGATGCTCGATCGACGCCGCTTCCTGGGCGATGCGCTCACCGGCTTGAGCGGTATCGCCGCCGCGTCGCTCTTGGCTGAGGAACGGGGGTCGGCCGATGAGGGAACCGCGTGGGCGCCGGCGATCGACCCGTCGGCTCCGCACGCGCCGCGATCGGGGCACGGTCGCGCCGCCGCGCGACGCGTGCTCGTGCTCTTCTGCTCCGGCGCCTGCAGCCATCTCGATACGTTCGACTACAAGCCGGAGCTGATCCGTCGTCACGGCGAACCGATGCCGGGGGCCGACTCGCTGATCACGTTCCAGGGAGAGCAGGGGGCGCTCACGAAGAGTCCCTACCGGTTCGTGCCCCGCGGCGAATCGGGAAAATACACGTCGGACCTTCTCCCGCAGCTCGGAACCTGGGCGGCCGACCATGCGGCGTTCCTGCACAGCATGACAGGCAAGTCGAATACGCACGGCCCGGGCGAGAACTACTTGTCGACCGGTTTCACGCTCGAGGGATTTCCGAGCATGGGAGCGTGGACGTCGTACGCGCTCGGGACCGAGAACCAGGACCTGCCGGCGTTCGTGGCGATCCCCGATCCTCGCGGCGTCCCTCAATCGGCCATCAACAACTGGGGAGCGGGGTTCCTGCCGGCGACGTTTCAGGGGACGACCTTCAATGCCCAGCAGCCGATCCGCAACCTGGCTCGCCCCGAATCGCTGACCGCCGAACAGGATCTCGCGACGCGGCAGTTGATCGAGCGGATGAACCGACGGCATCTCGATCGCTATCCCGGTGATCGTCAGCTGGCGGCTCGGATCGCCGCCTACGAGCTGGCGGCGCGGATGCAGCAGTCGATCCCCGAGGTGGTCGATCTGACGAGCGAACCGCAGTGGCTCCGCGACGAATACGGGGCGGACGATCCCGATCCGGTCGTCGCCGGTTTCGCGCGGAACTGCCTGCTGGCGCGACGACTGCTCGAGGAAGGGGTTCGTTTCGTGCAGTTGTTCAACGGCGCCTATGCGATGGGTGAGGGGGTCGGCAACTGGGACGGGCACAAGACGCTCCAGGAGCAGTACGACCGCCATGGCCGAATTCTCGATCGGGCTGCCGCCGCTCTGATGAACGACCTTCAGCGCCGCGGTCTGCTCGACGACACGCTCGTCGTCTGGTGCACCGAGTTCGGGCGGATGCCGACGTTCCAGAAGGGGGCGTCGGGGCGCGATCACAACCCGAGCGGCTTTACGGTCTGGCTTGCGGGAGCGGGCGTCCGTCCCGGAATCGCGTACGGCGCGACCGACGAGTTCGGCTACCGGGCGGTCGAAGACGTCCTGACGGTGCACGACCTGCACGCGACGATGCTCCATCTGCTGGGGCTCGACCACGAGCGGCTCACCTACTATCACAACGGACTGCAGCGCCGATTGACCGACGTCGAAGGGCGAGTCGTCCGCGAGATCCTCGCCTGAGACGCTTCGTCTCGCTCGCCGCCCTCGCCCCGAGCTGTCCGACGATTCGACTCGCATCGACGGTCGAGCCGTGCCGCCCGTTCGACGACGGTCCTTCGATGGCCAAGTCGAGTCGTCGCTCGATTCCGTTTCCGCTCTATGCAAGGTCTGCGCCTGATGAATCGCCCCTCGCCCGCCGCCGATCCGCACGCTCAGATTCCGGCAACGCTCGTGCCGACTCAGGGGTGGCACGCGCTGCACGTCTACTGGCGGTGGGATCGCGCGGCGCTGGCGGCGATGTCGGTCGAGACGCGCGGGCGGGGTCGACGGGAGTTTCTCGAGACGCTCGATCCGGCGGGAGCCGACGCTCCGGCCCGTCTGCAGACCGGGATCGTCGCCGGGCACAAGGGGGACTTCAGCGCGATGCTGATGGATCCCGATCCGCTGAAGATCGACGCCGTGCTGCAGCGTCTTGCGGCGAGCGGACTCGGGCCCGCGATCGTGCCGACCTACTCGTTCGTGTCGATCTCCGAGATCTCGGAATACGTCCCGACCGTCGAGCAGTATTCGGCTCGGCTGGTCGCCGAAGGGGATCCGGTCGGAACGCCGGTGCATTCCGCCAAGCTCAAGGCGTACGAGCAGCGGCTGCCGATCATGAATCGCCAGCGACTGACCCCCGACTTTCCCGACTGGCCGGTGATGTGCTTCTATCCGATGAACAAGAAGCGGAAGGTGGGGGAGAACTGGTTCCTGCTCCCGTTTTCGGAGCGGAATCGGCTGATGGCCGAGCATGCCCGGAGCGGCATGCACTTCATGGGGAAGGTCAGCCAGCTGATCACCGTCGGCGTCGGGATCGAGGATTGGGAGTGGGGCGTGACGCTCTGGGGGCGCAACCCCGAGTTCCTGACCGAGATCGTCTACCGGATGCGGTACGACGAGGCGAGTGCGCGGTACGCCGAGTTCGGCCCTTTCTACACGTCGTTCGTGGCCGGAGCAGAGCGGATCGTCGAGCATTGCCGCATCGCCTGAGACGGTGCGGTTTCGCTTGCGAACCGGTCGGTCGGTTGCGGATTCGAGGCGGGATCGGGTATTTTTTCAGGTGGAATCCGTCGTCGGCGCGGCCTTGCCGCGGCAGCGTGCGGAGGACCAGCCTGCCATTTTCGGCCGGTGCCGAGTTCGGAGGGGGAGACCGGGACGAGCCCGGAAGACCGCTCGTCGAGGCGTCGGTTCCTGCCTACAGTCGGTCGCCGGATCGAAACGCTCTTCCGTGCCGAGACGGTTCACCGAGCTGCCGTCTCGGCTCCCGTGGTCGTTTCGCACCCATTCCCGGCTTGCGTTCGTCACCGCGGGGGGCCGTTGCGACGTCAGCCTCGCGAGGCTCGAATCGTCCGGTCCGAAACGTCCTTCGTCGCCTACGCTTCCTCTCACCAGGGTCCGTTTCATGTCGACCGCCCAGCCGAGTACGCCTCCTGAACTCGCGGCCAAGATCCGACAGGCCAAGGAGGCGCTCGATGCCCATACCGTCGAAGTGATCGGGTTCCACTTTCACGATTCGACCGGCAGTCCCTTCTGGCTCGAAAAGAAGCGCGAACTGAAGTTCGACCCGCTCACCGAAGTTCGCTGCTACGACGACCTGAAGAAGTTTCCCGAGTTCCAGGACGAGTGGCTGCGGGGAGGGCCGATCCGGCGTTGGGTCCCGAAGGGGCTCGCCGACCGACCGGTGTATGTCTTCGAGACCGGAGGGACGACCGGCATTCCGAAGAGCCGGATGGTGATCGACGACTTTCGGATCGACTACGAGCTGTTCAGCCACACCCTTCCGGACAAGTACTTTCCGAAGGGAGCAAACTGGCTGATGCTCGGTCCGTCGGGCCCGCGGCGGCTGCGGCTGGCCGTCGAGCATCTGTGTCAGTACCGCGGCGGCATCTGCTTCTGCATCGATCTCGATCCGCGCTGGGTCGTGAAGCTGATCAAGAAGGGGTGGATGGAGCACCTCGAGGAATACAAGAAGCACTGCATCGATCAGGCGATCACGATCCTGACCGCCGGTCATGACATCAAGTGCATGTTCGCGACGCCGAAGTTGCTCGACTCGCTCGCCCTCGGGCTCGAGGAACGGGGCACGAGTCTGGCCGAGATCGGCATCACCGGCATCTTTTCGGGCGGAACCGAGTTCACGCCCCAGTGGACTCGCTACTGCATCGAGGAGCTGTTCGGCGGGCCTCCCGAGAAGAGCGGCATCTACATGACGCCGACCTACGGCAACACGCTGATGGGGCTTGCCTGCAGCAAGCCGGTCACCGCCGCCGACGGCTACAAGATCAGCTACTACGCTCCTCAGCCGCGCGCCGTGGCCGAGGTCGTGGAGTTCGATGACTACTCGACTCCGGTCGCCTACGGCGGCACGGGACGAGTGAAGCTGACGACGCTGACTCGCGAGTTCTTCGTTCCCGGATTCATGGAACGGGACGAAGGGGAGCGTGAGATGCCGTTCGACACCTATCCTTGGGACGGTGTCAGCGGAGTGCGCCCGTTCCACGAGTTCGCGGCGTCGACGACGGTCGGCGTCTACTGATCGCCGGCTTACGGAGACTTGCGGCGCGTCAGGTCCGGCCGTCTCGGCGCGTCGTCGGACCGTTGACGCTCGGCGGCGGACGAGTCGGTCGGAGTCTCGCCGGATCCTCCGCGTGCCTGAACGGCGGCCTCGAAACGCCCGTTCCGACGCCTGCCGGCTCGGCCGCTCCACGCCGTTCCGCTCCTAGCGTTCGTTTCCCATCGCAATGCATGCCCGAGGTCATCGATGACGCAGATCAAGCTCCATCCGATCCGTTGGGGACAGCCCTACGAGTCGTTGGAAACGAACGAGGTGAAGCACTTCCTGACGGGCGAAACGGTCGCCTCGATCGGGCAGATCAACGGCGGGATGGTCCGACGCGACATGCGTCAGGCGAACAAGGCGCGCGAGATCCTGCAGGGGATTCCGATCCGGAAGCTCCTCGAAATGGTCGCGTCGGCCGCGGACCTGTTCGAGAAGGGGACGCTCCCGGTCGGCGACGGCATGCAGACCCCCGACGACTTCGTCCGTCAGCAGTCGGCGACGACCGGCCTGCCCGAGGTCCTTTGCCGCTCGAACATCGTCAAGAACGCTTTCGTGCTGCGCAACATGACTCAGATTCTCGATGCCCTGACGCGCGGTCTCGATCCCGAGATCCTGTCGCGCGGATACGGGATGGAGAGTCGCGGGGTCGTCGTCAGCTACCACTGCCAGGCTCCGGTTCTCGGGGCCGTCCTGCCGAGCAACAGTCCGGGGGTCCATACGCTCTGGTTGCCGGTCGTTCCGCTGCAGATGGGCCTGGTGCTGAAGCCCGGTGGGCAGGAGCCGTGGACGGTCTATCGAGTCGCGGCGGCGTTTCGCGAAGCGGGGATTCCGGTCGAGCCGATTTCGATCTATCCGGGCGGACATGATGTCGGCGAGTCGATCCTTGCCTCGTGCTCGCGATCGATGATCTTCGGCAGCGCTCAGACGGTGCAGAAGTATGCCGGCAATCCCGGCGTGCAGGTGCACGGCCCCGGATTCTCGAAGATCCTGCTCGGCGACGATCAGGCGGATCATTGGGAGAAGTATCTCGATCTGATGGTCGAGAGCGTCTACAGCAATGGCGGACGGAGTTGCATCAACTGTTCGGCGATCTGGACGCCGCGGCACGGCAAGGCGATCGCTCAGGCGCTCGCCGAGCGGCTCGGTCCGATCGACGTGCTGCCGCCGGACGATCCTCAGGCCGGCCTCGCCGCGTTCACGACCGAGGGGACGGCGAAGGCGATCTGGGAGATGTTGCAGAAGGACCTGCAGGGCTCGGGTGTCACCGACATGACCGCCCCCTACGGCCCGCGGCTCGTCGAGAAGGAGCGTTGCGGCTACCTGCGGCCGATGGTCGTCCACTGCACGACGCCGGAAGCCGAGATCGCGGCGAAGGAGTTCATGTTCCCGTTCGTCTCGGTCGTCGAGGCGCCTCAGGAGGCGATGCTCGGAAAGATCGGCCAGACGCTCGTCGCGACTGCGTTGACCGAGGATCGGGCCTGGATCCGATCGCTGCTCGATTCCCACCACATCGATCGACTGAACGTCGGTCCTGTCCCGACCAATCGCCTGAACTGGCTGCAGCCGCACGAGGGGAACCTGACCGATTTCCTGTTCCGCTCGCGCGCCGTGCAGATGTCGCCCGAGATGATGGCCGCACTCGGGTGACGATGTTCCGGCGAGAGGTTCGCGAGAGCGTGGCGAGTCGCGAGACGAATCGCTGCCGAGGCGTCATCGCATCGGTCCCGACCGCTGCTTCTCGTAGCGCCTCGCGAGCTTCGGCCGATTTCCGTTGCCGCCGTCCGTCGTGGCGCGGTCCCGCCCCTCGAGGAGCGCGATGATGACGACCGACGCCGACTCGGCAGATCGGAGCGGTGCGAAGGCCGACTTCGACTTCCGCATGGGAACGAGGATCGTCTTCGGTCCCGGCAAGCTCGACGCGATCGGCTCGCTCGCTGCCGATCTCGGCGGGCGCCGGGTACTGCTCGTTTCGGATCCGGGAATCGTGAAGGCCGGACATGTCGGCCGCGCCATCGAACGGCTGCGCGAAGCGGGGTGCGAGGCGTCGGTCTTCGACGGCACGGCCGAGAATCCGACGACCGAACATGTCGATCGAGGGGTCGAGGCGGCTCGTGAGTTCGCTCCTGATCTGCTCGTCGGGCTCGGCGGCGGCAGTTCGATGGACTGTGCCAAGGGGATCAACTTCCTGCTGACCAACGGCGGTCGGATGCAGGACTACTGGGGTGTCGGCAAGGCTCATGCACCGATGCTGCCGATGATCGCGGTACCGACCACCGCCGGGACCGGGAGCGAGCTGCAGTCGTTCGCGCTGATCTCGGATGCGGTGACGCACGCCAAGATGGCCTGCGGCGACCGCAAGGCCACCTGTCGCATTGCGCTGCTCGATCCCGAGCTGACGCTGACTCAGCCGCCGCGAGTCACGGCGCTGACCGGAGTCGATGCGGTTTCGCATGCGATCGAGTCGGCGGTAACTCGCCCGCGCACGGCGATGTCGCTGACCTTCAGTCGCCGCTCCTTCTCGTTGCTCTGCGAATCGCTCCCGCGCGTCTTCGCTTCGCCCGACGATCTCGCCGCGCGAGCCGACGTGCAGCTCGGAGCCAGTCTGGCCGGACTGGCGATCGAGAACTCGATGCTCGGCGTCGCGCATTCGCTCGCCAATCCGCTTACCGCCCGTTACGACATTCCGCACGGTCAGGCGGTCGGCGTCATGCTTCCTGCCGTGGTCCGCTTCAACTCGCCGGTCGTCGGTCGGACGTACGCGGATCTGGAGCGCGAGCTGGTCGGCGAAGGGAACGAAACGTACGAGCCGGGAGAACGATTGGCGACTTGGCTCGAACGACTCCTGCACACCGCAGGATTGGCGACTCGACTGTCCGAATTGGGGGTCGAGCGCGAACGTCTTCCCGAGTTGGCCGACGGGGCTCACAAGCAGTGGACCAAGGGGTTCAATCCTCGCGAGGTGCGCGACGAAGATCCGTTGCGCCTGTACGAGCAAGCCTTCTGAGCGGCTGCTCTGCTAGAATCGTCCGAGCCGAGATCGTTCGCCACTCGGTCCGAGTCGCCGGTCGAGCGGCAACGGTCCGGTGTCGGTCGAGTCGTCGCCGCGAATCGCGAAGACGACTCGTCTCTTGCCGCAAGTTTCGCGGAGGTCGACTCATGAATCGGGTTGGAGCGAACGGAAGATTCGTCACGTCGTTCGTTGCGATCGTGGCGGGACTCGCCGCCGTGATCGCACCGGTCGAACTCGTCGCTCAGCAGACTTCGCCGATCGATCCGCAGCCGGCGGCGACGTCGGCTCCGCCGATCGCCGCCGAAGTGTCTCGCGAGTCGGCAGCGGAGGGAACGGCCGGTCCGCGACGGGCGGACGGCGCGAGCTGGACCACCTTTCGCGGCACGTTCGAGGGGACCGGCAACAGCGGCGCGTCGCTCCCCGATTCGCTCGAATTGCTCTGGACCAAGGAGGTCGAGAAGGGGGCGTTCGAGTCGACGGCGGCGATCGTCGACGGTCGCGTCGTGATCGCCGATCTGGATGGTCGCGTCTATGCGCTCGACCTGAAGGACGGGACCGAGCTGTGGAAGTTCGATACCGACGGCGCGGGCTTCATCGCCTCGCCGACGATCCTCGACGGGCGAGCTTATCTGGGCGACCTCGACGGTGTCGTCCGCGCCTTCGACGTGGCGTCGGGCGAGGTCGTCTGGAGTTTCGAGACGGGGCTCGAAGTCGATGCGGCGGCGACGGTGCATCGCGGGCGGATTCTGGTCGGCAGCCAGGACGCGACGCTGTATTGTCTGGATGCGAAGACCGGAGCGTTGGTCTGGAAGTACCAGATCGCCGATCAGATCCGCTGCAGCCCGACGCTGGTCGAGGATCGCGTCTTCGTCGCCGGCTGCGACGGGTTCCTGCACATCATCGGCCTCGAGAACGGCGAGGAGATCGCGAAGGTCGAGATCGGCGGGCCGACCGGAGTGACTCCGGCGGTCGTCGGCGACCGACTGTTTCTCGGCACCGAGGACGGACGCTTCCTGGCGATCGATTGGCGCAAGGCCGAGCTGCTGTGGAGCTGGGAGGAGCCTCGCGGACAGTCGATCCGGAGCTGTCCGGCGGTGACCGACGACCGAGTCGTCTTCGGCACGCGCGGACGACAGGTGATCGCGCTCGACCAGGCGACCGGCAAGGAGGTCTGGACCTTCGCGGCTCGTCGGGGAGTCGATTCGTCGCCGGTGATCGTCGGCGGCCGGCTGTTCATCGGAGCGGGGGATGGGCGGGTCTACGGGTTGAACGTCGAGTCGGGGGAGAAACAATGGGAGTTCGAGACCGGCGGCGAAGTCACGGCGTCGCCGGCCGTCGTCGACGATCGCCTGGTGATCGCCGACTCGCGCGGTACCGTCTACTGTTTCGGCCGGAAGTGACCGGCCCGGGCGACGACGGATTGCGACGATCGACCGACCGACGTTCCGCGAAGGGGACTGCCGAATGACGACCGACGCCGAGAAGACCGAAGTCGGCAGCTACTTCATCTCGAACTACCCGCCTTACTCGCAGTGGAACCGCGAGACGCTGGAAGACCTGCGACAAGTGATGGCTGCGCCGCCGCGCGACGTGCCGCTCGGGCTCTATCTGCACATCCCGTTCTGCCGCAAGCGGTGCAAGTTCTGCTACTTCAAGGTCTTCACCGACAACAATGCGGCCGACATCGAGAAGTACGTGTCGGCGCTCTGCCGCGAAATCGAACTGGTGGCCGAGCTGCCGGTGATGGGGGGACGCCCCTTTCGATTCGTCTATTTCGGCGGAGGGACGCCGTCGTATCTGAGCGTCAAGCAGCTCGAATCGCTCGTCGATCGGCTCCGCCGCAGCATCGACTGGAGTCTGGCCGAAGAGGTGACGTTCGAGTGCGAGCCGGGGACGCTGAAGGAGTCGAAGGTTGCGGCGCTCCGCGAGCTGGGAGTGACGCGACTGAGTCTGGGCGTCGAGAACTTCAGCGACTATGTCCTCAAGGAGAACGGACGAGCCCATCTCTCGGAAGAGATCCTGCGGGCATGGGAATGGATCCGCGCGGCGCAGTTCCCCAACGTCAACATCGACCTGATCGCCGGCATGGTGGGCGAAACGTGGGAGAACTGGCAGGAGAATATCCGCCGGGCGATCGAACTGGAGCCGGACAGCGTCACCATCTACCAGCTCGAACTCCCGTTCAACACGGTCTATTCCAAGGACATTCTCGGTAACCAGGTCGAACTGAAGGTGGCCGACTGGCCGACCAAGCGACACTGGGTCGATTGGGCCTTCGATCGATTTCTCGAAGCGGGCTATCACGTCAGCAGCGCCTACACCGTCGTCCGCGATCCGAAGAAGGTCAACTTCAGCTATCGCGACAACCTGTGGCGCGGATCCGATCTGCTCGCGACCGGCATCGCCAGCTTCG
>CAZZBI010000066.1:0-18756 GCA_964652385.1 uncultured Pirellulaceae bacterium | reverse complement strand
GTGTAGTACTGCGGCGGCATGAAGCCGACGACCGGCACGATGCCGGTGACGAAGGGACGGAACTGCCCGTCGAACATCATGCCGGGAACGCCGTTGGGCATGACGATCGTCGGGTCGACGACCGTCCCGGTTCGACTCGAACCCTGCCCCATCGCCAGGTTGAAGTTGAACCCGGGGCCGTTCCCGCCGCCGACGCGAAATCCCAGATGCGCATCGGCTCCCGGATCGTAGCCGCCGAACGGCGGGAGGGCGGAACCGAAACTCCCTTGCGAGAAACGGATGCGGCCGTCAGGCGTGAACGAACCGTCGGGATTGAGACCGACGATACCGCCGCCGCCCGGAAGATCGAAGCCGAAGTTGACGCCGATCCGCTCGTAGTACGAATCGGTAAAGGTCCGAAACGGACTGCCGACCTGCACATACTGAGCCGAAGCGACCGCCGGAAGAAGTGCGGCCGACAGCAGCACCAGCGGCGCGATGACATGACGGACCGCACGAGTCGAGCACGACATCCGAAACGCCTCCGAGCGACGAACATGGCGAGCGGCGACACGTGGCGCGTCGACCGCTCGGGCCGACCTCGATTCTAGGAGGCGTCCGGAACTGAGGTCAACGAATCGGTCACTCGTCGCCGTTCTCGCGAATCAGCGGTTCCATCACCTTGGTATTCCGCTCGACCGCCAGCACCGTCGTCCGCTGCTCGACGCCGTCGGCGCTGCTGGCGACGATCGGCAACACCTGGCGTCGATCGGGAAGGGGGAGACGGACGACGAACGACCCGTCGGGGCGCAGCTTCACCGGTTCGCCGCCGAGCGTGACGTAGGCGGTGGCATCGGTCTGGCCGAAGACGATCATCTCGGCATCGACACTGAAGGCGAAGTCGCGCAGTCGGCCGAGGCCGAGATCCGCGCCGGCTCCGTACTGCGTCACCGCCGGCGAACCCATGGGGCGCCGCAGCCGCTCTTCGAAGAGTTCGCGGAGTTGCTGATCGGAGTTGTCGGGTTGGTAACCACCGCTGAGCGCGAAGATCTTCTCGCAGTTTTCGGCGATGTCCGACCAGTTGCCGTCGACCAGATCGGCGGCTCCGGGCGGAGGGGTCGAGACCTTGTTGCTGCGAGCCAGAGCGTGGAACTTGCCGTTGCCGGTGCGGTAACCGAGCGCCACGCGATAGGTCTTCGGCGGATCGACGACGTCGATGTACCAGTTGCAGACGCCGCCATGGACCGGAATCTCGCGAACGACTCGCTCGGCCGCCGACGTGGTCGAGGCGTCATCGATTTCCGAGAGTCGCAGGACCGGTTGAGCCGTGTGCCAATGCGCCGCGAGCGCCACCTTGGCTCGCTCGACCGTCTCGCGCGAGATCTCCCAGTACGCCTGGAGCCAGTACGGGTCGCGTACCAACAGGGCGCAGCGATCCTTGCCGATCTTGGTGCCGGGAGCCCGCGACTCGCTCGCCAGATCGCGACGACGGCCGCGGATCTGATGCGCCTCCTGAATCTTGCGGATGACGCGCGGGCTCGTCTTGCGGACCGGTTCGGCAGGCGGAGCGGGGGGAGCCTTGGGACTCGCCTTGGTATCGGCGGGACGAGCGGCCGGCTTCTCCTTGCCGTCGGCGATCTTCCGCGCCGTCGCTCGAACGTCGACCAGCTTGGCCGAAGGAGCGGACCGCGGGGCAACCGGCGCAGGTCGAGCCGGGGTCTTGGCGGCGGCAACGGACTTCACGGCCGCGGCAGACCTGGCCGGACGAGCCGCGGGGGCCTTGGAGGGGACACGCTTCGCGCCGGCCACTTTCGATCCCGAGACCTTCGCGACCGAGCTCTTCGCCGCGGCGGATTTGGCGGAAGTCGACTTCGACGACGCGGACTTGGAGGGGACCGACTTGGCGCCGTTCGACTTGGCCGACGCCCCCTTCGACACCGCCGCCCCCTTGGGCGACGTCTTGGACGCGGCCTGCTTGACGGCAGTCTTGGCGGGAGACGGTTTGGCGGCCTGCTTGGCGACCGCCCGCTTGGCCATCACCGCCAAGTCCTTGGTCGTCCGAGTCTTGAGATTCGCCGCGTTGATCAAAGGTCCATTCCTCCCGGGCCGTCTCGTCCGCAGGTTCCGAAACCGTTCGGGTTGCCCCGAAGGGATCGAAGGCCCGCAGGCGAGCGAGGTCTCGATTCGCGCTGAGCCCGCCGGCAGCGGGCGCGATGGACGACAACCGGGCGAGCAACGCCGCCGCGGCCGATCCGTGTCCGGAGGAGAGATGGGCCCGGCCGCCTGATGCGGTCGAAGCCACGGCGCGTCGGCCGATCTCACGAACGCCATCCGCCGATGTCGTCGAGAGGCCCGAAACGCCGAACCGACCCCCTCCCGAAGAGAGGCTCGTTTCATCGCGGTCGCAGGGGGAAGGGGGCAGGGCGGCGAACCTTGTCCGAACCTGACTTCGTCCCCGTAACCGGTGGTCTCACAAGAGCTATCCGTGCGAGGTTCATGCTAATCGGCGCCCCGAGGCGATGCAACGCCCCCACCTCCGGCAAGCCCCTCAAGAGCCACTCTAGTGGAAAAATCGACGCCACTAGTTCTCGCCATTTCTCCCAGCCAGCCGAGCACGCCACGACGGTCGGTTCGCCGGCCCACGGCGTTGACGGAACCGCGGTCGTCGCCGGCAGCGGACCGGCACTGCCTACGTCGCGATCGATCGGCTTGATTCGAGGGGAGCGGGGTGATGCGCCCCAATGATGACGTTCTGCCGGCCGACCTCCGCGATCGCCGTGCTCGAATCGCTGGACCGCCGCGGCGATCGACCGGCCCGACCGTCCCCCCAAGGTCGACACCAGATCACCGTCTCGCTGAACCTCCCATTCTTCCCCGGCCACCAAGCCTGAGGCGGCGCCGAGACACCATTCCGATTTGGGGTCAGAGAGGCGAAAGGGCTGGCGGAGAGCCGGGTCGTCGACCGCGGGTCTCCGCATCGATCCCTTGGTTTTCTTGGGCTCGGATCGCACCCGCGAGAGACCTCGCCCCCTTCGTGAAAAATCCCACGATGGAATCCGGCGGTCCGTTGACCATCCTTCGGGGCTTGGATAGATTGTCGATCCTGTCAGTGTCCGTCAGGTTTCGCCGTCGACATCAGGACCCCAAGGCCGGGGTGAGCGGAGATGGTCTTCGATCGACCGTTCCGGAATAGCCATGGCCCCGAATCCTGATCCGACCGGTAGCGATCTCGACGATCGGTCTCCCGAAGCCAAGGCAGTCGACATCGCGTCGCGGATCATTTCCGCGGGGGCGGCGGTCGGGCTTCTGGGGTTCGGGGGTCATTGGCTCGATCAGCGTTTCGGCTGGAACGGACCGCTGCTGATCACCGGCGTTCTGGTGGGATCGGCAGTCTTCCTGCTGCAGATGCTCGCCCTGGTGAAGGCGACCTCTCGGCGTCCTCGACGGAGCAACCCCGATGACTGACGGGGGCTCTTCGACCTCCGGGTTTCGTGTCGCGGCAGTCCTGTTCGGGCTGCTGATTGCCGGGACGTTGCTGCGGCTGGTCCTTCCGTCGTTCGTCGCCTGGTCGGACCGATCGACTTGGGAACTGATCGCCGCGGTCGGAGCGGTCTCGCTCAGTTTCGTCGGCGCCGTGCTGGTCGAGCGATTCGTCGGGTCCGCTACGAATGCGGTCAACGGCGTGCTCGCGGCGATCGGCGTGCGAACGGGGGGAGTCGCGGCGGTCGCGGTCATCGGAACGGTCGTGCTCGACGAGCGACGTGCGGGTTTTCTCGCCTCGCTCGCGCTGCTCTATCTGGTGGCACTGGTGATCGACTCCGCCGTCTGGGCTCGATCGCGTCGTTCGTCGGGGATCTCGGTCGCTTCGAGATCGTCCGGTGGCGAGCGATCGGAACCGAAGGGCGAGGAACGGATTTCGAACGAACGTTGATCGTCCTGCCGAAGCCGGCTGCCGTCCTACGAGACGAGCGGAACGAGCGTTCGGCGGACGAGGGAAGTTGGGAGAGCGACCGCATGATCGCGACCGACGAGCCGATGACCGAAGCGGACGAGCCGACCGGAACTCCGGTCACGCAGGCAGCGCCGGCCGATGGCGCCGCCGCGCCCGCTCCGGTCGCTGCGCAGGCCGAGTCGCCGACGGCTTCGGATACCGCTCACGACGATCCGGCGCACGCCTCGGCCGCGGCCGGCGATGCGGCTCATGACGACCACGGCGACGCCGCCGGTGGTGATGCTCCCCACGACGATCACGCTCACGAGAGCGGCGAGCATGAGCCTGCCGACGGAGAGCATGCCGAGGGGGATCACGCTCACGGCCATCACAGCTTCCTGGATCAGTCGCACCTGATGGGGCACGTCCAGGACACCGACAAATTCGAGTTCTCGTTCTGGCTGACCGGCAAGGCGAAGAACGAAGGGGGGACGCCGCTCCACCTGAACCTGCCTCAGGCCGCGAAGCTCGAGACGCCGATCGTCGGTTCGACCTCCAGCCCGCTCCAGCCGCTCGACCTGAAGCTGACCAAGTTCATGGTCCTCGAGGTGCTGGTGGCGTTCGCGCTGATCGCCGTCTTCGTCCCGCTGGCTCGCAAGATCCGCACGGGCGAGCGTCCCAAGGGGCGTTGGTGGAATCTGATCGAGACGCTGATTCTGTACGTTCGCGACCAGGTGGCTCGGCCGTCGATCGGTCATCATGATGCCGATCACTTCATGCCCTACCTCTGGACCGCGTTCTTCTTCATCCTGTTCTGCAATCTCTGCGGCCTGATCCCGTTCCTCGGATCGCCGACCGGAGCCCTCGGCGTCACCGCGGTGCTCGCCGCGTCGACGTTGCTGGTGGTGATCGGCACGGGAGTGAAGAAGCTCGGCCCGGTCGGCTTCCTGAAGTCTCAGGTGCCGCACATGGAACTCCCGCTGATCATGGCGATCCCGATCGTGCCGCTGATCTTCCTGATCGAGCTGGTCGGGCTCTTCATCAAGCACTTCGTCCTGTCGATCCGGTTGTTCGCCAACATGTTCGCCGGCCACCTGGTGCTGGCGGTGCTGTTGGCGTTCATCGGCGAGACGTGGGGTTCGTCGCTCGTCTACGCCGTCGCTCCCGCGAGCATCGGCGCCTGCGTGGCGGTCAACCTGCTCGAGTTGTTCGTGGCCTTCCTGCAGGCCTACATCTTCACGTTCCTTTCGGCTCTGTTCATCGGAGCCGCCGCACATCCGCACTGATGATGTCGGCGGTCCCGTTCGGCGGGCCTTCGGATTGAACTTTCGTTCTTCAGCGACGCAATTGGGAGATCGTTTCGATGGCTAAGTGGTTGGGCATGCTGGTGGTGGTGCTGATGCTGGGCTTCGTGGCGACTCCGGCGATGGCTCAGGGTCCCGAGACCGGCCTGGTCGCTCAGGAAGCGTTCAGCGTGGGTGACCTCGGCACCATCGGTGCCGGCCTGGTCGTGATCGGCGCGGCGATCGGCATCGGCCGCATCGGCGGTTCGGCGACCGAGAGCATCGCGCGTCAGCCGGAAGTGGCCGGCAACATCCAGACGGCGATGATCATCGCGGCCGCCCTGATCGAAGGTGCCGCGCTGTTCGGTCTGATCGTCTGCCTCGTCAAGTAGTCGCTCGTCCGTCGGTCTCGCCCGAGTCGCGTCGGAACCTCCGTCGCCGCTCGAGTCGTCTCGACGTCCGAACGGGTCCCTTTCGAGGATGGATGCCATGTTGCGGCTGAACCTGTTGGCCGAGGGAGATGCGCCGGTCACGGCGCTCGATCCCGATCTGGCCTTCTTCACCGTCGTCGTCTTCGGTCTGACGTTTCTGGTCCTGTGGCGATTCGCGTGGAAGCCGATCGCCGAAGGGCTCGATCGTCGCGAACGGGGGATCGCCGATCAGATCGACCGTGCGAAGTCCGACGCCGAGAAGGCGGCCGAGACGCTCCGCGGTTACGAGGCGAAGCTCTCCGGAGCGGCCGAAGAAGCGACTCGCATCCTGGCTCAGGCCAAGACCGAAGCGCAGGCGGCCGGCGAACGGATCCTGGCCGAGGCGCGTGCCGAAGCCGAAGCGGCTCGCACCCGAGCCCTGGCCGACATCGCGTCGGCCAAGGAACAGGCGGTCCGCGAACTGGCCAAGCTCCATGTCGATTCCGCCGTCTCGCTCGCCGGGTCGCTGATCCGGAAGGAAGTCGACGCGAAGGGACATCAGGATCTGATCCAGGACTCGCTGCAGCGTTTCGCCAGCCGGAACTGATCGAACCCCGACGGGATCGTGAATCCGCTCGGCAAGGAGCGGCCTTAGGGCACCGACAGGAGCGACCGTCGCGACGACGCGTCCGCTCCGACGATCGCGAGGAACCCGCATGTCCGCCACCGACAGCAACCTGGCCTACGACACCGAACGGCAGTACCTCGGCACCGTCTATGCCAAGGGACTGCTCGGCTCCGCCGCGAAGAGCGGTGACGTCGATGCCGTGCTGGCGGAGTTGGACGAGGTGGTCGAGCGGGTCCTCCCCGCTCTCCCGCCGCTGCGGGCGCTGCTCGAAAGTCCGCGCGTGCCGCTGGCGGTCAAGGAATCGGTGATCGATCGCTCGTTCGCTGCCGGTTCCGACGAGCTGCGACGCTTCCTGAAGGTCGTCTGTCTCCACGGTCGCTTCGACTGTCTGAAGGTGATCGACACCACCGCCCGCCGCCTCCGTCAGGAGCAGCGGAAGGTCGTATCGGTCCAGGTCACCAGCGCTTCGCCGATCGCCGACGACGATCGCCCGGCGCTCGCCCGCGATCTCGCCGCGAAGTTCGGCCGCCAGGTCGAAGTCCAGTATGCGGTCGATCCGGCGCTGCTCGGCGGACTCGTCGTCCGCCTGGGCGACACCGTCTATGACGGATCGATCGCCAACCAGCTCGAACAGGTGCGACGGACGGCGGTCGATCGCGCCGCGCTCCAGATCCGCCAGACCCTCGATCGGTTCGCCGCGGACGCCTGAGCCGCGTCGGCCCGGACCGATCCGAAACCCCAGACCCCATCGCCGGCCCTGCGGAACCGATGCCGTTCCCCTCGCTCCGGCCCAGCAACAGTCACGAGGATTGCGATGAAGTTCAACGCTGACGAGATCGCGTCGGTGATCCAGCACGAGATCGAGCAGTACGGTCGTCAGATCGACGTGCGCGAGGTCGGGACGGTGCTGGAGGTCGGGGACGGCATCGCCCGCGTCCACGGACTGACCGGCGTCGCGTCGGGCGAGATGGTCGAGTTCCCGGGAGGGATCATCGGGCTCGCCTTCAATCTCGAAGAAAACAGCGTCGGCGTCATCATTCTCGGCGACTACCTGAAGATCAACGAAGGGGATGAGGTCAAGGCGCTCGGCCAGCTGCTGAGCGTGCCGGTCGGCGAAGGGGTCCTCGGCCGCATCCTCGATCCGCTCGGCAATCCGCTCGACGGCAAGGGCCCGGTCGCCTCGACCGAGCGGCGGCCGGTCGAGACGATCGCCCCCGGAGTCGCCGGCCGTCATCCGGTGCACGAGCCGATGCAGACCGGCCTGAAGGCGATCGACGCGATGACGCCGGTCGGACGCGGCCAGCGCGAGCTGATCATCGGCGACCGCAAGACGGGCAAGACGGCGATCGCGATCGACGCGATCATCAACCAGAAGCACACCGGCGTGAAGTGCTTCTACGTCGCCGTCGGTCAGAAGGACTCGCAGGTCTCGAACGTCATCCGCGAGCTCGAGGCCCGCGGTGCGATGGCCTACACCACCGTCATCGTGTCGGGAGCGAGCACGCCCGCGCCGCTGCAGTACATCGCTCCGTACTCCGGCACCTCGATGGCCGAGTACTTCATGTACAAGGGGGAACACTGCCTGATCGTCTATGACGATCTCTCGAAGCAGGCCGCCGCCTACCGCGAGCTCTCCCTCCTGATGCGTCGCCCGCCGGGTCGCGAGGCGTTCCCCGGCGACGTCTTCTACTGCCACAGCCGTCTGCTCGAGCGATCGGCCAAGCTCAGCAAGGAGCTCGGCGGCGGATCGATCACCAGCCTGCCGGTCATCGAGACGCTCGAAGGCGAAGTGTCGGCCTACATTCCGACCAACGTCATCTCGATCACCGACGGCCAGATCTACCTGCAGCCGGACCTCTTCTTCAAGGGTGTCCGCCCGGCCATGAACGCCGGCATCTCGGTTTCGCGAGTCGGTGGTGCGGCTCAGGTCAAGGCGATGCGCAACGTCGCCGGCAGCTTGCGTCTGGACCTCGCCGCGTTCCGCGAACTCGAAGCGTTCGCGCAGCTCGGTACCGATCTCGATCCCGCCACCCAGGCCCGCCTGGATCGCGGCTACCGCATGGTCGAACTGCTCAAGCAGCGGCAGTTCTCGCCGATGCACGTGGTCGATCAGGTGATGATGATCTACGCCGGTACCAAGGGGTACCTGGACGACGTGCCGGTCGACAAGGTCGGTGCGTGGGAGACGGCGTTCCTGGCGTTCGTCCACGACAAGAAGCAGGACTTCTGGAAGCGACTGGACGCCGCCAAGGACGACAAGGACTGCCTGAAGAAGGCGGACCACGCGACCACCGTCGAACTGGTCGCCGTCCTCAAGGAGTTCAAGGCGTCGCACAAGGTCTGATCCGAATCGCCGCAGGGGATCGCTCGCCGGTCCCCCTCGCCCGCTTCGGCTCGGTCCGACCCTCGGCTCGCCTCACCCGGAACGCTTCGCCATGGCCAATGCCCGCAGCCTCGACAAGCGACGACGCTCGATCCGCAACATCCGCAAGATCACGCGGACGATGGAGCTGATCGCGACCGCGCGGTTCAAGAAGGCGATGGATCGAGCCACCGCCGCGACCGACTACACCGCCCGCATCGCGCGACTGGTCGCCGACCTCGCCGCGTCGGGCCTCGAAGTCTCGCACCCGCTGCTCGAAGGCCGAGCCGAGGTGAAGAACACGGTCACGCTGATGCTGACCGCCAACCGCGGTCTCTGCGGCGGCTACAACGGCAACGTCATCCGCAACACGCTGCGGCATCGCCAGGAGCTGACCGACAAGGGAACACCGCCTCGGTTGGACGTCTCGGGGAAGCGCGGCATCAACGGGATGAAGTTCCGCAAGATCGCCATCGGCGACGCGTACACCGAGTTCGAGGACCAGCCGTCCCTCGAAGCGGTCTCGCGGATCGCCGAGAAGTACCTCGAGGACTACATCTCGGGGAAGCTCGATCGGCTGGACGTCGTCTATACCCGCTTCCATTCGATCGCCAAGCAGGTCGCGGTGGTCGAGACGCTGTTGCCGCTCGGGTCGCTCGGCGGCGACGCGGCCGCGACCAAGGCCTCCGCAGCCAAGTCGTCGGAAGGACCGTCGCTCTACGAGTTCGTCCCGTCCCCCGCCTCGATCCTCGAGGAGGTGGTCCCGATGAGCTTCAAGGTGCGGCTGTTCAAGTGCTTCCTGGATGCCGCCGTCAGCGAGCAGATCGCGCGGATGGTCGCGATGAAGAGCGCGACCGAGAATGCCAGCGAGATGATCCGCAACCTGTCGCGGACCTACAACCGGGCTCGTCAGAGCCAGATCACCGGCGAGATCATGGAAGTCATCGGCGGCGTCGAGGCGCTGCAGTCCTGATCTTCCCCGCCGACCCGAATACCGCCTGAACCGAATACCGAACCGATCCACGCAGACACGGGATTGCGAGCCATGTCGACAGCGACTGCCAACAACGTCGGACGAGTCACCCAGGTCATCGGGTCGACCTTCGACGCCGAGTTCCCCGAGGACGGCATGCCGGCGATCTACAACGCCGTCGAGCTTCGGATTACCGTCGGCGGCGAGAACCGCGTCCTCGTCGGCGAGGTCTCGAAGCACCTCGGCGGCGGTCGCGTCCGCTGCGTCGCCCTCGGCAGCACCGACGGCGTCGTCCGCGGTTCCGACTGTGTCGATACCGGCGCACCGGTCTCCGTTCCCGTCGGCGAAGCGACTCTCGGTCGCGTCTTCAATCTGCTCGGCAAGCCGATCGACGGCCGCGGCGACGTGCCGGCCAGCGAGACGCGGCCGATCCACCGCCAGGCTCCGCCGCTCGATTCGCTCTCGACCAAGACCGAAGTCTTCGAGACGGGCATCAAGGTCATCGACCTGCTCACCCCGTTCGTCCGCGGTGGTAAGGCCGGTCTGTTCGGTGGAGCCGGTCTGGGCAAGACCGTCATTCTGACCGAGTTGATCGCCCGTATCGCCAGCTCGCACGGCGGTTACTCGGTCTTCGCGGGAGTCGGCGAGCGAACCCGCGAAGGGACCGACCTCTGGCTGGAAATGCAGGAGACCGAGATCGGCAAGACCGGTCGCAAGGTCATCGAGCAGACCTGCATGGTCTTCGGCCAGATGAACGAGCCCCCCGGAGCCCGTCTGCGAGTCGCGCTGACGGCGCTGACGATGGCGGAGTACTTCCGCGATCAGACCGGTAAGGACACGCTGCTGTTCGTCGACAACATCTTCCGCTTCTCGCAGGCCGGTTCGGAAGTGTCGGCGCTCCTCGGCCGTATGCCGTCGGCGGTCGGTTACCAGCCGACGCTGGCGACCGAGATGGGGGCGCTGCAGGAGCGGATCGCTTCGACCAAGAGCGGTGCCATCACGTCGGTCCAGGCGGTCTACGTCCCGGCGGACGATCCGACCGACCCCGCTCCCGCGACCGCCTTCGGTCAGCTCGACGCGTTCATCTACCTCGAGCGTTCGATCGCCGAAAAGGGAATCTATCCGGCGGTCGATCCGCTGGCGTCGTCGAGCCGAATTCTCGATCCGCAGTACGTCGGCGAGCGGCACTACAAGATCGCCCGTCGCGTTCAGACGACGCTGCAGCGGTACCGCGAACTGCAGGACATCATCGCGATTCTCGGCGTCGACGAACTGAGCGAAGAGGACAAGCTGATCGTTCACCGCGCTCGCCGCATCGAGCGGTTCCTGTCGCAGCCGTTCCTCGTCGCCGAAGTCTTCACCGGCAAGGCGGGCGAGATCACGCCGCTCGAGGACACCATCCGCAGCTTCGAAGGAATCTGCGACGGCAAGTACGATCACCTGCCGGAAGACGCGTTCATGTACGTCGGCTCGATCGAGCAGGCGGAAGCTCAGGCGAAGAAGCTCGCCCAGGGAGGCTGATCATGGCCGATCTCCGCTGCATCGTGGTCACTCCCGAGACGACCGTCGTCGACGTGCCGGCCGACTTCGTCGCGCTGCCGCTGTACGACGGTGAACTCGGCGTCGCTCCCGGGCATTCGCCGATGATCGGCCGCCTGGGACACGGCGAACTGCGGGTCAAGGGAAAGAACGGTCCTCAGGCCTACTACGTCGACGGCGGCTTCGTGCAGGTCGCCGACAACGTCGTCTCGGTCCTGACCAATCGAGCCCTGACCCCGGCCGCGCTCGACCCGGCCGAAGCCCGCGGGCTGATCGAACGAGCCGGGAAGATGATCCCGAACAACCCCGAGATGATGGCGCTCCGCGATCGCCTGGCCGCTCAGGGGCGAGGCCAGCTGCGGATGATCGAGAAGCGCTGAGACGCGTCGGCTCGGATCCGCCATCGACGAAACCGCGACGACCGGCCCCCGTGCCGGTCGTCGTCGTTTCCCGACCGCACGTCGCCGCAAACTCCGCTCCGATTCGCCCTTGCTCCTCTCCCCGCCCGCACTCCGTTCCCACTTCGCCGCACCGGAGACCGAACCGATGTCCACGAACTGCCGCTGGGGATTCCTGAGCACCGCCGGCATCGGCCGCAAGAACTGGAAGGGAATCCTGATGTCCGGCGCCGGGACCGTCGCGGCGGTCGCGAGTCGCGATCTCGCCAAGGCTCAGGTCTTCGTCGCCGACTGTCAGGCCGATTGCCCCTTTCCCCAGACGCCTCGCGCCGTCGGTTCTTACGACGAGCTGCTGGCGGCGAGCGACATCGATGCGATCTACGTCCCGCTGCCGACCGGCCTGCGTCGCGAATGGGTGATCCGTGCGGCCGAGGCGGGGAAGCATGTCCTCTGCGAGAAGCCGTGCGCGCCGTCGCTCGCCGACCTGCGCGCGATGACCGACGCATGCCGAGCCAACGGCGTGCAGTTCATGGACGGCGTGATGTTCATGCACAGTCGCCGGCTGCCGCTGCTGCGCCGCGCGATCGACGACGCCGAACGTCTGGGGACGCTGCGCCGGATCGGCATCCAGTTCTCGTTCTGCGGTCCGGAGGCGTTTCTCGAGTCGGACATCCGTCTGCACAGCGAACTCGAACCGCAAGGCTGCCTGGGAGATCTCGGCTGGTACTGCATCCGTCAGATCCTCTGGACGGTCGACGGGCGTATGCCGTTCGAGGTGACGGGGCGGATCCTGACCGAGGGAGCGAACCGGACGAGTCCCGGCAAGGTGCCGGTCGAGTTCTCGGCCGAGTTGCGGTTCGACGGCGGCGTGTCGGCGAGCTTCTACTGCTCGTTCATCACCGAGCATCAGCAGTTCGTCCGGATCTGCGGCACCAAGGGGTACGTGCAGCTCGACGACTACGTGCTGCCGTATCTGGGACCGGAGCTGGCGATCGACGTCGCGAATCACGCGTTCACGGTGCGCGGCTGCGACTTCAACATGGAACGGCATGTCGAGCGGCGGGTCGTGCACGAGTACGCCAACGGCTGGCCCAACGCTCAGGAAGCGAACCTGATGCGCACCTTCGGCGGCCTCGTGGCTCAAGGCAAACCGGACGAGAGCTGGCCGCAGTGGTCGCTCAAGACCCAGTCGGTCCTCGACGCCTGCCTGACCTCAGCCCGCACCGGCCGAGCCGTCCCCCCCGAACCGATCTGAAAGACGGTCGCACGGCAACTACCGGTGGCCGCTGAGTTTCCCCGTGCCTCAGCGCCCCTCAGCGCCTCCGTGAGAAAACCTCTTCCCCGCGCCCCCCGTCCTCTCAGCGCCCCTCAGCGTCTCCGCGTCTCTGCCCCGTCTCTGCCCCGTCTCTGCGTCTCTGCCCCGCCTCAGTCTCTCAAGGCCGGAACAGCAACAGCGTCAGATCGTCCGGCTTGCTCGGCTGCTCGGCATCGCCGGCGGCCATCCGAGTCGTCGCGAGATCGGCCAGAGTCGCCGCGGCCGCGGACAGGCGTCCGCGCGACGCGATCGAAGCGAGCTCGCCGCGATGGAGGTTGTCGGTCAGTCCGTCGCTCGCGACGAGGACCGTATCGCGACGACCGAGCGGCAACGTCGGACCGACTTCGATCCGCATCTCGGGCGAGCCGACGACGTTGAAGACCAAGTGGCGCTGCTCGTGCCAGATCGCCTCGCCCGGATCGAGCATGCCCGATTCGACGCCGTAGCCGACCGGACTGTGCGACACCGTCTCGTACCGGACCTTGCCGCCGGGTCCGAAGAGCATGACGACCGAGTCGCCGACGTGGTAGCAGCGAAGCGATCCGGGACGCACCTCGATCACGGCGAGCGTCGTCATCGCGCCGCTCCCGAGGCGCGAGACGGCGGCGTTGGCGCGTTCGATCCCGTTCATCACCGCGCCGCGCAGACTCTCGTCTTCCGGCCCCGCTTCGCGGAGCGCTTCGCCGAGCGAATCGAGTGCGACTCGGGACGCGACATCGCCGTCCGGGCCCCCTCCCAAGCCGTCGGCGACTGCCGCGATCAGCGCTTCGCCGACCGGAAAGATCGCGGCCGCGTCCTGGTTCGGACCGCCGCGAGCCGGACTCGGTCGACTGATCGCCGCCACGCGGCCGACGGCGAATCGGCCGAGCCACGGGCGCTCCGTCCGCTCGTCGTAGAACCGTCGCTCGCTGGCGGCATCCGAGTTCAAGGAAAAGTTCCGTTCGTGCGGCGCGAGTCGAGCGATCGGACCGATTCCGATTCGTCGGCGCGAATCCCGAAGCGTTCGGAGGCCGAACGGTCGAGGCGGGATGCAGGGTCACGCGACACAGATCATGCCCTGCACGACAGGTGACGCGAACCGCTCAGCCGGCGCCGACGATCCCTTTCGAACACCAGGGGCAGAAGCTCCAGTAGTCGGGCAGGACACCCCACCCGCACCCCGAGCAATGCGCCTCGGAATCACCGACCCCCCATTTTCGCCGGACTTTGGTTCGGCACCAGGGGCAGTAACGCATGAACGGAAAGAGCTCCTTCCGTTCGCACGCGTGACTCGAACAGCGCCCGATGTAGCGACTGTCCTGAGAAGGGCGGCGGGTCGAGACGTGAAAGCCGGCGCCGTAGCACCATGGGCAGTACTTCCAGTCGAGCTTCATGCCGCGTTCGCAGCGCGGGCAGCACTGCGGCATCCGCGTGCCGCCGTCGTGGATCGTCCGATCGTCGCCGCACCAGGGGCAGGTCGTCATCCATTCCGAAACCGGTCCGTCGCACTTGCGACAGACGTGCTCCGTCTCGAGCACGCCGCCGTACTCGCGCAGGAACTGGCGACGACGAACCGTCCGCCAGTCGCGCCGCTGAGGCGATGCTTCGGCCGCGTCGCCGATCGCCGTCCGCTGTCGGAAGCGGAGCACCTTGCCGCGCAGACGCCGATACGCCGTCTGCAGCGCCGCCGCATCGCGGAACCGCTTCTTCGGATCGAGCTCGAGCGAGCGGCGGAGCAGCTCGATCATCTCCGGAGGGGTCTTGGCCTTGAGACGTTCGAGACCGGGGAGAGGCCACTGATACGGCCACTCGGGAAGCACCCCCGAAAACATCCGGTAGACGACCAGTCCGATCGAGAAGACGTCCGAACGGAAGCTCGGCCGCCCCATCGCTTGTTCGGGCGCGACGTAGCCGATCGTTCCGGACCCCGAAGCGCGAAGCGTGCGGATCGTGATCTTCGCCAGACCGAAGTCCGAGAGCATCAGCCGCTGGTCCGAGAAGAGGATCAGGTTCTCGGGCTTGATGTCGCAGTGCAGCACGTTCTGGCCGTGCGCAAAGGCGACCGCATCGAGCAGCTGGTCGACGTAGCCGACCGCCGTGACCACCGACATGCGACTGCGGAGACGATCGGCGAGCGTTCGTTCGCCGAGCGGGTAGGCGACGAGCGGACGCCCTTCGAGCACCTCGGCGTTCTTGACCGGCAGGATGTTCGGGTGATGGAGCTGCGCGTTGATCCGGATCTCGCGCCGAAACTCCTCCATCCACTGATCGGTCAGGCGATGCTGAAAGGGGACCTTCAGCGCGACGCGGACGCCCTCGATCGTGTCGTAGGCGCGGTAGACCGCCGCCATGCCCCCTTCGCCGAGCTTGCACTCGATCCGGTACTTGCCCAGCTGCTGCTTCGGCTTGATGACGAATCGGGAGGTGATCATGCGTCGCCGGCCGAAACTTGGGATCGCATCGGGAACTCCCCGAAGCCGATGCCTCGCAGAACTCGTCGCGCTTCCGACCTCCCCGGTCCCGCAGACGATTCTTCGAGCGGACGTCGAGCGATCGGCGATTCGGCCTCGCTGCCGAAGTGTCCGATCCGGACCGGCGCACGATCGATCCCCGAGGGTCCGATTCGCCCGACGTCAGCGATTATATCGGCGAGGCAAACGGACAGGACGAGGAAAAACCTCCGGCGCCGTCGATCGACCTGAAGTTCCGCAACGAGCCCGACCAGCCCCATGATCTAAGCGCCTCACCAGCCCGCAGCGTCAGCAAGGGGTCCCCGTGCCTCAGCCCGCAGCGTCAGCAAGGGGTCCCCGCGCCTCACCAGCCCGCAGCGCCAAGCGCAGGGGTCCCCGTGCCTCGGGCCCAGTTGACAAACGTAGGCCCGCGTCGTCCCCGACGCGCGGCCGTGCGATGCCGGTCGTTCGAGAAACTGCGCAGCGCATGCGGTGTCCTCTCCCCACGCCCTCGGTTCGAAACCTCGCAGCGCGTGCGGCGGGCGCACGACTTACCGCGGCTCCAGAATCGCCAACGTCTCCAGATGCGGCGTGCGCGGGAAGAAGTTGAACGCGCGGTAACCGACCAATCGAAACGCCGCTCCCCACGCCGCCAGGTCCCGCGCCTGCGTCTCGGGATTGCAGCTCAGATAGATCAGTCGCGCCGGAGGGGTCTCGGCCAGCCGCCGGACCACCTTCGGATGCAGACCGACTCGCGGCGGATCGACGATCACCGTCGCGCCGCGCGGCCACTCGGGGAGCCCCGCTTCGGCCGGCTGCCCCAGAATCGTCGCTCCGGCCAGACCGGCCCGAGCGACGTTCGTTTCCAGACAGGCGACGCAGGTCGGATCGCTCTCGACGAAGAGCGTACCGGGAATCCCCAGACCGATGCCGATCGACCCGACTCCGGCATACAGATCGACCAGCGGACTGCCGGTCGGCACCTCGGCGCGGATCGCCTCGAGCGCCCGTTCGAAGCACGGGACGTTGACCTGAAAGAAGCTCCGATCGGTCAGCTCGAACGGATGACCGTCCAGCGTCTCGACGATCGCCGCCGCTCCGTGATCCTCGGCGACCGAATCGACGACACTCGCCGGGCTCTTGGGATTCGAGCGATAGACGCGCAGTCCGACCAGTTCCGGAACATCGTCGAGCGGACCGACGGCGGGAATCGGATCGCGAGCGTAGAGCCCCGCGACCACCTCGCCGCGCCGATTGCTCCGGAGTACCAGACTCTTCACCTGCCGCGACGTCACCTGCAGTTCGTTCAGTCGCGCGACGATCCGGCGGGCACAGCGTCCGATCGCTTCGCTCCCCAGCTCGCAACCGTCGATCGGGATCCGCCACCCCGATCCGCCGCGCATGAAGAACGACAGGCTCAGTCCGGCATCGGTCGAGAAGAACCCGAACTCGAGCTTGTTCCGATAACCGAAGCCGATCTCCCCTTCGACCTCGAACTCCGGCAGCTCGATCCCGTGCTTGTCGGCCGCCATCCGGCGCACCGCCTCTTGCTTGAAGGCGTTCTCGCGCCCCGGATCGAGGACCTGCCACGGCGAACAGCACAGGTAATGCGACTCGCGCGGGGCGATCCGATCGGCCGACGCTTCGAGCACCTCGGAAACGAACCCGGTCCAGACGCCCCCCTTGCGCTTGCGGATCGCCACGAGCACGCGTTCGCCGGGGAGGGCGCCCCAGGCGCGAACGATCCGATCGCCGACTCGCCCCCATCCTTCCCCCGTCTCTTCCGTCCCTTCGATCAACGTCTCGATCGGCGGTCGTTCGGCGCGGGGAGGGCGAGGCATCGGCGTCTCGGTAACGGGAAGAACGAAGCGATCGTCACCGATCGCTCAGCCCCTCGGCGGTGCGATGGCAACCAGATTCGACGTCGGCGTCGAGCGACGGAGCTGACCGCAAGCGGCGTCGATCTCGTCCCCCTTGCGCTGACGAAAGCGGACGTTGACGCCGCGCCGTTCGAGCTCGTCGCGAAAGTTTCGGATCGCTTCGACTGTCGGCGTCCGATACGGCAGACCGGCGACCGGATTGTACGGAATGACGTTCAGCAGCGCCGTCCGCCCGCGGAGCAGCGCCGCCAGTTCGCGGGCATGCTCGGGGCGATCGTTTAGCTCGCCCAGCAGCACGTACTCGTAGGTCAGTCGCCGCCCCGACGCCTCGAAATACTCGTCCGCCGCTTCGAGCACCGCCTGGATGCCGATCTTCCGATTGACCGGAACGATCTCGTCGCGAAGGGGATCGTTGGGAGCGTGGAGCGATACCGCCAGATGGAACCGCGGCTCCTCGCGCGTCAGACGGCGAAGCGCCGGCGGCAGGCCGACGGTCGAGATGGTGATGCGCCGCGCCGAGATATCGAGTCCGTCCTTCGCGTTCGCTTCGCGCAGCGCCGCGACGACGTTGTCGAGATTCGCGAGCGGCTCTCCCATTCCCATCACGACGATATGACTGAGACGCTCGTCGGCGGGCAGGAGCCCCTGGAGTCGCAGCATCTGCTCGACGATCTCGCCGCGAGTCAGACTCCGGTCGACGCCGTCGAGACCGCTGGCGCAGAAGACGCATCCCATCGCACAGCCGACCTGGCTGCTGATGCAGATCGTCCGCCGCTCCTCGTCCCGGAGCAGCACGCATTCGATCCGTCCGCCACCGGGCCATTCGATCAGCAGCTTCTCGGTCCCGTCGCTCGCCTGCTGGTGCCGGGCGACCGTTCCGGTCCGCAGCACGAACGACTCGGCCAGACGAGCCCGCAGCTCCTTCGGCAAATCGCTCATCGCCTCGAACGAATCGGCCCGGCGCTGGTAGATCCAGCGACGGATCTGCCCTTCGCGGTACGCGGGGAAACCGCGTTCGACGAGCCAGGCGCGAAGAGCGGCGCGATCGAGTTCCAGAAGCGAAGTCATGTGCGACTCGGACGCGGGACGACTCAGGAGCGACCAAAGGCGGCGATCCGGCGAGGGAGCGATCCATCTTCCATCGCGCGGTCGAAGTCGTCCAGTGAGTCGTAGCGCAGGTGACTGACGAACTTGATCGCCCAGTTGTGAGCCATCGGGCTGATGGCGATCACCATCCGGTCGTTCCGAAACGCCTCCCACATCTCGATCGCCGTCCCCATCGAGGCCTGCGGAACGAAGGCGACGACCACGTCCATCTCGCCGCACATCCGGTTGTGCTCGAGAAAGACCTGCTTGCCGGTCAGGTCGTCGTAGGTGATCGATTCCCGGTGGTTGGCCCAAGGATCGTAGACCTCGGCCGCAGGAATTGCGCGGCGGATCGTCGCTTCGATCCGCTGGCGGTAATCCTGATCGTGCAGCTTGGTGCCGTGCGACGACCCCTGCATCACGCCGGCGATGAAGAACCGCATGCCGATTTCGCTCCGGTCCGAGGCATCGAGAACGGGGGAGGGGAGGCAGGGCAAACGCACACTAACTCCCTGACAAGCCAATGACTTGCGCGAGGTAGTC